>CANISR010000223.1 GCA_947470105.1 Fidelibacterota bacterium | reverse complement strand
CTTGCGCAGCGCCTGGCTCATGAGGCGGGCGTGCAGGCCCATGTGGTTGTCACCCATCTCGCCTTCGAGTTCGGCGCGCGGCGTCAACGCCGCCACCGAGTCCACCACCAGCACGTCAATGGCGCCGGAGCGCACCAAGGTGTCGCAGATCTCGAGCGCCTGTTCGCCGGCGTCGGGCTGGGAGATCAGGAGGTCGTCGAGGTTGACCCCGAGTTTGCGGGCATAGCCGGGGTCGAGGGCGTGTTCGGCATCGATGAAGGCGCAGGTGCCGCCCGACTTCTGGGCTTCGGCGATCACATGCAAGGCCAGGGTGGTCTTGCCCGAGCTTTCCGGGCCGTAGACTTCGATGATGCGGCCCTTGGGCAGGCCGCCAATGCCGAGCGCCAGGTCGAGGCCGAGCGAACCGGTGGGGATGGACGCGATATCCACCGCCTTGTCGCTGCCGCCGAGGCGCATGATCGAGCCCTTGCCGAAGGCGCGTTCAATCTGCGTCACGGCCGCATCGAGGGCTTTGGTCTTATCCATGGATTCTTTCTCAACGAGGCGGAGGGCGGGATCGGCGGGCATGGGCGGCTCCTGTTTGTCTATTCAGTCTTGGGGGCCTGTACAACCGGGGTACGCCCGGCCGCTAGAATGGGAGGATGTAAGCCCCTGACGCCCCCCAAATTCAGTAGGATTGATGTACCCTTTTTGTTCTTTTACCGCAAGAAAAAAAGAGAACAAAAAAGCAACTAAGAACGCGGCCCAAAATCTTCCTCAAATTATGTCGTTGATAAATATCGATAAATTTCGGTGTTTCCGGGCAACCCGCCTAGCTAGAACGTGGTCCTGATACTCCCGCACGCAGGAATTGCCATGAACGCCCCTTCACCTAAGCCCAAGAGAATCGACACCGCCGCCGTGAAGCCCGTGGTCGGCACCATGTACCCGCCCCCTTACGACCAGCCTTGCCGCGCGCGGTCCAAGGCCAGGCTGGGCGATCTTGCCGGACTGACGCAGTTCGGGGTCAATCTCGTGCGCTTGAAACCGGGCGTATGGTCAAGCCAACGGCACTGGCATTCCCTGGAAGACGAATTCGTCTATGTCCTCGAAGGTGAGGCCGTGCTGGTGACCGACGCTGGTGAAGAAATTCTCCGTCCCGGCGACGCCGCGGGGTTCAAAGGCGGCGAACGCGACGGCCACCATCTGCAGAACCGCGGCGATCAGGATCTGGTCTATCTGGAAGTAGGCTCGCGCATTCCCGAATGCCACGGGGGCTACTCGGATATCGATCTGGTGGCGCCCGCCCACGGCGAGCCCGCCATGTTCACCCACCTCGACTGTACGCCCTACACCGACATCAAGCGGCGTGGACCGGGAGACTAACTACTTATCAAAGACAGCGTGGGCCACGGCGGCTTCGAATTCCGCCGACTGGCCGATGGTGTTGTTGAGCACGACGATGGTCACCTTCGCCTGCGGATAGGTATTGATCATGGCGTTAAAGCCGTCGATGGAGCCGCTGTGGCCGATGCGCGGCTGGCCCATGAAGGTCCCGGTCATGAGCCCCATGGCGTAGCCGGTGGGCGGCTCCTGGCCCGGCGGCGACTGGCGCGTGGCGCCGGCCCGGGTATTGACGACTTCGCCGTTCTTGAAACGGCCCGGCATCGTCATGTCGGCGAAGGTCTCGGGTTTCAGCACCTTGCCGCTGAACAAGGCCGCGTGCCACTTGGCGAGATCGCCGACGGTGGAGCGCATAGCGCCCGCACCTGCCGGCCAAGTCATGGAGGCGTAGGTGGTGTTCTTGAATACGCCCTTCTTATCTTTCACCGCATCATAGCCGGCAGCGCGGTTGGGCACGATCTCCAGCACATCGTCCATGGCGGTCTGGGGCAAGCCGACTTTGTCGAACACCCGGACTTTCAGGAACGCGGACAGGGACTGAGCCGACATCTTCTCGACGATGGCGCCCAGCAGGAAATAGCCTGAGTTGCTGTAGCGGTACTGGGTGCCAGGCTCGAAATCATAGAGCGGGCTCAGCTTCTGGATATTGCGCACCATCTCGGCGGTGGTCATGTCCTTGTGCTGGTCGATGTCCGCCGCGGAATCCGTATAGTTATGAAGGCCCGAGGTGTGGTTGAGCACCATGCGTAAGGTGACTTCGTCGGCGCGCGGAAAATCCGGGAAATACTTGGAGAGCTTGTCGTCCACCGCGATCTTCTTCTCTTCCGCCAGCATCAGGATGGCGGCGGCGGTGAACTGCTTGGTGATGGAGCCGATACGAAACACCGTGTCCGGCTTCACCGGCACATTCAGTTCGATATTGGCCAGGCCATAGCCCTTGGACAGGATCATCCTGCCGTCGCGCATGATGCCCACTTCAGTGCCCACGGTGCGGCCCTCGGCCATGAGCTTGTTCACGGCCGCATCGACGCGTGCTTCCAGCGCCGTGTCGGTTTGCGCAAAAGCAGCAGTGGCGAACAGCGACACGGCGACGCAGACGATTTTGAACATGAGGACCCCCTGGCTTCAGGAGGATTATAACGCCAAACCGCGCGTTATGCCGCCAGGACTTCCTTCACCTTGGCCGCCAGTTGGCCGAGGCTGAAGGGCTTGGGCAGGAAGTGGAAATCGGCGGTGTCGACGATGTCGCCGCGCGCCACTTCTTCCGAATACCCGGAAATAATGATAATGCGGATTTCGGGCCGTTCGACGCGGATCAGACGGGCGAGCGTGCCGCCGTCCATGCCGGGCATCATCATGTCGGTGATCATGAGCTGGACGTCCTGATGGTCGCGCAGGATATCCAGCGCCTGTTCGCCGGTGCGGGCCTCGAGGATTTTGTAGCCCTTGTTCTTGAGCGCGCGGGAGGCGAACACGCGCACCGCGTCCTCGTCCTCCACCAGCAGGATATTTCCGACACCGGCGAGGTCCGCCTTGGCCAATTCGCTTTCCGGAATGGCCTTGGACGCGGCGGCCTGCTTGGCCTCGCGCTTGGCCTCGGCTTCTTCCACTTCGGCCGAAACCCGCGGCAGGTAGATGGTGAAGATGGAGCCCTTGCCCATGGCGGATTCGACCAGGATGAACCCGCCGGTCTGGCGCACCACGCCGTAGACGGTGGCCAACCCAAGGCCGGTTCCGGCGCCGGGGATTTCCTTCTTGGTGGAGAAGAACGGTTCGAAAATGCGTCCCAGGTTCTCGGGCGGAATGCCTTTGCCCGTATCCGACACGGCGATGCGCACATAGCGCCCCGCCGGCACCTGTTCGGCGCCGACTTGTGTGGGGGTTGAGAAGGTCTCGGCGCCGGTGGTGATGGTCAGCGTGCCGCCGCCCTGCATGGCATCGCGGGCGTTGACCGCCAGATTGATGATGAGCTGGTCGAACTGGCCCGGATCGACCCGCACCAGGCCCAGGTCGCGGCCGTGGATCAGCTTGAACTCGATGGACTCGCCGATGAGGCGCGTCAGCAGGTGCGACATTTCCGTGAGCGCGTCGGTGATATTCATCTCGCGCGGCTGTAACGGCTGCTTGCGCGAGAACGCGAGCAATTGGCGCACCAGGTTGGCGGCGCGGTTGGAATTCTGTTTGATCTGCATGATGTCGGCGAACGAGGGATCGCCCGCCGCGTGACGCTGGAGCAGCAAATCGCAGAAGCCGATCATGGCGGTGAGCAGATTGTTGAAATCATGGGCGACGCCGCCGGCGAGCTGGCCCATGGCCTGCATCTTCTGGGCCTGGGCGAACTGCGCCTCCAGGTTCTTCTGTTCGGTGACGTCGATGAAGTGCGCCACCGCGCCCTCGATCTCGCCTTCGCGCAAGAGACCGTCGCTGAGCGGCGAGGCTGCTAGCGGCCCCACGAACACTGAGGTCTGCGCCACCACGCCGCCCGCGACCCGCACGTCGAAATGGGCCCCTTCGCTCTCGCCGGCCAGGACCTTGGTCATTTCCGATATGAAGGCGCGCCGATCCTCGACCACGATCTTGTCGGAGAGGCTGCCGCCCGCCACCGCCGCACGGGTCTGGCCGATGAGTTTCTCGAAGGCGCGATTGCAGTCCACCACCACACCCTCGGGGTCGGTGATGGCGATGGCCACGGGGGCGGCGTCGAACAGCGCGCGGAACCGCTCATAGGCCAGGCGACTGGGGGCAGCGGCTTGTTCGCGGCGCATGCCGTCACGCACGACCAAGGTACGCGTGCGGGTAACACCGGCGTCGTCATAGGTGGATTGCAGCACCAGGGTCGGAATCACTTCTCCGTTGCGCGCGCGGAACTGTACTTCGCCCTGCCATTCGCCTTCGGGCTGGGGACGAACGGCGCCGGCGACAATGTCATCAAGCGCCAGGCCCTGGAGTTCATCGGGGTCGTAGCCCAGCCATTCAGCGAAGCGCTGATTGACGAACCTCAGGACTCCGTCCACATCCACCGAATAGATCCCGGTGGGCAGGAAATACAGAAAGTCCGACAGCTCCTGGCGTTCGTGATTGAGAATGTCGCCGATGGTGCGCCGGGCGGTGACGTCGGCGGCGTTCCAGAGCTGCAGTGTCTCGCCGTCGGTCTGCACCAGCGGCCGGACGCTGACTTCGAACCACTCCTGCTCGCCGCCGGGGCCGGATAGCGGCACTTCGGCGCGGGTGGCAAGGCCGGTGGCGGCCGCCTGGCGCAGGCGAACCAGGGTGTCGTCCCCCTCGCCGTCCTTGTCGATACGGGCGGAGAGGTAGTCGAGGGGGCTTTCCGATCCCAGCCAATCCCGGGCATGACGATTGATATGCACCACCCGGCCGCCGCTGTCGGTGATCAGGCGCGGCGTGTCGGTGGCGTCCACGAGAGCGGCGAGCGCGCCGCCGTCGGCGGTCCTGTGGCGCGCGCCGACCACGGCCGACACGGCTGCGCCGGCCGCAAGCCCGGCGCTCACAGCACTCAGAATCAGGCGCAGGGCGGTCCCATCGGGCGGAACCAGGGCGCCGGCAACAGCGGCCAGCGCCGCGCCCGCGCCG
>CANISR010000222.1 GCA_947470105.1 Fidelibacterota bacterium | reverse complement strand
TACGCACGGTCATAAGCCACCTGATCGACAAGAAGCTGGACTACCGCGACCTCTACACGACGCGCTCCACTTTCATCTCGCCGGCCCTGGCGGCGCTCTATCATCTGCCGGCGACGCCGAATTGGATCCCTTACGAATTTCCCCCGGATAGCCCGCGTACCGGCCTGCTGACGCAGATCAGTTTCCTCTCGGTGCATTCGCATCCCGGCCGGTCGTCTCCGACTCTGCGGGGCAAGGCGCTGCGTGAACGAATTTTGTGTCAGGTGGTGCCGCGGCCGCCGGCGAACGTGGACTTCTCGGCGGTGGAAAACCCGACCTCACCGATCAAGACCCAGCGCGAGCGCGTCGCCGTGCATCTGAAGAATCCGGTCTGCGCGGGATGCCATAAGGTCACCGATCCCATGGGGCTGGCGCTCGAGAATTTCGACGCCTCCGGCGCATATCGCGAGACCGAGAAGGGCGCTGTCATCGACCCGAGCGGCAGCCTCGACGGCGCCCAGTTCACCAACGTCGTGGGTCTCAGCAAAGCCCTGCGCGATCACCCGCAGGTGCCGTCCTGCCTGACCCGTCGCCTTTACAGCTATGGTATCGGCGGTCCGACCTCAGCCGAGGACCAGGGCGTCATGACCTATCTCAACAGTAAATTTGCCGCCGAAGGCTACAGACTTCCCGGCCTCCTGCGCGCCATCGCCTTGAGCAATGCTTTTTCGCAAGTCCGGAAAGTTGAACCTGCAACGAAGGCGGCCAGCGCCGCGTCGTCGCTGGCTTCCAACTGACATTAGGGAGAACGCCATGACCGATCTCAATCGTCGTCGTGTCCTGCGAGGGATGCTGAACGGAAGCGCCGTAACCGTCGCCCTTCCGCTGCTGGATGTTTTCCTGAACGGCAACGGGGATGCCCTGGCCGACGGCAAGCCCATGCCGACGCGCTTCGGCACCTGGTTCTGGGGCTGCGGCATGAACGCGAAGGTGTTCACTCCGAAAACCTTTGGCGCCAACTGGGAGCTGATGGAGGAAACAGCGTCGCTGAAGAACGTGAAGCAGCACCTGAACCTGCTGTCGAACTTCAACGCCTTCAAGGACACCTCGCCGAACCTGTGCCACTACACCGGCTGGGTCGCCATGCGCACCGGCATCGCTCCCGAAAGCGGCGATCACCGCCCGGGCGAAACCTACGATGTGACGGTCGCCAAGAAGATCGGCCGCACCACCCGGTTCCAGAGTTTGACCGCCACCGCCACCGGCGATGTACGCACCAGCTTCTCCTACGAAAACGCCAATTCACCCAACGCGCCCGAGTGGTCGCCGGTAAACTTCTACACCCGCCTGTTCGGGCCGGACTTCCAAGACCCCAACGCGCCCACCTTCACGCCAAACCCGCGCGTCATGGTGCGCAAGAGCGTGCTCTCGGGTGTCATGAGCCAGACTGAGCGGCTCAAGGGCAAGGTCGGCGCCGACGACAAGGCGCGTCTCGACCAATACTTCACGGGCTTGCGCGACCTCGAGCGCCAGTTCGATCAGCAACTCACCAAACCCGAGCCGATCGCCGCCTGCCTGCCGCCGAAAGCGGCCCCCGAGGACAGCAAGATCGGCGGCGATACGGAGCTGGTGGCCAGCCGCCACAGGCTAATGACCGATCTCCTGGTCATGGCCGCAGCCTGCGACCAGACGCGCGTTTTCAACATGGCCTATTCGGCCTCTCAGGCCGCCACCATCAAGGTCGGCTACGAGAAGCCTCATCACACCACGACCCATGAGGAGCCATTGGACGAAAAGCTGGGCTACCAGCCGATCGTGTCCTGGTTCACCCAACGGTCCATGGAATCCTGGGCTTATTTCGTCGAAGCTTTCGCCAAGATCAAGGAAGGCGACGGCACCTTGCTCGACAACTGCCTGATCATCGCCAGTACCGACCAGTCGCTGGCGCGCATCCATGCGCTGGAAGGCTTGCCGATGTTCACCGCGGGCAGGGCCGGCGGCAAGATGAAGGCCGGTCTGCATATCGACGGCAAGGGCTCGACCGTGGTGCGGCTCGGCTATACTGCCATGAAGGTCATGGGCGTGGACATCAATTCCTGGGGCACGAAGAGCAACACCACGTCCAAGGAAGTCAGCGAGATTCTGGTCTAAGCCAGTCCTGGAGAGAGACATGCGGCTGCGGTCAGGTCTTGCCGGCGCACTGGTCCTTGCGGTTCTGACCGCGAGCGTCGCCTCCTATGCTCAATCGCAGAAGGGGCGCGCCACAGAAGATTACTTAAAAACGCCGCTGCCGCCCGGGTTCCAGGTCATTAACACCGAGCTGGAAGGCCCGGTGTTCGCCACCAGCGCCGGCATGACCTTGTACACCTGGCCCATGAAGCCGCTGCGCAACGGCGACGCCGGCGAGCAGAAGGGCAAGCCGTCCTGCAGCGATAAAAAATACACCGAGAACGCCGGCCTCATGAGCCCTTATCCCGCCGGGTTCATCCTGCCCGATGTCGAAACGCGCATGAGCTGTGTCCAGTTATGGCCGCCGGTACTGGCGCCCGATGACGCCAAGCCCGTGGACAAATGGACGGTGGTCGAACGGGCCGATGGTGCCCGGCAATGGGCCTATGACGGCTTCGCGCTCTACACCTCGATCCTCGACAAGACGCCCGGCGACGTTATCGGCGCCACCAACCGCCGCATGATCGGCGAGGGCGGCGCACCGCGTGAGCCGGTGGGCCCGAAGCCCAACGTGCCGCCGGGTTTCGTCGTGGTCCAGACCGCCCTCGGCCGCCTGGTGGTCGATGCGGCGCGCAAGTCGGTCTACACCTGGGATAAGGATGGGCCGAATAAATCCAATTGCGATGCGACCTGCGCCGAGGAATGGAAGCCGGTGATCGCACCTGAGTCCGCGCAAGGGCGAGGCGAGTGGGCGGTGATCGAGCGTTCCCCGGGCGTCAAGCAGTGGACCTTCCGCAAGAAGCCGCTCTATCTCCACGTCCTCGATCCGGAAGGTCACCCCGCCAGCCTGGAAGGCAGCGATGTGCCCGGCTGGCACAATGTCTACACCCAGACCGCGCCTACGGCGCCAAAGGGCTTCACCATCCAGGATGCGCCGGCGGGCCAGGTGCTGGCGGACGCCGAGGGCCGCACGGTCTACACCTATAAGTGCAGCGACGACGCCCCCGACCAGTTCGCCTGCGATCACCCGGATATGCCCCAGGCTTATCGGTTCGCCGTCTGCGGCGGCGGCGATCCGGCGCGGTGCCTTAAAACCTTCCCTTATGTCATCGCGGCCAAAGACGCGAAAAGCGACAGCCAGATCTGGAGCACCATGGACATTGACCCCAAGACCGGCCACCGCGCCGCCCCGGGTCAGGCGGATGCCTTGCGTGTCTGGGCTTATCGCGACCGCCCGGTATTCACCTTTGCCGGCGACAAGAAACCCGGCGACCTCTACGGCGATTCCTGGGGCGAGTTTCAGGGCGCGCGTAATGGCTTCAAGGCGTTCTGGCTGAGAGACGATTACTTCAACAATGCGTCGTGATTCATATTTTTCACGCTTCGCGTGACAGGAGACTTCCATGAAACGTGCCCTAGGAATGATCGCGGCTTCGGCGCTGACCTTGGCGGCGGGCGCGGCCCAGGCCGCCGACGGTGCGGCCGCGGCGCTCGCCGAAACGGCGTTGAAGACTAAAACCATCGGCTTCCTGATCACCGATGAAGTGTGGGGCGTCTACCAGACACCGGAAGCCAAAGTGGAATGCCCGGAGGGCCTCAACCAATGGGGCCCGCGCGAGCAGTTCAAGGCGCTGTTCCCCGAGGACGGCACCAAGCACACCCTGGTGGAAGGCCAGCTCGCCCGTGAAGCGGCATCGTGGTTTCCCACTCTGGAGCCGGATCGTTTCCCCTTCCGTGAAGCCCAGGGCAAGATTTCCTATGGCCTCAACCTGGACGGCAAGGTGAAGGCGGGCGACTTCACCAGCCCCGAGGGCGAGACGGGCATCGACAACCAACTCTACCGCGCCATCGGCTGCATCGAGGAATACCGCGGCCCCACCGGCATCCTGCATTTCCTGGTGAACCGCTACCTGCGTGACTTCGACTACAACCGCGTGATGTTCGAGATCACCAAGCTCGACGACCTCAACAACGACCCGGATGTGGACGTGACGATCTACCGCGGCCGCGACCGGCCGCTGGCGGACGCCACCGGCAACGACATCATCCCGGGCGGCTCGCAGCGTGTGGATGCTCGCTGGGGCAAGAAGTATGTGCAGAAGCTGCACGGCAAGATCGAAAATGGCGTGCTCATGACCGAGCCTGCCGACATCAGCCTGCCGCACGCGATCTTCAACTCCATCCCCGGTGAGGATTCCATCCAGGGTGCCCGCTTCCACCTCAAGATGACGTCGGAGCGGGCTGAGGGGCTGCTCGCCGGCTATTCCGACATCGACAAGTGGTACTACCAGCTCATGCACTCCTGGTCGACGCACCACCAGAGCTACGGCCAGATGTCCTCGCCGTCGCTCTACAAAAAACTGCATCAATTGGCGGACGGCTACCCGGACCCCAAAACCGGCAAGAACACGGCCATCTCTTCGGCACTGCAGGTGAAGTTCACCCAAGTCTTCATCCAGCACCCGACGAAGGAAGTGGCGTCGAAGGACCCTGACCAAAAGCCGGCTCGCCACTAGGGCCGGAGGTATAGAACATGCGGCAGCCATCCCTCATCGCAGGCGCTCTGACCGCGGCGGCATTTGCCGTAATGGTGGGTTTCTCCGCCCAGGCCCAGTCGCAGAAGACACGCCTTACGGAAGACTATTTGAAGACGCCGTTGCCGCCGGGGTTTCAGGTTACGAACAACGAGCTGGAAGGCCCGGTCTTCGCCGACGCCAACGGCAAGACACTTTATACCTGGCCGCTCCTAGCGCTGCGCAATGGCGACGCCGGCGAGCAGAAGGGCAAGCCCACCTGCGGCGATAAGAAATACACCGAGAACGCCGGGCTCATGAGCCCCTATCCGGCCGGGTTCATCCTGCCCGATGTGGAAAATCGCCCGAGCTGCATCGGCATGTGGCCGGTGGTATACGCGGCTGATGACGCCAAACCCGTGGGCAAATGGAGCATCGTT
>CANISR010000221.1 GCA_947470105.1 Fidelibacterota bacterium | reverse complement strand
TGAACCCAAGTTCGAGCAGGCGGAACAGGCCGCGGGCGTTGCGGTCGGTGGCGATGGAGGCGAGCAACGGCTGCGCCTCCGCGAGCCGGGTCGATAGTTCACCGAGTTCATCGGGCGTAAGATAGAGCAGGCCGTTTTTCTCAAAGAACGGTCCGCCGCCGGGCGTCGTCACCGTGGTGAACAGGTCGCTGCGCGGCGTCAGTTTGGCCGCCAGGCGCTGGCCTGCCCGCTCCGCCGCCATGGCCGAGGGCCCGTCCACCACCGCAACGATCACATCCACTTCACTCGGGAACTGGGCGTCGAAGGCCTTCTCCGCGGCCCGGAACGGCACGTCGTTGTCGAACAGCGCTTCGATATCGGTATTGATGGATAGGAAGAACGCCGCCGCCGTGACTGACAGCGCGACCAAGATTGCGGTCGCGCCCACCACTATCCAGGGCGAGCGCCGGCAGGCGCGGACAATGTTACACGCGAGGGAAGAGAGCATGAGCGAGGTTATAGCCTCGCCGGCGATTGGGCTTAAGGCCTAATCCCTAGTAGCCGTCATCGGCCGACCAGTCCGCATGCCAGCGGGGGTCGGACGCTGCCCCTTTGCGCTGGAACCGGATGTCGGTGGACACACGCATCATGTCGACCTGGGTGTCGGTCGAGGCATGAATGATGGACGGCGAATGGATGACGATGTCGCCGGCCTTGAAGTGCGTGGTCAGCCAGCGCCGGCCGGTCTGGTCCGACAGCCATTTGAGGTCATGGGTGATCGGACGCGCATCGTGGAGGCGATCAGTCGGCGCATCGTGTTCGCGCATCTTGGCTTCGAGATTGGCGTCGGTATGCGAGCCGTCCAGGTATAGCAGCGCGCCGGCTTCCACCGGGCAATCGCCCAGCGGCACCCAGATCGTCACCAGGTCGGCGGACACGCCGTCGATATAGGTTTTATCGAGGTGGGCGCGCGATGCGCCTTTGCGGCCCGGGATAAAATGGCGCAGCGGGGTGCGGCGGATCTGCTCGGCTTGCCCGTGGAAAATTGTCTCGGCGATGTCCTTGAACACCGGCAGGCCGGCGAAGGCGCGGAACATGTCGCCGCGGACAAAGTCGTGGGCGGGGTGGCCGCTGATGCCGTGTGCGGGCAGGCCGTCCGGCATGGCGCCGGCGAATTCGCCGCGGCGCGCATCGCCGTTCTTGCACATGGCGGGGCCGAACATACCGAGATAGGCGGCGCGCAGATCCCAGACCTTGTCGGCGGGAATCGCGTCACGCAGCAGGACGTAACCATCTTCTACATACCGCGCGCGAATATCCGACGACTCTACTGGGTTGGTTTCCCGCAGCGCACCGAAGTACTGAGACGTGTATGGAATTGGGCTGCCGTTTGAGGTCAGCGTCGCTGTCACAAAATCCCCCGGGACGTGTATCTTCTTGTCGTTGTTTGCTATTTTGGCGCCATCCTATCGGCGCAAACGCGGAAATCAAGGTTTTAGCGCGACCCTGGGTCTACGGTCCGTCTCGTTCTACCGCAAGTCCCTAAAACCCAAGGGCTTAAGCCCCATTTCCGCAAGTGTGGCTGCAACCATAGGGCTCAAAAGGGCATTAAGCTCGCCTTGTCGGTCGTATCCCGGGGCCTGGGCCTCGAGGGTCGGTGTGCTTCGGCTCGCCGGATGAAAATAGAATTCTGTCACCCCGTCTTTGATCTGCACCAAAGCTGCGCACACCTTGTCGGCGGTCAGGTGACCCGTGGCCGACATTCCTACGATGGTGTCGTTGTGGCGTATGCCGGCCGCGCGCAATCGTGCGCGGAGGATGGCGAGCCAGGGCGTAAGCAGGCCAGCCGGAGACTCCCACGGCAGACGCATCGGCGGGGCGCCGAAATCCCGACCGACAGCAATGATGAGCCCCAGCACCGTGGGATGAAGATGCATGTGATTGTGGGCGTTGACGTGATCGAGCGGCAGGCCGGTGGCGCGGAAGGCTTCGAACTGGGCGCAGATTTCAGCCGCCAGATCGCGTTTTGCCCGGCCTGAGAAAAACCAGTGCACACCAGCCCGCGCGAGATTGGAGGGAAGATTGCCGTCCGCGTCGCTCAGCGCGGGAATCTGCGCGTGCGGCAGCAGAGCCTTGCCGTCGGCAACGGTGACGTGAAGGCCGACCCGCAACGCCGGCAGGCGTTTCGCCCGCGCAACCGCGTCGGCGGCTTCGGGTGCACCCACCATCAAGCTGGCGGCACTGAGCACGCCCTTGCTATGAGCCAGTTCCACCGCTTCATTGACCTCGGGTGCGAGACCGAAGTCGTCGGCAGTGAAGATCACCTGCTTCATGTTGTCACGTCTGATCCATTGGTTTAGGCAGGATACCGGGTAAAACGGTTTAAGCACAAATGCCCAAACCTAAATGAAATCACTGGTCACAGGCGCAACAGGGTTTATCGGTTCGGCCGTCGCGCGCGCGCTGTTGGCGCGCGGCGAGGCCGTGCGGGTGCTGGCGCGCGCGGGCGGAGACCGGCGCAATCTCGAAGGTCTCGATATCGAGATCGTTGAGGGGGACCTGCGCGATGCCGATACGCGCGCCCGGGCCGTGAAGGGCATCGCCAGCCTGTATCACGTGGCGGCAGACTATCGTTTGTGGGTGCCCGATCCGGCGGCCATGTATGCGACCAATGTCGAATCCACCACCGACCTGTTGCGCCGCGCCGCCGACGCCGGCGCTTCCCGCATGGTCTACACCTCGAGCGTCGCGACCCTCGGCATCCCCAAGGACGGCAGCGTCGCCGATGAAACCACGGCGGTGGATCTCGCAGAGATGATCGGCCCCTATAAGCGCTCCAAGTTCATGGCCGAGGATGCGGTGCGCGGCCTTGCTGGCGAAGGACTGCCCATCGTCATCGTCAATCCGTCGGCGCCGGTGGGCCCCCGCGATGTGAAGCCCACGCCCACCGGACGCACGGTCATCGAAGCGGCGGCAGGGCGTATGCCGGCCTTTGTGGATACCGGCCTCAACCTGGTGCATGTGGACGACGTCGCCCGTGGTCACCTGCTGGCCCATGACAAAGGCGCTGTGGGCGAACGCTACGTGCTCGGCGGCGAAAACATGACCCTCGAGCAGATCTTGATCCGCATCAGCGCCATGACCGGACGCAAGGCGCCGACCATCAAGCTGCCGGTGGGAGCAATTCTGCCGCTCGCTTACGCCGCTGAGGCTTTTGCACGCCTGTTCAAAGGGCGCGATCCGTTCGTGACCGTGGATGGATTGAAACTCGCGCGTAAGCGCATGTTCTTTTCCAGCGCCAAGGCCGAAAAGACTTTGGGTTATAGCGCACGGCCGGTGGATGAGGCGCTCAAGGACGCCATCGCGTGGTTCAAGGCCGCGGGTGTCCTGCAGTAAGGCGGTTTTGTTTGCCGGTCTGAAATATTGATATGCCGGTCTCCGGCCGGACCGGACACAAAGAAGAACGGCAGCCCGGAAAAGCCGGCGCCGCCGTTGTGGAGATCTTTGCTGTACCGCCGTCCCTTTGAGAAAGGCTTCGTCGGTGAAAGCCGGCTTAGCCCGCCTTCAGGTTCGCGGCCGCGGTCTTGCCGCGTTCGCTGACCATATCGTACTTGACGCGCTGGCCTTCAACGAGCGTGTCCATGCCCGCGCGTTCAACGGCGGTGATGTGCACGAAAACATCCTTGCCGCCATCGCTCGGCTGGATGAAGCCGTAGCCCTTCACCTTGTTGAACCACTTCACAGTTCCTGAAGCCATTCCTCATCTCCGTAGATGCGCTCACTCGCGCGAAGTACCGCGCAAACGTCGCGCGGCGTCCGACAACCCGGAGTTTGTGCGTGACTTGGGAAAGCGCCTTCAAGGTGGCGCCGACAAAATCAGGCCAAAACTCGATTGCCGAATATTGAGGCCTCGCAGGCCTTGTAGAGTCAAGAATTTTCAGGCAGGCGTGGAGGTTGGCGGCCGCGCGCGCCGGGACGGGGGAAGGACTTTCCCGGCCTCGCCCGCAGCGGTTGAGGCGGCCCGGAGCAGTAGGCGGAAAAAGTTAACGGCGGCACCGCTTTGGAGTCGCGCAGCAAAAGTGATCGCGGGAAAAATGGCAGGCGAGAAATTCCTCAATGTCCTCGATATCACCCGGTCCGGCATGGAAGTGCCCCTGGGCGAGATCGGTCGCAGTTCCGCGCCGCTGGCCTACGCCCGCGCCGGCCGCGAGTCGGCCCTCGTTCTTGAAGCGCCAGTCTTCCTCAATCGCCCTGAATTCGCTTCGGTCTTCAAGCCCGGACCGTCGCGCCGCGGCGAGGATCTGATGTGCGCGGCACAGGACTGTTTCTTGCTCGGTCCGTTCGGTGCGGTGGTGCTGCCCACGGGGCAGATGCTGCGTCAGTCGGTGATCAACCTGGAGAGCGATGCGCTGCAGTACAGCCTCGCACAGTTCACCGGGCAATTCCCCGGCGTGCACATTCCGTGGACCACGGCCGAACAGACCGTGTTCGCGGTCAACAGCTACGCCACCAACAACTACTTCCATTTTCTCATCGACAGCCTCGCCAATCTGCACTGGCAGGTGCGGGCCAATGCGGTGGGCGCCAAGTGCATTATCTCCGGCTACGGGCCCGCGGCTGAGGCGACATTGCCGTTCATTCCTTCGGCGCTGGCGGCCCTCGGCATAACATCCGCGCAGCAGCACCCGTTCGACGGCACGCTGCTGTTCTGCCGGTCGCTGATTTTTCCGCGCCGGGCCACCGGCGCCGACCCGGCGCGCGTGGCCTGGTTGCGCCGGAGCTTCGGTGTCGGAGCTGCGCGCGGGACTGCGAAACTCTATATCGCCCGCGGTGATGCGCAGCGGCGGCGCATCGTCAATGAGGTGGACCTGATCGCGCGCCTGGAAAAGCGCGGCTTCACGGCTGTGACGCCTGGCGGGCTTTCGGTGCGTGAGCAGGCGGTGCTGTTTGCAGGCGCCTCACTTGTGGTCGGTCCCCATGGCGCCGGGCTTGCCAATGCGGCCTTCATGGCGCCGGGTGGGGCCTTGGTCGAACTCACCCATACGGGCCGTGTGGTCGGGACCTACCACGAACTGGCAGGGGCCGCAGGCTTACGGTACGCGGTCGTGGTCGGGGATATGACCGG
>CANISR010000220.1 GCA_947470105.1 Fidelibacterota bacterium | reverse complement strand
TCAGGTGCAGGCAACCGCCGTGGCGGAGCCAGGCAAGGAGCCGCCGCGCCGGCTTCGCGTGATGACGGCCAGTCAATTGCAGAACACGATTAACTATGTATTCGGGCCGAGTGCTGCTGTTCCGAGCTCGTTTGCCACAGTCACGCGGAATGACGGCCTCATTGGGGTGGGCACGTCCTTCTCCGGCGTGACCGCGAGCCAGATCGAGACCTATCAAAAGACCGCGGCGACCTTGGACGCCCTGATCATGAGTGATCGGTATCGCCATTTCTTGATGCCGTGCACGCCGAAGGACGAGAAGGCCGCGGACGACGCTTGCGCGCGCGCCTATTTAGGTACCGTCGGCCGACTCTTCTATCGCCGCCCACTCGAACCCGCGCGCTTGGAGGTGTACGTCAAGGACGCGCACGACGCTGCGGAGCGCTTGAAGGATTTCCATGTCGGTCTTGGAACCGTTCTCGAGGGCATGCTGATCACCCCGCGCGTGCTGATGGTGTCTGAGCGCAGCGAGCCCGATCCGAAGCATCCCGGACAGCTGCGCCTTGATGCCTATTCGTTGGCCTCACGCCTGAGCTTTTTCCTGTGGAACGCCGCGCCGGACGACCAGCTTTTGACAGCCGCGGGCTCCGGCGAACTGCAAACGCCGAAGGGCTTCGCCAAGACCGTCGACCGGATGCTGGCGAGCCCTCGGCTCGAAGCGGGCATGCGCGCCTTCTTCGATGACATGTTCCATCTCGACGATTTCAACAACCTCTCGAAAGACGGCGTGATCTATCCGGCGTTCACCGGCACCGCCGTGCAGGATGCCCGCGAGCAGATGCTGCGCACGACGATCGATCAAATGCTGGTCAAAAATCAGGACTACCGCGACCTCTTCACGTCACGCCATACCTTCCTGTCGCCGACGCTCGCCGCGATCTACAAGCTGCCGACAACGCCGGGCTGGGTGGAATACGAGTTTCCGAAGAACAGTCCACGTATCGGCCTGGTGACTCAGATCGGGTTCCTTGCTGCCCATTCCCATCCGGGACGGAGTTCACCCACACTGCGTGGCAAGGCGCTGCGTGAAATCCTGCTGTGCCAGACAGTGCCGCGTCCGCCGGCCAACGTCGATTTCTCGGCGCTCGAGAATCCGGACCCGAACATCAAGACGCAGCGCGCGCGTGTCGACCTGCACCTCAAGAACCCGGTTTGCGCCGGATGCCACAAGATTATGGATCCCACCGGCCTTGCCCTTGAGAACTTTGATGGCGCCGGCCAGTTCAGGGTCACTGAGAAAGGGGCGCCGATCGATGCCAGTGGCACCCTCGATGGGAAATCGTTCACTGATATCGTCGGGATGACGGCAGCGCTGCACGATCATCCGGCGCTGCCCGCCTGCCTTGTGAAACGCGTTTATGCCTACGCTGTGGGGTCCCCGAGCAATGCGGTGGACCCGGCCACGCTGGCACAGCTCGATAAGCAATTCGCAACGGATGGCTACCGCCTGCGTGGGCTGCTGCGGACTGTGGTGATGGACCCGACATTCACGACCGTGACCGAGCAAAAACAACCTGAACCCGCTGCGAAGACGGCGAGCGCCCCCGCATCGCCCTCTGTCGCAGGCTTCCATTAGCAGGAGAAAAGCCATGGCTATCAACCGGCGTCGCGTTTTAAAGGGTGTCCTGGACGGAACTGCGGTTACGCTCTCGCTTCCGTTGCTCAATTGCTTTTTGAACGGCAACGGCACAGCGCTTGCCGACGGCCGGAAGATGCCGGTGCGCTTTGGCACCTGGTTTTGGGGCCTGAGCATGAGCTCCAGCATTTTTGTGCCGAAGAAGGTGGGGGCGAACTACGACCTGCCCGAGGAGATCGTGTCCTTCAAGCCCATCCAGCAGTACATGAACCTGTTCACGGGGATGTCCGCTTTCCGCGACACCGACCCGAACCTCTGTCATTACACCGGTTGGATCATCGGCATGACCGGCCAGTCCCCGAAGAACGGCAACGACAAGCCCGGCGAATCGATCGACACCACGATCTCCAACCAGATCGGCCGCACCACGCGGTTCAAGTCGCTGACCGCCTGCGCCACCGGGGATGTGCGCTCGACCGTGTCGTACGAGAGCGCGAATGCTCCGGCCACGCCGGAAGTGTCACCGATCAACTTCTACACGCGGCTGTTCGGACCCGATTTCCAGGACCCGAACGCCAAGGACTTCAAGCCGAATCCGCGCGTGATGGTGCGCAAGAGCGTGCTCTCGGGCGTGCTCGACGAATTGAATGTCATGCAGAAGGAAGTCGGCTACGAGGACAAGCAGCGCCTCGATCAGTACCTCACGGGTTTGCGGCAGCTGGAGCGTCAGTTCGATCAGCAGATCACCAAGCCGGAACCGATTGCGGCCTGCGTCGCGCCGAAGACGCTTACCTCGGAACCGGAACTTGGCACCGAGGCGGGCGTGATGAAGCTGCGCCACAAGATGATGACGGACTTGATGGTCATGGCGGTCGCCTGTGACCAGACGCGTGTATTCAACATGAACTGGTCCAGCGCGTCGTCCAATACCTCGAAGGAAGGTTACGAAAAGCCGCACCACACCACGACGCACGAGGAGCCGATCGATGCGGAGCTGGGCTATCAGCCCAACTGTTCCTGGTTTGCCCGCAGGTCGATGGAAGCTTGGGCTTATTACGTGGAAGCCTTCTCCAAGATCAAGGAAGGGGACGGCACGCTGCTCGACAACATGCTGATCTACGCGTTGACCGACTGCGGCTTTGCCCGCATCCATTCGCTAGACAATATGCCGGCGATGACCGCGGGCCGCGCGGGCGGAAAGGTGAAGACCGGCCTCCACATTAAGATGGCTAACGACCCGAGCAGCCGTTTGGGTTACACCGCTCTGCGGGTTATGGGGATTGATACTCCGTCGTGGGGCGCGCGCAGTAACAACACGTCCAAGGAAATCAGCGAAATGCTATCGTAGGCGCACTTGCGGCTTTCGCTCCCGGCTCGCGAGCGGGCAGGGAGCGAAGGTATGCGAGCAGGGACGCCGATAGTCCTGCCGCGAGAGCCACTCCACTGCTGCGAGGCGTAGGAAGTAACGTCACTCACGCCCGCGGGGGTCGATCATGCGTCCAACGCAAAAGGCGGAGATGTGCGCCGAGCCCACGCTCAAGATGACGTGGCGCTGGCTTATCAGCGCATTGGTATTGATCCTGTGCGGTGGTCATGAGGACCGGGCCAGGGCCGCAGAGCTGTCTGTGGACCAATTGCCTTACCCGAGCGCTGTCGCGCTCTCGTCCGAAGACGGTAAATGGATATACAAATCCTTCCCCGCGCTTTTGCCGCTCTACATATTTGACGCCGAGCCGGCCGGGCAATCGGCGTGCGACAAGACATGCAGCGCCGTGTGGCCGATTATTCAGGCTCAAAAGGATGATAAACCTATGGGCTTATGGACGGTCGTGCGCCGCGACGACGGCCGGCTGCAGTGGGCATTCAAGAATAAGCCGCTATACACCTACTTCGAGGACAGCTCGAACGATGCGAGGGGCATTGGCAAAAACCTGGACTGGTATCTCGACGAGGGCGCGATCGCGTATCTGAGGAGCGCCGGCGTGTCGCTGGACGCGTCGGCGATACAAGCCGCACGGAAGCTGGGTGAGCAGAAGAAAATGCTTTCAACCTTGCTCCCGCCGCTCAATTGACGTGATCAAATTGATAAGCCAGCGGACCCGCTCATAGCCGTCAACGCCTGCAGCTCAATAGGGGGATCCATATGACCACCGCGAAGAAGTTGTTTTACGGCCTCTCACTTTGCGTCGGCGCGCTTCTGTGCGGAGCGCCCGTTCAAGCCGCCGATCTGCCGGCGGATTACATGGCGCACCTGAAAACCGCCAAGGAAGCCGCCCGTTTCGAGTGGCTGGGGGTCCTCGCGCGCAACTGCATCGCGCCGAAAGTCGGACCTGCTGTCGGCAATTACAACACCGATCCCGGCCGAGATATTTGGTATGCCGAGCCCCAGAAGGTGTTCGACAATCTCTACTTTCTGGGCACGAAGTTCCACACCGCCTGGGCTCTTACCACCAGCGACGGCATTATTATCATCGATACTTTATACAATTACGCGGTTGGGCCGGAAATCGTCGAGGGCCTGAAGAAGATGAGCCTCGATCCCTCTAAGGTAAAATATGTACTGATCACCCATGGTCACGGCGACCACGACGAAGGGGCCAGATATTTTCAGGATACCTATGGCTCACATGTGATGTTGGGTGCGGGTGATTGGGATCTGATCGCCCAAGCCACGCGGCCGATGCCCGGCGGCACCCCCAAGAAGGACCTGGTCGCCGAAGATGGTCGCGTCCTGACACTCGGTGATGCGGCCGTGAAGATCGTCACCACGCCGGGCCACACGCCGGGGTCTTACGGTCTCATCTTCAAGGTCACAGACCATGGCCAGCCTCACACAGTCGCTTATGCCAGCGGCACGGCGTTCACGGCCTACGACAAGGCTTTCTTCGACACTTTCGTCGCGTCTCAGAAGAAAATGGCGGCGGCCGCCGCCGCTGCCGGCGCAACAGTGCTGATTTCGAATCACAGCGCCTTCGACGACGCCTGGACAAAATCCCGGCTGGCGGCTTGGCGTCCGGCTAACCAGCCCAATGCTTTTGTGGTGGGCGCCGACGGCGTGGCAAATTTCTTTGCGGTGATGGGAGAATGCTCTCTGGCGGCCAAATCGTTGCTGAGCAGTGGCCCGTCATCCTAGGGCGGGCGCCTAGATCCGATCGCGGTTGTTGCAGCGACCCGCGCGCAATGAAGCCTTTCTGCCGGCACAGTTTGTCGAGATCTGGAAACAAGGTATCGGCACGACGATGGTCTCGACGTTCACCGGCTTCCGGCCGGCGGAGCTTCGCAATCTTCTTCGGTCTCTTCGCGGACGGACGCTCGCTTTCGTTCGCGGCAGGGCTTTGCAAAAGCGAGTAATTCCCCTATTGCTCGACACACTTAAAGTCTTATAGAAGAGTGCGTCTTGTATAAGACGGCCTTGAGCGGGGCCGGTAACATGATCGCCAATGGGTTAATCAAAAACGGGGCTATATTTATGAGTATTCCGCAACTTCTGGTGCACGATCGCCAAGACAACGTCGGTGTCGTGGTGGTCGAGGACCTGCAGCCGGGCACGGACATGCTGTGCGTGACAACGCAAGACAACTCGGACTTCCG
>CANISR010000219.1 GCA_947470105.1 Fidelibacterota bacterium | reverse complement strand
TCTTGAGCACCGCCACCCGGACCGGGCCGAAGCCCACGAACGGCGCGACGTTATTGCCGATGCCGTCCTTGCCATACTTCGCCGCCATGTCGGAGATGTCGTAGGTGCCGCCCCCGTCCACACCGATCATCATGGTGGTGACACCCTGATAGATCCAAGGATAGTTGGCGCGTTGCTTGGAGTCCGGCGACCCGATGAAGCTGTTGGGATGGGCGTGGCCGTCGATGAATCCCGGCGAGACGATCTTGCCGGCGGCGCTGATCGTCGTCTTGGCAGTGTAGCGGGAAGCAGCGTTGGGGCCCACATAGGCGATCTTGTCCCCGACGATCACCACGTCCGCGGTGGTCGGCGCCACGTCGGCGCCCGTGTAGACCGTACCGCCGGTGATGATGACATCCGCCGGCGCGCTCGCAGCCTGGGCGGATGAAAATGCAAACAAACTCGCACCCGTCAGGAGCGAGAACAACACGCGTGCCTTGGTCACTGGAAACCCCTTTTATGTCAGCCGTGATGGGCTTGAGGATAGGTTTTGGGGACAACCTTATCCAGTGACTTAACCTGATGGGATGAGGAGTTGTTGGAATACATATAGTCCCGGGTTATGGGCACCGCCTCCAGCCGCTTGCTGAGCTGGAACTGAAAGTTGACGTGGAAGGTGTTGTAAAAGGCCGATTCCGCCGAGGCCAGGAAGAACTCCCACATACGGCAAAAGCGGGCGTCGTAGAGCTTCTCCATTTTTGGCCGCGCCGCCATGAAACGCCGGCGCCATTCCCGCAGCGTCTTGGCGTAATGCAGGCGCAGGACCTCCACGTCGGTGATGAAGAAGCCGGCCCGCTCCATATGCGGCACGACCTCTGACATGGCGGGCGCATATCCGCCGGGGAAGATGTATTTCTGGGTCCAGGAGTCCGTTGCGCCGGGTCCGTCCGATCTGCCAATGGTGTGGATCAGGGCCACGCCATCCGGCGACAGGCGGTCGCGCACGGTATCGAAAAAGCGCCGGTAGTGCGGAATGCCCACATGCTCGAACATGCCGACCGACACCACCCGGTCAAAGGTTTCGGCCACATGGCGGTAGTCCTGCAGACGGAACTCCACCGCGGCGCCGCTCGCCGCCGCGCGGCGCTTCGCCACCGCGATCTGGTTTTCCGACAGGCTGATGCCCGTCACCCGCGCCCCGTAGCGGTGATGAAGACGTAAGGCCAGTCCGCCCCAGCCACACCCGATGTCCAACACGCGCATGCCCGGCTCAAGCAGGAGCTTTCGGGCGATATGGTCGATCTTCGCTTCCTGGGCATCGTCCAGGCTCATATGAGGATCGCGGAAATACGCCATGGAGTACTGCAGGTCGGCATCGAGGAAGGTCTCGTAAAGCTGACCCGACAGGTCGTAGTGGTGCGCGACATTGCGCCGTGACACCGCCACCGGATTATACGTGTTGAAAAGCGTCACCAGGCGCTCGACGGATCGCCCCATGCGCAAGGCCCAGTGATGATGTGCGGCCCCCAGGTTGGCCATGATCAGGTCGAGCATGGCGAAGATATCGCCCCCCTCGACCGTAAGAGTGCCGTCCATATAGGCCTCGCCGGCATAGAGCGCAGGGTGGAGCGCCAACCGGGTGCCGAGGCGTTTATCGTGGAAATGGACGGTGACGGTGGGCGCGCCGGCGCCGACCGCATGACGGGCGCCCTTGTGATCGACGATCACCAGGGTGCCGTTTTTCATCAGAGGCTTGAGGAAACGTGCGAAGAGCATGCGGCGTAACGTGAAAAATCGTTCGCCGATTGTCGCGCAGAATCAGCCGCTTGGAAATCGCACGTGGAAGGAAAGCCGGCCACGCGGACGTTCTCGTAATCAGGGTCCCCACCCTTCCCTTATCAAGGGGTATGAGGGGAATTCGGAAAGGGTGGGGTTACGATTAGATTCCACCGATTGTCGAAAGGTTCGTAGCCGTCGCCGAATCCGTCACGGTCGCCAATAGCCCGACCGCAACCCCGGGCGCGCCGCGCATTGCACCTCCGCCGGCTTCGTCCGCGGCGATTGCGGCCGTGGCCAAGACTGCCGCCGCGAGGACGCCCATCGGCATCGTGTGTTGACGCCTGGTGTTTCTCCATGATGGATGACCATATATCACCGCGCCCAAGCCTATGTCGCGCCGATCGAATGTCTATGGGTTTATTACCCACGTGTCAGCACGGCGATTTGATGAACGTATCCAGGCGGTTCGGGCTATGGTGTTTACCGATATCCAAGGCGGCGCACCTGCCGCCCGGAAAGAGGCCTGAATGTTCGACAACTTCCTGCCCTACATCACGTTTCTCGGCACCGGTGTCGGCCTGCTGCTGGCGGCCGTGGCAATCTACGTGCTGATCACGCCGATCCACGAATTCCGCCTGATCCGCGCCGGCAACAAGGCGGCGGCCGCCAGCCTCGGCGGCGCGGTGATCGGGCTGTCCCTGCCCCTGTTCGGCGTCGCCTCGTCCACGTTCGTTCTCGCCGAACTCGCCGCCTGGGGTGCGGTCGGCGTCGCGTTGCAGGTGGGCGCCTATCTCATCGTGTCGCTCGCCCTGCCCCGCTACCGACACAACATCGAGAGCGACCAACTCAGCTACGGAATCGCCGGCGCTGCTTTTTCCATTGCCGTCGGCGTGATCAACGCCGGCGCGATCGCAGGATGATGTCATGAATAAACTACGCATGAAAAAATCACGCTACGTCGCGTCCGTTCTGCGCGGCGCCAGCATTCTGGTGCTGGCGCTGCCCGTCGCCGCCTGCGATCGCGGCGGACAAACCTGGGGCGAAATGCCCGCGAGCGAGAAAACCGTCGGCGAGCAGGACGTGAAGGTCTTTTCCGCAGTCGAGGATTGCGCAGCCGAAGCCGATGCTGCGGCCTGCGAGGCCGCGCGTACCACAGCGTTGGCCGAGCATCGCGAGAAGGCGCCCCGCTTTGGCACGCCCGAGCAGTGCAAGGAGAATTATCCGAATTGCGAGGAAGTACGCACGTCCTCTGGCGGCAGCTTCTTCATGCCGGCGATGATGGGTTTCATGATGGGCCGCATGCTGAGCGGCGGCTTTGGCGCCGGAGGCGGCTATGGCCGTGCCGCGCAGCCGGTCTATTACGGCCGTGACGGTTATGCCAGCACCACCGACCGACGCTTGGGAGTCCCCAACACCGGAACGCCAGGCGGGGCGACCACCGTGCGCGCGCCGGTCACCGCCGGCGGCGATATCGGCACCCGGGCTGCGACCGTCTCGCGCGGGGGCTTCGGCGCTACCAGCTCGCGTTTCGGCGCGACCTCCTAACTGCCATGGCCTAACCGTCATGGAGCGTATCGCGCTGACGCCGCGTGCCGGCTGGCCCGCAGCCGTGGAAGACTTGGGCTTCGACTGGCATACCACCACCGACGAGCGCGGCGCCCCGCAGGCGTATTGGGACGAAAGCGCCTACTGGCAACTGACCTCCGATGAAGTGGACAACATTGAGGCCGCCACAGGCGAATTGCATGCGCTTTGCCTCGATGCCGCCGCTCATGTAATTGCGGAAAAGGATTTCGGACTGTTCGGCCTGTCGCCGTCCCAGGCGGAGTTGGTGACCACGTCCTGGGCGCGGCGTAATGAAGACGACCTCACCCTTTACGGCCGCTTCGACCTCGCCGTTCCCGGCGACGGCTCCATCAAGATGCTGGAGTACAACGCTGATACGCCTACGGGCCTATTCGAGGCAGCGGTCGTACAATGGCAGTGGCTGCAGGATCGCTTCCCCGATCGCGATCAATTCAATTCGCTCCACGAGGCTCTGGTCGCGCGGCTACAGGACATTCGCCTGCGCTGGCAGGCCCAAGACGTCGCTCTCGATACGAACCGCAGGACCGAACTCAATCACCTTCACCTCACGGCAGCTGCGATCCCCGAGGATACTGGCACGGTCGGCTATCTTGCCGAGACCGCGCTGGAAGCGGGATTTGCGGCCAAGATCCTGTCCCCGGAGCAGATCGGCTGGGCGGAGACCGGCGCACCGGTGAATCGTGGCGCCGAGAGTACAGGTTGGTTCGTGGATCAGGACGACCAGCCGATCACCGGTTTGTTTAAGCTCCAACCCTGGGAATGGCTCCTGGCGGACACCTTCGGCGACAAGCTGCTGGGCGCCGCGCAAGCTCGCCATCTGCGCCTGATCGAGCCCGCGTGGAAGATCCTGCTCGCCAACAAAGCCATCCTGCCCGTGCTGTGGCGACTCAACCCCGGGCACGCCTTGCTGGCCGAGGCTCACGCCGACCGCCTGGCCTTTGCCCGGCCACTCCGCGTGGTGGCGAAGCCCCGGCGCGGACGCGAGGGCGCCAACGTTTCTATTGCCGATATCGACGCCAACGGTGACCTCACCGGCCCCCCACTCGCCGATAGCGGTGGGCCTTACGGCGCCGATGGCTACATCTATCAGGAGTGCGTGCCGCTGGCCTCCGCGCGCACGGAGGCCGGAGACGTCCATGCCGTCGTCGGCAGTTGGATCATCGGCGACGAGCCCCGCGGCATCGGCATACGCGAGAGCGCCGGCCTGATCACCGGGAACACCTCGCGCTTTGTGCCGCACTGCTTCGGGGACTAGCCCGGAGTCTCTAGATAGGACAGGCGTCCGTGAGGTTCGAAACAGCGCCCGAGGCCGTCACCGCCGCCAGGTGTTCAAGACCGAAGCCGGTGGTGGCCGACACCGGCACGATGGTCAGCGCCGTCGTTGTCGCCGGCACAATAGGCGTCGCCGCCGCCGCCATGGAACTGACGCTGACAATTGTGGAGCCATGAGGCGGGACGGAAGGTGATGTCCAGCGGCCCAGCTCGGCGCCTGTCCCAGCATTGCGCAGCGAAAGAGTGACGGTGCCGGCGCGGAGGCCCGGGTTGAGGAGCTTTACCGCCGCGCTGACGCCCGGGAATCCCGGTCCCTCCACGTAGCTCAATACGCCCACCGGTGTGCCGCAGTCGGATTGGTTGATCACTGCCCCGGTGGTGCGCGTGATTTGGCGCACAGTGCCGCGAAATGAGGCCGTGGCGGCGAAGTTGAGGGCCGCCGTGCTTTGCCCCGCCGTCAGAGCTGGCGTGGCGCCGGTTTTGACCGCAGCCGCGCTCACCTCCACCGCGCCACCGGCCGGAATCGATGTGCTGGTCCAGGTGGCGATCATTGCGCCGGTGCCGGCGTCATACAGCACCACCCGCGCCGTCCCGGCGAAGCGGCTGCCGTTGTAGAAACGAAACACCTGCGTAGCCGCCGCGGAGTCCGCCACATTGCCAAAGAATGTGCCGGCGCCGAAGAAGCTG
>CANISR010000218.1 GCA_947470105.1 Fidelibacterota bacterium | reverse complement strand
GCTTTGCCACCAGCCCTTCCGGGGCGCGTTCTTAGCGTCGAAGTCGCTCATGTCGGATGATTTCTCTAAACATAAAGGCGGCAAACGGGAGGCGGGAAACTGACTGGAAAGCCAACGCGCAAGGGATCGGAAAGGTGCTATGGGCGCCTGCTATTCTAGCTGAACGGAACAGGGGTAACCATGAATGGAGCGTTTCGGTTCGTAACAAAGTCTCTCACTTGGTAACCAGGGTTCAGCCTGCGCTTCTGACGAGCGGACATACACCCGTCATGTCCGTCGTCACGCCCGACTGCTGGTTGTTCACCAGGTGCTGCAGGAAGCCGGTGAACCCATTTTGGATTTTCAAAATGTAGTGGTAGCGGCTGCCCGGGCTGATCCCGGCGGCGTTTTCCATATTCACCACGGTGGTGATGGCTTGGCCGTTGGCCGGCACGCTCTGGGCGGAATAGGTGCCGATGCGGCCGCCGGTGGTGGCGTCGTAAATGCCGATGGTGGCGGTGGCGGCCGTGGCGGCCGTATTGAAGATCACGACCTGGCTGGGATAGCCCGATGCCAGCAGGGAGGAATGGACATCGATCAGGGTCGTGCCGGCCGAAGTGGGCAGTGAGTCACAGGTCGACAGGTTGGTGAGGGAGTTGTCGGCGGTGCGCCACAGCACGTGCTGGAACGATCCCGTGAAGCCGCTCTGGATCGCCAGGGAATAATAGGACGATTTGGTGAAAGACTGGCTGGCGCCCGCCTCGATGGCGCTGATGGCGAATTGAGGGGACGCGCCGGCGGGAATGGACGGGCTGGTCCATTGAGTCAGCGGTTCCCCCGTGGCCGCATCCGACAGCGTCACCGAAACCGTGCCTGCGCTGCTGCTGGAATTATAGAACCGCAAAAAGGATTGCGACGTGGGTTGGGTCGTGGAAAACACCGCACCGACTTTCAGTCCCGTGATGGGCAGGCTCGACGTGGCGCTGCCGGGTGTCCACGCCACCCAGGACGACAACAGGCTTTGGTTCCAGGAATCATACCAGGGACCGCCCGAGGCGGTCCCGTCGTCGCTGGAATAGGACAACGAGCCCACCAGGCCGCGACGGCTCTGGCTGTCGAGATACCAGAACGGTCCGCCGGAATCCCCGCCGCTGGAATATAGCGCGTACTCCCTCATATGCACCGCGCGCAGGCTCGCAACGGAGTCCGAAGTCTCGTTGCCGGAGGTGTAGAACATCCCGTATTCGGTCGCGCTGGAATCCTTGAGGTTGCCGGGATAGCCCGCGTTATTGGCCACCGACGTGGTGGCGCCGTAGACAATCGGCATGAAGGTGGTGGTGTGGGTGAAGGCGGTGGAGAACTGTATGGCGGCGTAATCGTAGCGGTAATCGGGCACGTTGAACTCATCGGGACCGGAGATCTGGGTCCAGTTCTGCGTGGTCTTGAGATTTGTCCAGCTGGTGTTGCTGCCGTAAGGGCGCTGGAGCGTCCCGGAGGCCGAAACATATTGCGCGGCATAGAACGTCACTGCCGTGACCCAGCCGCCGCGGCTGTTGTTGTGAATGCAGTGGCCGGCCGTCACCACCACATAGGGGCTGACGATGGTGCCGGTGCAGCGGTAGCTCCGGTTGTTGGGATAGGTGACGGTGAAGTAGCCGATGGTGTTGTAAGGGTAAGACTGAATGCTGGTGCCACTGATTTCAGACCGCGGATCGGCGGCAGCGTGCTCCAGCGAATCCGGCTCCCAGGCCTTTTTCTCCGCGGGTTTCTCAGGGGCGGCCGGGAGCACCGCGGGAACGTTCGGATCACCGGCGCGATGCTCCGCCGGCACCGGAGGAATGCTGCTGTCGGGCGTGAGACCCGGCGCGCCTTTGCGGACCCGCTTCGGCGGCTCCGGAATGGCGTCGAGATCCGCTGCAGGACTCTCGACGCCCGACTCCACGGGAGGCACGGCTTGTGGAGTGGGGACGCCGATGGCGGCGGACTGAAGCAGGAAGATCTTGGCCTGCGGGGCGTCGAGCTGTAGGGTTTCCGGTAGGCGCATGCTGACGCACAGCAGCGTTTCGCCCGCATCACCGCCGTAGATTTCGTTCCATTCGTAATAACGCCCCTGAATCACCTGACCGATATGCAGGGAGCGGGTGGCGGCCACACCCGCAGCGGCGGCGCAGTCATAGTGAGAAACGTCTGCAGCCCGAACGGCGACCGGAGCGCCGGGCGTCTCGCTTATTGCTGAGAGAGGGGCCGCGAGGGCAGGAACCGCAAAGGTCAGCAGGAGCCCGGCCAGGCCCGTTCGCGCTGCAAAGGTACCAAACATATTCACCACAGCCCCTGGAACGGCTCACCTTACATCCCGGCAGTATAAACCCATTGCGGGCGCCACTATATATGAACGGGTCGCCCTCGGCTTTCTTGCGTCGCTAAAAAATACAGTTATGCCAATAACTTAAGATGCCGGATTGGGCGGCCCTGGGCGATCGCCTGGGCCGCAGTAATGATGGCGTTGGTGTCGATGCCGTAGTGGCGGTAGAGGTCGGCGAGGGTTCCGGTCTGGCCGAACTGCTCCACCCCCAGGGCCCGCACGCGGTGGCCGCCGACGGAGCCCAGCCAGGCCAGGGTCGCGGGATGGCCATCCAGCACGGTGACGAAGCCGCAATTACGCGGCAGGGCCCCGATCAGCCGCTCGATATGGGAGCGGGCATGCACCAGGCCGGCTTCCCGTGCCCGGGTGGCCGCCATCCATCCCGCGTGCAAGCGGTCGGTGGAGGTGACGGCCAGCAGCCCGATATCGCGCCGGTCTTCAGCCATCAACCCGACGGCCTCGATGGCTTCGGGGGCGATGACACCGGTGTAGGCAACAACCACTTCGCAGTTGGGGCCGGGTTTGCGCATCCAGTAGGCGCCGTCGATGATGTCGCGTTTGAGGTCATCGTCGAGGGTGCGCTTGGCTTGCTCCACCGGCCGGGTGGACAGGCGCAGGTAAACCGACCCGCCCTTGTCGTCGGACAGCCAATTTGGTTCCACCGCGTCTTCTTTCCCGTGCTTTTGCACATGGTCGAACGACCAGCACAGGATGGTGGACAGCTCATCGATGAACGCCGGCTCGAACGACGTGAGGCCGGGCTGCGCCAGGCCAATCAGCGGCGTGCCGATGGACTGGTGGGCGCCGCCCTCAGGCGCCAACGTAATGCCGGACGGCGTCGCCGCCAGGATGAAGCGGGCGTCCTGGTAGCAGGCGTAGTTCATGGCATCCAGGCCGCGGGCGATGAATGGATCGTAGAGCGTGCCGATAGGGATCAACCGCTCGCCGTGAATCGAGTATGACAAACCGAACGCCGACAGGGCGATGAACAGGTTCGATTCCGCGATGCCCAGTTCCAGATGCTGGCCCTTGGGTGAAAACGACCAGTTGTACGTGGACGGCACGCGCTCGGCCTTGAAGGTATCGGCCATCTCCTCCTTGGCGAACAACCCGCGCCGGTTGACCCAGGCGCCGAGGTTGGTGGACACGGTCACGTCGGGTGCTGTGGTCACCACGCGGCTGGCGAAATCCGAGGTGTGGCGGCCCAGTTCATTCAGCAGCAAGCCGAAGCCCTGCTGGGTGGACATAGAGGGGGCGACCTGGATGGTCAGTTCCGCCGGCGGTTCCACATAGGGCGCTTCGAAACGGCGGCGGCCTTTGGCATAGAACGGGACGCGACCGAGGAATTTTTCCAACTCCGCCGCGGGCGTCTTCATGCCCTCGAAGCGCTCCCACTCGTGGCCCTGACGCACGTTCATGGCGGTGCGGAAAATTTCCAACTGCGCTGGCGTCATAAGGCCGGAGTGGTTGTCCTTGTGGCCGGCCAGCGGCAAGCCGAAGCCCTTCACCGTGTAAGCGATGAAGCACACCGGCTTGTCGTGTTTGATGGCGTTGAAGGCGTCCACCAGGGTCGGCAGGTCATGGCCGGCCAGATTGGTCATGAGGCGCGCGAGTTCGTCGTCGCTGCGCTTCTCGATGAGCTTGGTCACGGGGCCCTGGTCGCCGATCTCGTCCAGCAGGCGTTTGCGCCAGGCCGCGCCCCCTTGGAAGGTCAGCGCCGAGTAGAGCTGGTTGGGGCACTCATCGATCCACGCCAGCAGCTTGTCGCCGCCCGGTTCCTTGCCGGCCGCGCGCTGCAGCGAGCCGTATTTCAGGATCACGACCTCCCAGCCGAAATCCTTGAACATATTCTCGAAGCGTTCCCACAGTCCTTCGCGGATAACGGAATCCAGGCTCTGGCGGTTGTAGTCGATGATCCACCAGCAATTCCGCAGGCCATGCTTCCAGCCCTCGAGCAAGGCTTCGAAGATATTGCCTTCGTCCATCTCGGCGTCGCCGATGAGGGCGATCATGCGGCCGTCCGGCTCTTTCAGCCAACCGTGGGCGCGGACGTAATCTTGCACCAGCGACGAGAACAGAGTCTGCGCAACACCCAAGCCCACCGAGCCGGTGGAAAAGTCCACGTCGTCGATGTCCTTGGTGCGCGAAGGATAGCTCTGAACGCCTTTGTAGCCGCGGAACGCCTCAAGCTTCTCCTGGGTCTGCAAACCCATGAGGTACTGGATCGCGTGAAAGCTGGGGCTGGCGTGAGGCTTCACCGCCACGCGGTCTTCGGGACGCAGCACGTTGAAATAGAGCGCCGTCAGGATGGTGTTGAGGGACGCCGATGAGGCCTGATGGCCGCCGACTTTGACGCCGTCGGTGTTGGCACGCAGGTGATTGGCGTGGTGAATGGTCCAGCTGGCCAGCCACAGGACCTTGCGCTCTAGATCGGACAGGATGTCGATGTCGGTGGTCATAAGAAATCTCTCGGCAAGAACAGGCACGGTAGCGCGCAAGATAGGGGGAACAGCGGGAGAAATTGGCCCTTATTTTCCGGCGGTGCTGGAAAATAATATATGATTCCAGGACCCTGCCGGCAAATTTATGCGCAAATGACGGCTTTACGCTGAAGGCGCTGTTTTGCCCCGGCGTTGAGAGCAAGGCGCCTTTGGGCTATACTTCCGTTAGGGAGAGAGAACCATGAAGCAGGTACTTATCAAATTCATCGCCATGGGCGCTGTCTGCGTTCTGGCCTCCACCGGCGCACAGGCTCAGTCCTTCCGTCCCGGCAACGGCTGGGTCAATGAAGCAGCCATGATGCTGGACGCTAAGGAATGGCAGAAGGGCACCGAGCGCACCCGCGCCGCCCTGCGGACCGGCGAACTCACGCAGGAGAACCACGCTGCGGCCCTTAACAATCTCTGCATCGGCCTCACCGGCCTGACCCAATACTCGGACGCCATGTTGGCCTGTCTCCAGGCCATCGACATGTCGCCGCGCCAATGGCAGTCCTACAACAACCTCGCCAATATCTATTT
>CANISR010000217.1 GCA_947470105.1 Fidelibacterota bacterium | reverse complement strand
GGTAGAGAGCGGCATTGCTCTCTGCGATCTTTGGACCCCTATGTCCGGCGGGCAAGGGCGCGTTCCCAATCCTGAAGTGCGTGCTCCGCAGATGGATCGTCCGCTGCAGATTTTTCACCCAGATATCGCATTGGTCTTGAACGACATTTGGGCGGCGCGGTAGCCCGCACATCCTCGTCCTACGTCGTGCGTCCGCTTAGTGCGGAGATGTGGCTGTCATCATGCTCGCATGTCGCAGCGAGTCACCGTACCCCAGTCCACGCCTGCACCTCCCATCTTCAGGGCCGGCGGAGCGTTGGCCATAGCCGATCGGTGGCCGCTGCTCGAGGCGAGTAACTGCCCGCCGCGCCGCCACCACCGCCGAATAGCCGCACCTCTTGCATGGCGGCTCCATGGGTAGGCGGACCAAAAGCACGACCGTTCTGCCGACCTCTGGGGGTCATTTAGCCTCATCACCTCCCATGCCCGATGCAGCGCTGCCTGAACGACCGGGCGCTCGCGCTCTCCTACAGCTGGTTCAGCTGTTGGCGCGCACCACAGCCCAGGATTCATTCCAATCGCCGAAGGAACTCCGCGAGTGACCTCACCCAGCACGACGCCACCGACGCTGTACACCATCGCCGAGGTGGCCGCCCTGCTGAAGGTCAGCGCCAAGACCGTTCGGCGCTGGATCGAAGCCGGTGAGCTAATCGCCCACCGCCTCGGCCACCAGTTCCGCATCACTGAATCCGACCTCACGGCCTTCATCCGACAGCGCCGGGAGGCGTGATCCCTTGCGTCATCTGATGGGTATTCGTGTCCACTCCGAGCGCCGTAAATAATGACGATTTCGTATGTATTACAGTCAATTATGCCATGGTGCGTATTCATTAATTGGCCCTGTTGGCCACTGCCGTCCTCATGAGGGTGCTTATGTCCAAGCTGCAACGCTCATTATCCTCTCTAACGCGCCTTCCCGAGGGCGTTCTCAACCCCACCTTGGCAGACGTCCTGCCGCGGATTTGCGGGTTCACGGAGGTCTCGGCTCAGACCCGCCAGAACATGACGTCCGGCATCCGCACCCTCTGCCGCGTCCTCGACCTCCCGCCATCGGCCGTGCCGATCGCGGCGGTGGCGTTCCGCAAGCTCCTGGTAACGGCCCAGCCCGCGGCCGCCGGCCTGTCGGTCTCCAGATGGCGCAACGTCGCGAGCGATGCCCGCCGAGCCATCAAGCGGTCGGGCCTGAGCACCAGTGCGCCCGCGCTGACCGCTCCTCCGAGCAAAGCCTGGGTGACTGTGGCGGCCATGCCGCCGGACCCTTGGGCGCGGTCCGCGATCCGGGGACTTAGCCGGTTCTGCTCCCTGCAAAAGCTGACGCCGGAAGTCGTCGATGATGGGGTGCTCCTCCGGTATGTGGAGCATCTCCAGGCCAACCAGCTCGGCCGCGACCCTGCCAGGGCGATTCCGGTCCTGGTCCGTGCCTGGAACAGCCACGTCGCGACAGAGTTCCCAGGGCCATATCACCGCCTGACCGCGCCCAGCCGCAGCCGCAAGTACGCGGCCGACTGGAATGATCTGCCTGCCAGCCTAAAAGCCGACGTCGATGCATTCCACGAGATGAGCCTGCACCCTGATCTTCTCGATGCAGCGTTCCGACGGCCGGTCAGACCCACCACAATCAAGAACCGGGACTTTCTGATCCGCCGGCTGGCGGCAGCCCTGGTCGCCCGCGGCGTCGATGCGAGCGAACTTCGCGGCCTCGCCGATCTGTTCCGGCTCGATCGCCTGAAGGAGGGCTTGCGCTTCTTCATCGGCCGCCAGGGTGCTGCGCCCTGCACCCAGGTCCCGCACCTCATCAACTTGGCGCTGGCCATCAGCAAGCGCTGGCTTCACCTGCCCGCGGATCAGATCGCCGAGATCTCCGGCTTAGGGAGAAACCTTCGCCAGCCCCAGAACGGGCTAACCGAGAAGAACCGCACCAGGCTGCGCCAGTTCGCCGACGACAAAGTCGTCGGTGTCTTCCTCGGCTTATCCAAAAGTCTTATCGCCAAGGCCAAGAAGCTGCCGCTGACCTACCGCAGTGCGCTCATGGTGCAGACCGCACTCGCCATCGAGATTCTGACGTTTGCGCCCATCAGGATCGGCAATCTCGTCGAACTTGATCGCCGCAAGCACTTCCACTGGGCGCGCCACGACGGCCGGCGGCTCCTGCACCTCGTGATCCCGGCCGGTGACGTCAAGAACGACGTCGATCTGGAGTTCCCGCTGTCACCCGAGCTGACCTCCATGCTCGATACCTACGTGGCCAAGTACCAGCCGGTACTGAACCACGGCCAGCCGTCAGGATTGCTGTTCCCTGGCAAACAGGGTCGGCCCAAGAACCAGGCGGGCTTCAGCCGGGCGATCTCCGCGACCATAGAGCGCGAGACGGGTCTGAAGATGAACCCACACCTGTTCCGGCACTTCGCGGCGCTGCTGTTCCTCGAACACCACCCGGGCAGTTACGAGGAGGTCCGGCGCATCCTTGGCCATAAACGGATCACGACGACCCTGCAGAACTACGCCGGCCTCGAGACCGCCGCCGCGGTTCGCCGCTACGACGACGTCGTGCTCACGCGCCGAAACGCCCCGCCCGCCCGCAAGGGGCGTAAGGGCGGAAAGCCATGACCCATGTCCCGCGGATGAGGATCATGCCTCTGCATGAATGGCCGCCGGCAGATTGCCGGGCCTGGGCTGATGCAGTCCGGTGGGCCGACGTGCTCGAGAGGCCGGGTCCCCTCGCCCGGCTGTCCAAAGACAAACAAGAGGTTAAGCAATCAGCCTATGGCCGGTGGCTGGGGTTTGTTGCCGATGCCGACTTGATGACTGAGGTTACCAGTGGCCTCGCCTGCATCACCCCGGCCAGCGTTGCGGCCTTCATCGACAGACTGAAGGCCCTGTTCGCGTCCTATACCGTGGCGGGCTACGTCACGGACCTGGACATCGTCGTCCGCGCCCTTGCGGGCGGCCGCGGCTTTGACTTCCTGCGGGTTGCGGCAACCAATCTGCGCCGGATGGGTCGGCCGGCCAACGACAAGCGCCCTCGGATTCGGCCCTCGGCAGAGATTTACCAGTTGGGGCTCGACCTGATGGCCGCTGCCCACGGCCAGGTCTGCCCCCTCAAGGCGGCCGCAACCTTCCGGGACGGCTTGATCATCGCACTCCTAGCAGCGCGCCCCATTCGCCTTGCCAATTTGGCTTCGGTCGAGATCGACCGCCATCTCGGCCGGCACGGGGAAGACTATTGGCTCACCTTCCCGGCGAGCGAGACCAAGACCCACCGGCATCTCGAGTTCCCGTTGCCAAAGGAGTTGAGCCTGGAGATGGAGACCTATCTGAAGACCTATCGGCCGATCCTGGCTGCCAGATCGGGGTTCTGGAACCGCGGCGAGCATGATGGGCTTTGGGTCTCTGCTCATGGTTCCAAGCTTCATGCCGATCAGATCTATCGCAAGATCGTTGATCGGACGCGCGAGCGCTTCGGGCGCTCCATCAATCCGCATCTGTTCCGGGACGCGGCCGCGACGTCGATTGCAATCGAGGATCCCGGGCACGTCGGCATCATTACTGCGATCCTGGGGCACTCCACCACCAAGACCGCCGAGACTTACTACAACCAGGCGAGTAGTCTTGAGGCCGCGCGAAGTCACCAAGCCGTTGTGCGGCTCCTGCGAACACCCAGTGTCGGGAAGGCGTGACCATGATCAAAGCCGTCATCTACGCGCGTTACTCCAGCGAGAACCAGCGTGAGGCGTCGATCGATGACCAGATCGAGGTCTGCAGGCGTCTGATCGAGCGCCAGGGCTGGCAGCTGACCGAGACCTATGCCGATCGATCCATCAGCGGCGCCAATGCCGCCAACCGCCCCGCCTTCCAGCAGATGATTGCCGACGGCGACCACAATGCGTTCGATGTGATCGTCGCCGAGGCGGTCGATCGCCTAGGCCGCAAGCTCTCCGACGTCGCCGCGCTGTTTGATCGGCTGACCTATCTGGGCATCAAGGTTCACACGGTCTCGACGGGTGAGGTTACGACCCTGCAGGTGGGCATGTTGGGCACCATGGCCCAGATGTATCTCTCGGATTTGCGGGAGAAGACCTGGCGGGGCCAGCTGGGCCGGGTGCTCCTGGGCAAAATCCCGGCGGGCCGGGCCTACGGCTACGACATCATCCCCAGCGACAAGCCCGACCAGGGCGGCGAACGGCGGATCAACCAGCCTGAAGCCGCAATAGTTACCCGGATCTTCACCGAGTACGCGGCGGGCAAGTCGGCCCGGGACATCGTCAAGGGGCTCAACGCCGAGGGCATCCCGGGACCGGAAGGCGGTATGTGGCGTGATTCCACCATCCGGGGGCAGGTCAAACGGGGGACCGGACTGTTGAACAACACCCTCTACATGGGCCGGCTGATCTGGAACCGGGTGGCATATATAAAGCACCCGCTGACCGGCAAGCGGCAGGCCCGGGTCAATGCCAAGGAGAAATGGGAAATTACCGAGGTCCCTCACCTGCGCATTATCGACCAGGAACTCTGGGATCGGGCCAAGGCGCGCCAAGCCGACATGCGCCTGGAGATGGCGGCAAAGCCGAACGGCAATCCCATGAACGGGGCGCGGCGCCGGCAGTTCCTGCTGAGCGGCGTGGTCGTCTGTGGCGTCTGCGGCAGCGGCTATACCATCGTCGGCCCGGACCGGTACGGCTGCTCAGCCTACAAGCACAAGGCCACCTGCACCAACAAGCTGGGCATCGGTCGCCAGACGCTCGAGCACCGGGTGCTGTCGGGGCTTCGGGCCAAGATGATGGCCCCGGAGATGATCGAGGAGTTCGCGCGGTCGTACCACGAGGAGCTCAACCGAAACGCCCGCGAGGCGGACGCACGTCTGGCACAGGACCGAAAACAGCTGGCCGAGGCCGATCGCAAGATCGCCTCCATCGTCAGCGCCATCGAGGATGGGGGCTACAACAAGACCCTGAAGGCCCGCCTCGATGAGCTGGAAGCCAAGAAGACCGAGGTCGAGACGCGCCTCGCCGGTGCCACGGCATCGCCGATCCGCATCCATCCCAAGCTCAGCGAAATCTACCGCAAGAAGGTCGAGGACCTCGCGGCGTCACTGAGCGACGATCGGATCCGGCTCGAGGCCGCCGACGTACTGCGCGGGCTCATCGACAAGATCGTACTCACGCCTGATGGCAATCAGCTGAAGGCCGAGCTTCACGGCGATCTCGTGCAAATCCTCGCGTTTGCTGAAGAAAACCCCACAAAGGCAAACGCCCCGGCCAAAGGCCAGGGCGTTATACCATCGGTGGTTGCGGGAGCTCGCAACTGCCTTGATCTACTGCTGAATGCGCGGATTGCCGCGCCAGCGAAGATCAAATCCCGAGC
>CANISR010000216.1 GCA_947470105.1 Fidelibacterota bacterium | reverse complement strand
TTGGCCATCATCTCGTCGGAGCTGCTGTAATAGGTGATCTTGAGATCGATGCCGGCGCGCTTGCGCGCATCTTCCACAAAAGGCTTTTCGCCCCAGCTCGACCAGGTGAAGTAGTTGAGGGTGCGTTCCTGCGCCAAAGCGGGCAGCGCCGAGGCACCCAGGCTCGCGCCGATGGCTTGCAGTGCGCGGCGCCGCGACAGGCCTGCGGGTGCGAGAAGATTGAAATCAATCACAGCTTTTCTCCTTGTGCGACCGCACTCAGGCGCGCGCGCCGCATGACGATCTCGGCGACGCCGGCCATGAGACAGCTTACGACAATGGTCAGGGTGGCGATGGCGTTGATTTCCGGCGTGAGGCCCACCCGCAACATGGACCAGATCACCATGGGCAAAGTGTTGTCGGTGCCGGTGGTGAAGAAGGTCACCACCACTTCATCGAACGACAATGTGAAGGAGATCAGCGCCCCGGCAAAGATGGCAGGGGCCAATAGCGGCAATGTGATCTCGCGGAAGATGGTCCAGGTGCCGGCGCCCAGGTCGCGGGCCGCTTCCTCCAGCGCCGGGTCGAAGCCCACCAGCCGCGCCGAGGTGATCAGGAACACATAAGGGAAAGCGACGATGCTGTGGCCGAGAATGACGGTGATGAGGGACAGGTCGATCTTGAGCAGGTTGTAGGAACTGAGCAGGGCGATGGCCAGGATCAGGTGCGGCACCATCATGGGCAGGCCGGCGCCGGACCGGAGGACGGTTTTCCACCGCGGGGCGTAGCGGTGGACGCCGTTGGCGGCCAGCACGCCGAGGATGGTGGCGATCACTACGGTGGCTCCTGCCACCACCAGGCTGTTGATGAGCGCGTCGTAGAAATCGGCATTGCCGGCGAGGCGCGCGTACCACGACAGCGTAAAACCCTTGATAGGAAAAATGCTGATGTCGCCGGCGTTGAAGGAGAACAGCATAACGAGGAACAACGGCGCGAACAGGAACAGCAGCACCAGCGCCGTCCACAGACCGAGTATGCGCGTGCTCATGCGGCACCCGCGGGACGGCCCGCGCGCAGCAGGCAGGCGGCCACGGCCAGGATCACGGCCATGATCGCCAAGGCCATGGCCGAGCCCATGGGATAGTCGAAGGCCGCGCCGAATTGCTGCGCCACCATGCTGCCGATCAAAATGCTGCGCGGGCCGCCGAGCAGTTCCGGCGTGACAAAAGACCCCATGGCCGGGATGAACACGAACAGGCACCCCGTCGCGACGCCGGGCAGGCTTAGGGGCAGCGTCACGTGCAGGAAGGTGCGCCAGCGGCCGCCGCCCAGGTCCTTGGCCGCTTCCATCAGGCGCGGATCGAGTTTTTCCAGGACCGCGTAGAGCGGCAGGATCAGGAACGGCACATATATATGCACTAATGCGAGCGTGACGGCGAAGTCGCTGTACAGCAGCCAGGAGATCGGCGCGTCGATCAGGCCGATCGCTTGCAGCGCCTGGTTGATGGCGCCCTTGGTGCCGAGGATCAGCATCCAGGCGTAGGTCCGCACCAGATAGCTGGTCCACAGCGGCAGGATCACCAGCACCACCAGCACCATGCGGAAGCGGTGGGTCTTGCGCGCGAGATAGTAGGCGACGGGATAGCCAATCAGCAGCGAGATGACCGTCACCACAGCGGCGATCCGAATGGTGCGCCAGAACACCGACAGATACAGCGGCCGGAACAGCTTCTGATAATTGGCCAGGGTGAACTCGGCGACGATGTAGTAGTCCACCACACGCCAGAAGCTGAGCAGCACGATGGTCGCCATGGGCAGGATGAAGAGAACGCCGATCCACAGGCTGGGCGGGCCCAGAAAGGCGAGGGCCGGAAGCAGGCCGCGCGCGCCAAGGCGGTCGGGTCCCCGCACCTCACCACCGGCGACAGCCATGTCTCCAACACTCCCCGGATGACCCTTAGGGCGTCGTGAACGCTAACATCCCGAAAGGTTGGTGGGAAGGCGTCCAGACCTCAAGTTTTTCTGGCTTTTCGGGTAGTTAGGGCCGGCGCCGTGCCGGCAAACGCGATTCGCGCGGGCGTTGCCACGGGCAATAAATCTCATTTCCCGCTCGTCGTTGCGGCCGAGCGCCGGCTAGTGCACCAGGCGGCTAAGGGCGTGACGCCACAGCGTGCCAGGATGGATGCCGGGTTCGATCAGCGACCGCACGCGCAAATGTAAGCCGACACCGGCGAGCGCGGCAGCGAGGCCGTCCAGAGCCTCGGCTGCCACCCGAACCGCCGCCGCCGGGAGGAGAGCGGACAGGAGTTCGGTCGTTTCGCTCGACCGGTGGTGTTGGATCAGGGCCAGGCATTCCAGCAGCCAAGCCTCGTCGTGCATCAGGGGCGCGCAACAGGACACCGCGGCGGTGAACGGGCGTTTCGCGCCTGATGTGACCGCGCCCATCAATTCCTCGAACTGCATGTATTCGGCGCAGCCCAGGCTCACGGCGTGGAAGCCGTTGCGTACTAGGGCGCGGCGGCAGGGGGTCCCTTCGGCGTTGCACCACAGACGTACGGCGGACAGCATGAACAGCTCCGAAGTCTGGAGCGCCCCCAGGTTCCGCATGCTGCGGCCGGCGACCGTATCGGTGGCCGCCTCGAAATCATTGCGCTTCTTGGGGGCGTCGTAAGGCATTGTGCGGACCTCACCTATAAGCGCGAGCTATGCAAATGCGAACCATTCGCAAATACTGGCGAAGGGCTGACGGGGAGTCAAGGAAGTTGCGAATGATTCGCAAAATACTTTGGACCGCTGCAATTTCCTTGCAGGTATTCAGGCCACCAGCGTTAGATGAATCCCTTGTGGGGCAAGGGGTGACTTAAATGGCGGGCGATCTCGACAAAATCGACCTGAAAATTCTAAAGGCCATGCAGGAGGACGCCTCCCGGTCCGCCGCCGAGATCGCCGAGGTGGTCGGCCTGTCCCAGTCGCCCTGCTGGCGGCGCATACAGCGCCTCAAGGACGAGGGCTATATCTCCAAAATCGTCGCGGTGCTGAACCCCGAGAAGCTCAACCTTCGCACCCAGATTTTCGTCCAGGTGAAGGTCAGCCGCGCCGACCAGGTGAACTTGCAGGAATTCTCCGCCGCCATCCGCAATTTCCCCGAAGTGATGGAGTGCCACGTCATCCTCGGCGCGTTCGATTTCCTGTTGCGCATCGTTGCCCAGGACATCCACGCCTATGAGAAGTTCTTTTTCGAGAAACTCTCGCGCGTGCCCGGCATCCAGGAAGTGAATTCCTACGTCGCCATCTCCGAGATCAAGGCGACCACGGCGTTGCCGTTGAAAATTTAAATACGCACCAGCGGCTGCAGAAGCCAGCCGAGGAAGCCGCTCAGTTTCACTTTACCCTGAAGGGCCACCAGGCTGACGCAGGTACTTTCCGCGCCGATGACAATTTCATGCGCGACCTCGGGCGTGCCAAGGGCGAAATCCCCGGCGGTGTAGAGGTGGTCACCGTCGCTGAAGCTGACCATCGAAACCTGCAACAGCCACCTGGACGCCGCTTACGCCGCAGCGCATCAGGACGTGGCGCCGGGGCAATACGTCCAGATCGCGGTGACCGACAACGTCGCCGGCAAGCCGCCCGCCGTGGCCGCGCGGGTGTTCGAACCGTTCTTCACGACCAAAAGTGTCGGCAAAGGTACGGGGCTGGGCCTCAGTCAGGTGTATGGCTTCGTCAAACAGTCCCGGGGCCACGTCAAAATCTATTCCGAGGAAGGGCGCGGCACGACCATCAAGATCTACCTGCCGCGCCACTACCCGCAGACCGAGATCGCCACGGAGGTTGTGCCCGACGCCCAACCGCTGCCGCGGGGCGCGCTCAATGAAGTCATCCTGATGGTGGAGGACGAGGAACGCATGCGCGCCATCACGGTGGCCACCCTGCGCGAGCTCGGCTATTCCGTCCTCCATGCCGACACCGCGCCGCACGCGCTCACGGTTCTGGTCGCGAATCCCCAGATCACGTTGTTGTTTACGGATGTGGTGATGCCGGAAATGACCGGCCGCCAGCTTGCCGACGCAGCACTGAAGCTGCGGCCCGATCTCAAGACATTGTTCACCACCGGCTATACGCGCAACGCCATCGTGCATAACGGCGTGCTGGACCCCGGCGTCAACTTCATCCCCAAGCCCTTCACCATCGACGACCTGGCGCGCAAAGTCCTCGACGTCCTGCAGTAGCTGTTTACTTAATCCGGCGTTCCCAGCTCCACGTCCGGCCCACATCTTCGTCTACGCCGAAGCCGGTGTTGGCGAACCCCAATCCGCGCAGGATCGCGGAGGAGGCGTTCTCCTCGGGCAGGGTGAAGGCGATCACAGTATGGGCTTCCGCTGTTGCGGCGGCGATATCCACCAGTGCGGCCGCCATGGCCTTGCCGTGGCCAAGACCCTCCGCGTGCGGAAACGTAAAGTAGGCGATCTCGACGCGGCCATCGGTGCAGGCGCCTTTGAAACTGCAGGCACCCACCACCTCGCCGGTCTTCTGCACATATGCGAGGTAGCCGATCCACGGCGCCTCCACGCCGGTGCTGTCATAGAGCGCCACTTGGGCGGGAGCCACGATCTGCAGCAGGTCGCGAACCGCGCTGAGGTTGGTCAGGCGCTTGAGGATCGGCGCGGTGCCGTCGAGAAGCGCGGCGCAGGCCGCCCGGTCCAGGGGGTAAAGCTCGGGCATTGAAGTGGACTTCCAAGGTCGGCCAAAATAGTGCCGCGCTTGTATAGGCCGTATCGCAGGGATGCGAGAGAAATGAACAGGGCAAGGGTATGGATCCGCCTGGTGCTGTTGGCGGTTATCATCGGCGTCGCCGCGCGTAAGTTCGGGCTGCTGGGGTAGGGCTGGCTGTCGGGCCGGCCTGCGGCTATCCTCAGGGGCAGGGGAGGACCACCTTCTTTCACAGGGGTTCGTCATGCGTCATCCGTCCCGCCGCTCACTTCTGAAATCCACCGTCTATGCCGCGCCCATGGCGGCGACCGGCCTTGGCCTCCTGGCAGGCTGCGCCAAATCCGCCGGCGACGATGCGCCCGCTCTCGGCGCGCGCGATGCGGTGGCGCGTATGGCCAAAGGCGAGATGAAGGCGGAAGCCTACGCCGCCGCACTCCTCAAGGCGCACGCGGCGCATAAGAATCTCAACGCCACCGTCACCCTGGACGAGAACCGCGTGATGGAAACCGCGGCTGGAATCGACAAGCTGCGCAGCAGCGGCGGCAAGATGGGCGCGCTCGCCGGGCTGCCAGTGGCGATCAAGGATCAGATCGACGTGGCCGGCTACCCCACCAGCGCGGGAAACGGAGCACTGCTGCCGTTCTACAAGCCCGCCGCCAGCGCGGCGGTGGTCGAGGCCATGACCAATCAAGGCGCCGTGGTGTTCTGCAAGACCTTGTGCCCGGACATGATCGGCTCGGGCGGTCTATCGCCGGCGTCGGCCACCACCGACAGCCGCTGGTTTGGTACGGCGCATAATCCGTATGACCTGCTGCGCACACCTGG
>CANISR010000215.1 GCA_947470105.1 Fidelibacterota bacterium | reverse complement strand
ATTACGGTTATCAGCAGGACATGGATGGTAACGCGCGCGACTGGAACCAGCAGGGCTTCTTTTACTTCGCCAATCCTGCGTACGCCACTGTTGCCAACGCCGCCACCGGCGTGTCGCCCACCAACCCGCAGTTGATCATCCGCAAACGCGTCGGCCTGTGGTCGTCCAATGCCGGCGGCGTCATCGCCAGCGGCCCGCTGAAGGGCATCGCCTTCGGCCCCGGCGGCCAGCCCTACAATTATAACTTCGGCGAATTGACGAGCGGTTCGTATAACATCGGCGGCGGCTGGCAGACGGCCACCATGCAGGGCCAGAACAGCCTGTCGGCTGGCGTGATCGACAAGCATCTCTTCACCAACGTGAGCTACGAAGTCACCGACGACATCAAGGTGTTCGCCCAATACAATTTCGGCACCGTCAGCTCCACGAACAAAGTTGCCAACACCTACTATCTTGGCAATTTCGCCATCAGCACCCAGAACCCGTTCATCCCGGCATCGGTGGCGGCGCAAGCCGCGGCGTTGAAGCTGACCTCGTTTAATATTGGCAAGCAGCTCGCCGACCTTGGCGAGTTCGCGGGCGCCAACAACCGCAACAGCTTCGTCTACACGCTGGGCGCCAACGGCGGGATCGACGCTTTCGACACCCGGTGGAAGTGGGATTTCTACGTGCAGCGCGGGCTGATGAAGCTCGACAACAATTCTCCCTATCAGTCGCAGCTCCAGCGGGTTCTCAACGCCGCCGACGCCGTGCGCGCGCCCAACGGCTCCATCGTCTGCCGGATTGCCCTCACCAATGCGAATACCGGTTGCGTGCCGTATAATATGTTCGGCACGGACAGCAATTCGCAGGCCGCGAAGGATTACGTCACGGGCGCTTATCTCGGCCAGCATCCGCACAACAGCCAGCAGTACGGGGAGACCTCGACGGCGTTCACTATCTCGGGTGAGCCGTTCTCCAACTGGGCGGGCCCGGTTTCCCTGGCGGCGAGCGGCGAATGGCGCCGGAAATCCATTGTCGGGAATGCCGATCCGGTCGGCTTCGCGAAGGGGTATTTCTCCACCAACTACACCACTTGGCCTTATGCCGCCTTCAGCGCCGCCGAAGGCAGCCTCGAAACCGTGGTGCCGCTGGCTAAGGATACGGCGTGGGCCCGGTCGCTGGACTTCAACGGCGCCGTGCGCCTGACCAGCTACAATATCTCGGGCACCGTCGTGACCTGGAAAGCGGGTGCGACCTATAACCCGATCGACGACCTGCGCTTCCGCGTCACCCAGTCGCGTGACATCCGCGCGCCGAACCTCAATGACCTGTTCGCGCCGGGCGTTTTGGGGCACGGCAGCATCACCGATCCGTTCAAGGGCAACATTACGGCGCCCTACAACAGCGCCTCGCTGGGCAACACCGCGCTCAAGCCCGAAAAGGCCGACACCACCGGGCTCGGTGTGGTGTATCAGCCGAGCTGGTTCCAGGGTTTCAGCACGTCGTTGGACTATTACGACATCCGCCTGAAGGGCGCGATTTCGTCGCCGAACGCGACGACCATCATGACCCAGTGCTTTGCCGGCGTTACGATCTACTGCCCCTACATCATTCGCGATGCTGCCGGGGTCCTTCAGGAGATCCAGACCAAGCCGGTCAACGCCGCCACCCTGTGGGTGCGTGGGTTCGATATCGAGGCGAGTTACCGCACGCCTCTGAACGCCATCGTCGACTCTTGGGACGGCAATCTTTCGGTCCGCCTCGTGGCGACCCGCAACCTGTCCTACAAGCAGCAGGATGTGGCTTTGAGCATCTCGACGGGCTCCATCAACGACAACGCGCCACCGTGGAACGGTTCGTTGAACATCAGCTACAGCAACGACCCCATCCGCATCTCCTTCAACGAGCAGTACGTCAGCGGCGGCAAGATGTACCGCGACATGATCGAGTGCGCAGCCGGCACCTGCCCAGTCCCGATTCCCGCCGGTGTGCAGACGATCGAAAAGAATCAGATCGGCGCCTATTACAAGACCGATATGTCGATCGCCTACTCGCTCTACAAGGAAGGTCCGAGCAACGCTGAGCTCTACTTCAACATCGACAACCTGTTCGATCGGGATCCGCCGGCGGTTGCGCAAACCGGGAACGCCTATGGTCCGATGACGAACGCCTCGCTGTTCGACGTCTACGGCCGCTCGTTCCGCCTGGGCGTGCGTTTCAGGATGTAAGCTACGGCCGGAGACCGGAGCGCGCCCCTGGGTGCAGCTCCGGTCTCCGTCATTTTCGAACGAATTCGACCTGACCTGCACTCAGGGAAAGGTGGGTCGGCAGAGCGCGGTTGCTCAGTGTCTGGTGGGCCATGCCTGATATGACCTTCGCTCACGTGCCCGGCATGAAAGCTGCTTCCCAAGTCACGGAACGCCGCGCCGAGGACCTGAGCGAAGAAACGTTCTTATCCGAATATGTCGCGAACAGCCTCCCGGTGGTGATCCGGGGCGCCGTGGCGCATTGGCCGGCGTGCACGAAATGGCGCGACAAGGACTACCTGAAAAGACAGTCCGGGCATCATCGGGTGTTTGCCTATCCTCACGAGTATCTGGACGCCAAGGCCAGCAACGAGATCGGCAAGCGGGAGCTGAGCTTCGCGGAGGCCATCGACTTCCTGCACGCGCCGGAGACGGCCGTTGGTTTTGTCGGGACCGCGATGCCAATCGAACTGCTGCCGGACGTCGGTGACTTCCGGTTTTTCTCTGGCCCCGTGGAGCCTGCGTTCTTCTACCACGACATCCGCTACTTCCTGTTTCGGAACGCCGGAACGACTTGGCACTATCATCCGCTGGATGAAACCTTGATGTGCCAGGTGATCGGCCGGAAGCGGGTGGGGTTCGTGCATACGCTGTCGCCGCGCCCGTACGCGATCCGCAACATCTTCGTCCGCGAAGCCTATTACACCGATCCGACGGCGTTCGATGGGTTCGATAACTCCGGTCACGTCTGGTTCGAGGCGACCTTGGACGAAGGGGATGCGCTCTATATTCCCCCATTGTGGTGGCACGGCGTCGTGGCGCTTACCCACGATTTCGGCGTGACGGCCCCGATAACCTGGCGCTCGCCATTGCCGGTCATCGCTGACACGATCCGCAAGCTGGCGGAGTGGGGCGGGGGGCTGGAGGGGGTGATGCCGCCCAGCGGCGCGCAGGCGCTACAGGACGTCGCCCGGAAACTCGGCCTGACCGAGGAGCTCCTGCACGCAGCCACACAGGGAAAGCTTCGAGTCCAGCAAGCGATACCTCCGAACTTGCGCACGCTGACGCGGACCAGCCAATCATAGGTGGTAAGATGGCTGTAAATTCCGCTTTGACGTGCGTCTCGCACCGCAGCACGCGCAGGCTCAATGGACGGCCGGCGCAAGACTCCAGCGGCAGCGATGCATTCTTGCCACGCAGAACAGCATTCGTGGCAGGGGGTGCTGATAAGATGAGCTTTTTTCCTGGCCCTCTTCAAAAATCCCCATAGTATCCTGCCGATATCGCGCCATACCGGCGGTGGTGTCCGGAGGACGCAGGGCGCTGTACCTGCGAGGACCTGTATTTTTAGTCGCTAGGCGCTGATTGAGCGCCGCCGACGCATAAGGGGGGAAATCTCATGTTTATCAAAGCCAGAAGTGTAACCGCCAGGACGCTGGCCCTCTCGTCGGTGAGCGGGCTCGCCCTCGCGGCATTCTTCTCCGGGACCGCGAGCGCGCAGACCGCGCCCGCCCCCGCGGCGCAGGCCGCCCAGGCTACAGCGGTCGAAGAAGTCGTCATCACCGGTTCGCGCATCGTACGCGACGGCTACGAGGCCCCGACCCCGGTGACTGTGGTCGGCTCCGAGCAGCTCGAGCAGGCGTCGAAGCCCAACGTGTTTGACGCTATTTCGTACCTTCCGGCGTTCTCGGGGAACGTCAACCTCGCCACCAGCAATTCCAACATCTCCACCGGCACCGGCGGCGCCAGCACGCTCAACTTGCGCGGCCTGGGCGTCAATCGCACCCTGGTGCTGCTCGACGGCCGGCGCTTCCCGAACATCTTCGTCTCGGGCGGTACCGACGCGAAGCTCTTCCCCGATCTTCTGATCTCCCGTGTCGACGTGGTGACCGGCGGCGCGTCCGCGGTCTACGGTTCTGACGCGGTCTCGGGGGTCGTCAATTTCGTGCTCGACAGCGAGTTCACCGGCGTGAAGGGCAATGTCATGGCCGGTGTGACCGGCCGTGGCGACCATCGCCAGTATAAAATCGCTGCAGCGGCCGGAACGCCGCTCGCCGACGGCCGCGGCCATTTCCTGCTCAGCGCGGATTACGGTTATCAGGCCCACATGAACGGCAATACGCGCGACTGGAACCAGGCCGGCTACATGCAGGTTGCCAATCCAGCTTACGGCAGCAATGCTGCCGCCGGCCAGAGCTTGACCAACCCGCAAACCTTGCTGCGGTTCCAATCCGGATTGTGGGCGGCGAACCCAGGTGGCGTGATCTTCAGCGGCCCGCTGAAGGGCATCACCTTCGGCGCCGGCGGCGTGCCGTACAATTTCAGATTCGGCTCCATCACCACCAACTCGTTCACCGTCGGCGGTGATTGGGACAAGGCCACCGAGCAAGGCGCCAACAGCCTGTCGGCTGGCATCATCGACAAGCACCTCTACAGCCATGCCAGCTACGATGTGAACGATAACCTCACGGTGTACGCCGATTACAACTTCGGCACCGTCAACAATACGAATAGCGTTGCCTGGACCTATTATCTCGGCAGTAATATCACGGTGAAGCTGGACAACCCCTATCTGCCGCCGTCGGTGGTGGCGCAGGCCCAGGCGTTGAAGCTGACCGGGCTCCCGCTAGGAAAGGCGCTGCACGACGTTCCGGAGTATACCGCAGCGAATCAGCGCAATAGCTTCGTCTATGTCGTCGGCGGCAAAGGCAGCTTCGACGCCTTCGACACTAAGTGGAAGTTTGACGCTTACCTACAAAAGGGGCTCATCAAACTCGATCTGAATTCGCCCATTCAGGTGTCGCCTCCGAACTTCGCCCTAGCAATCGACGCGGTGCGGGCGCCCAACGGCTCCATCGTCTGCCGGTCGACCCTCACCAACCCGACCAACGGCTGCGTGCCGTACAATCTGATCGGCACGGATCGGAATTCAGACGCCGCCATAAACTACATCACGGCCATGCCCAACCACCCGCACAATAGCCAGCGCCAGGGGCTGACTTCGGCGGCGGCCAACGTTTCCGGCGAGCCGTTCTCGGATTGGGCCGGCCCGATTTCGCTGGCGGCAGCGGTCGAGTGGCGCAAGGAGACCATCGACGGCAAGGCCGATCCCATCGCCACGGCCAAGAATTGGTACTCGACGAACTATATTTCCTGGCCTCACGTCGAACAGAGCGTGGTCGAAGGCAACCTGGAAACGGTTATTCCCTTGGCCAAAGACACAGTGTGGGCTCGGTCGCTCGACTTCAACGGCGCCGTGCGTTTGACCAATTATTCGATCTCGGGCTCGGTCGTCACCTGGAAGGCCGGT
>CANISR010000214.1 GCA_947470105.1 Fidelibacterota bacterium | reverse complement strand
GCATGAACAATTGCCTGATCGGCCCCAATCTCAAGATCCAGGGCGCGGACTTCTTCAACTTGCAGGACGATATGTCCGACGCGAACATCGAGAAAATCCTCAATGCGGTCCGCGCTGAAGTGGCACGTCGCAAAGAACTGGTCCCGCCACCCTCATGATGGTGCTGCTGACTGTTTCAGCAGCTTGCGTCGCGATGATTGTCGGCGTTGCATTGGCGCTGCCCTGCGCCGCTTGCCGTAAGCGCCGCGAGCGCATGCGTGCGGCCTACGCTGAATGGAAGTCCCGCCGGCTCTAAAATATACTCTACTGCAGCAACTGGAGCACGGGCTGGGCCATCTTCAGACCGGCATCGCGAATGTAGGGCCACTGCGCGTAAGGCCAGATGAAGGCATTTACCATGCCCTGGCCCATGGGCACATTTGCAAAAAGATCGCGCACAAAGAATAGGATCCCGACCACGCAATAAAATGCCTGGATCAGCACAAATCTTCCCATGGCCCACTCCCCCGCTAGAAGCAATTCCTGGCCGCTTCGGCCTAAAAATCGCGTTCCCCAAGCCGGATGGTAGCCCGCCGCCGGAAAAATGCCAGAGGGTTTAGCCGCGCCTTAAACAGCAGGATCGTTAGTTCATAGCGCAGGCGGTGGTCATGTCGGTGAGCACGCGGGCCTGGAGATTGTTCACCAGGTGCTCCATGAAACCATTGAACGGGTTCTCGATTTTGACCACGTAGTGATACATGGCGCTGTCGCCTGGCGAGCGGCCAATGGCCACTTCGAGTGATGACGCTGCCGCGGTGAATTGCCCGTTGGAGTGAATCGACGGCGTCGTATACGTGCCGCGCAAGGTGCCGTCCCGGGCGTCGTAGATTCCAAGTGTCGCGCTATTCGCCGCGCCGAGATTGTTGACATAGATCTGGCTTGGGTAGGCGTTGCCGAGCAGTGAACTGTGTACGCCGGTCAGCCGGGTTTTATCCGCCGTGACGCCGCTACTGCAGGTGGACAGGTTGGTCAGCGTACCGTCGGTCACCCGCCACAGGACGTGTTGAATGAACCCCTGCATGTTGGATTGCACCGATATCGTGTAATAGGGCGGCTTCGATGCGCCGCCCAGCACGCTGTTCTCGATGATATCGATGCCGAACTGTTGCTCGGCGCCCGGATTGACGAAGGGGCTGACCCAGGTGCCGTAGCTCTGCCCGCTGACCTGGTCGCGCAAGTTGACCGCGACGGTTGCGGGCGAAGCGCCGGTATTGAAGACCCTGAGGTAAGACCTGGAGCTGAGTTGCGCGGTGGAGAATACCGCACCGATGCGAATCGGCATGGACGAGCCCGTGACCGGCGCACCGTTGAGGGCGCATTCGGTGGTCATGTCGGTCGTCACACCGGATTGGAGATTGTTGACCAGATTCTGGAAGAAGCCGGTGAACGGGCTCGGGTTCTCGTCCTTGATCACATAGTGATACATGCTCGGCGTGGGCGCGCGGCCGATGCCCGATTCAATATTGGCGACGGCAATGGTCTGAGCGCCGCCAACGGGGATCGCGGTGGTGGTATAGGTGCCGAGCTTGACGCCGTCGCGCGCGTCATAGATCCCGAGCGCCACCGCCGACGCCTGAGTTCCGGTGTTATTGACCACGATGGTGCTGGGATAGCCGTAGTTCAGCAGCGACGAATGCACACCCACCAGGGTCGTGCTCGCCGCGGTAACGCCGACATCGCAGGTGGAAAGATTGGTGAGCGTACCGTCCGCGGCGCGCCAGAGAACGTGCTGGAAATAGCCTACGAACGGCGTCTGAACGGAAATCGAATAGTAATAGGGTTTGTTGGTGATACCGATAGCGGTCTCTAGGGTCTTGATGTCGTATTGCTGTTCGGCGCCGGCCGGGATCGGCGGGCTGATCCATTGTCCCAGGGTCTGGCCGCTGTTGAAGTCCTGCACAACCACGACCGCGGAGCCTGCCGCGCTGCCGGTATTGTAGAAGCGCAGGAAGGACTGCCAGTCACTTTGAGCCGTTGAAAACACCGCGCCGACGCGCGTGTCGGCCGAAACCGGACCTGCAAAGCCGAGGACCAGCGCCAACCCGGTAGCAAGTGTGAGCGCAAAGAAACGCGCGCGCGAAAGCAATGTCGACATCGTGTTCACCTCTGCGGGCAGGCAATATCCGTCTACAGGCCGGCTGCGTGAAAACGCAGCCATGCGCATGCCGTGGATCGGACGTGATCAGGTTAGCCGTTGACCGGCTTTGGACTGCGGCCCGCTTTAAGCAAACGGGAGCACCGCGATCTGGCACCCCTAACGTGCAGCGGAGGGCGAGTGTTCCACCGCGCGCTCGCTTTTATTCGCGGGTCTTGTGGGCGCGCTATGGGGCTAAGGGCGAGGTGGGGCCATGAACCCGGGCGGCAGGCCCCCCGGCATTCCACCTGGCATACCTTGGGGCATGGCCGGCCGGGCGCCCTGGGGGTCGGGCTTTTTCACCAAGTCGTTCATGGACTTAGTCAAAGGTACGATCGCGTACTGCGGCACCTGGAAGGCCCAAGCCTCGGTGCGGGCATTTAGATCGGCCACCAACTTGGCGGCGTCCGCGCGGTCCGCGGGCGCGCTGCCCTTGAGCCGGATCCAGTATTTGCCGTTGTCGTCGAAGGTCTCCAGGGTGATCTGGAAGCCGTCCACGCCTTCGAAAACCGCAGTCGTAGTCCGATCCTTCGGGAAAGTGACCGTGGACGCTTGCGCCACGTCGTCAAGCTTCAGGGCTTCCAGCAACTTGCGGAAGTCATCGCCGGTGGACGGCGTGACCATCTCCATGCCGCGCGGAATGTTCTCCAGGGTAAAGGCGTTGTTCGGCCCCAGGGACGCCGCGACCTTATCGCCGTTCGCATGGGTGACGGTGACGCGCTTGATGGTGTCGCCCTTGATGTCGGCGATGTCGGTCTTGAGCCAGTCGTGAGCCGCCGTGCCGACCATAAGTTCGCCGAGGGCCAGCCAGGTCTGCGGATCGCCGGGCAGGCGCACATAGGTGCCGCCTTCCCTGCCGCCCAGGGTGAACTTGCGTTTGCCGACGATCACATCGGCGATGGCTTTGCCGCCGGCGTCCTGCAGGGTGAGTTGAGTAGCCTGCCCGCCCTTGGCAGCAGGGTCACCGAGATCGAGACGATCATAGCGGTCGGCTTGCGCGGTCTTGCGCTCGAGCTTGGACAGGCGCGCGAGGCGCACCGCGAGCGCCTGCACCTTCTCAGCCTCCACCAGGTAGCCGCCACGCTCGCGCATGCGGAATACCTTGCCGTCCCAATCGATGGTCAGAGTCTCGCCGCTGTGCTTGATCACCACCGACTTGAGCTTGTCGATGTCGTTCACCATCCGGGGAAACAGCACCTGGCCGGCCTGGTCGGTGGCCTCGATACGGGGCTGGCCGCGGGTGGCCGCGAAGGCCAGGACGATGGCGACGAGTGTGAGCGCGCCGAGGACGATGAGCGTTTTCTTGGTCATGGGTTAAGTCCTCACGCCTGTACGATGCTGGTGGCCGGGCTGTCGGACGGAATAGTGCTTGCAGCCACTTTCCTCCGGCGGCTGCGCAACGCCGCGGTGACGATCAGGATCAAACCGAACAGCAGCGGCACGGCGCCGATATTGATGAACTTGACCGTGCTTTCGAGCGTATCGATATTGCGGCGGAGTGCGCCTTGCACGTCGCGGAGTTCGCGGCGGGTGGCGAGGAGGTCGCCGCGATAGTTTTCGATGGTGCGCTTGTCGGCGTCCGACAGGACCAGGGCGCCGTTGGCGTCCTTTTGCCCCTGCATAGCGTCGACCTTCTTCTGCAGTTCGTCGAGACGCGAGGTCAGGGCCTGTTCCTTCTGGCGGTACTGCTGCTCGGCGTCGCGGCGGATCTCGTCCACCAGCAGGAACGGACGGCTCTGCACGCCCCGGCCGCGCAAAGACGACAACGCGGGGGAGCCTGTCAGGTTTTCCAGCGTATTGGTGACGAACGTGCCGTTGTCGGCATTGGGCGTGACCACCTGTTGGCCGAAGAAGGAATTGGCTTCGGTCCAGAAGCGGTCGGTGAGGATGTCGGTATCGGCCACCACCACCACCTGGATGGGCTGCTTGGCGTCCTTGAGGAACGGGGCCCCTTCCGTGAGCGGCTTGTCGAAGGCGCTTTTGGCGGGACCGGCGATGCGGAGGGCTATGACTTCGGCCCGGTCCTGCGATTTGAAATCGCGGAACAAGGCAACCACATCGGGCATGCCCATGACCTTGTCCTGGTCGAGGCGCATGGACTTGGTCCCGGTGGAGATCAAAGGCGTGATGGTGGTTGTTGCGCCTTGAACCTTTTCCAAGGCCCCCGGCGTGCCCAGGTTGATCTGGCGGAGGTCGCCGGTGATGGCGTCGTTGCGGTCGAGGTTGGCCTGGCGCAACTGCATCCAGGCCACGTAATCGGCGACCACCGGACGCGGCCCCGACGACATGTTGACCCGCATGGCGGCATCCATATCGCCCACGACTTTACCCGCGGCCATCTGAACGCCCCAGGCCTTCATCAGCTTATTGATGCCGGTGAAATCGGGCGGTCCTTGCGGCGCCGCCATACCTCCGGCTTCGGCGTTGGGGTCAACGAACAGCAGCACCTTGCCGCCGTTCATGACAAATTGATCGATGGCGAATTCGGTTTCCGGCGAGAGATTGCTGGGCTGCACCAGCACCAGCAGGCTGATGTCCTTGGGGATCGCCTTGACGTCGATCTCAAGTTGATTGAGGTCAAAGAAGTCCTTCATCTGGCTCACGATCGCCCAGGGCGGGGTGCCCTGGCCACCGCCGGCGAAGGGATTGCCGCCACCGGGCATGCCCATGACCGGCAGGGTCGAGATCAGCCCGACCTTGGGCTGGTTCGGTTGCGACAGGCTGTAGATGAGCTTGGTCAGGTCGTATTCGAGGAACTGCTCGCGTTCGAGATTGAAGAATGGGATGACCTGCTGGTCGTCGGTGGAGTTGGTGGCGGCCAGGCCGAAGTAGCCCACCTCACCGCCCGAACCCAGGGGAATGCCCTGGAGACCGAAGCCCACGGCGCGGTCTTCGACGTCGGAGAACGGCTGCGGATTGTAGTATTCGACCTTCAGCTTCCCGTTCGCCAGCTTGGCGTATTGCTGCAGCAGGTCGCGGACCCGTTGATAGAACATGGCGTGGCGCGCGCTGGCCTCACCGACGGCGGTGGAGAAATACACCCGCACAATGATCGGCTCGGCGATATGCGCGAACACCGGCTTGATCTGGTCGGAGGTGGAGTAGGCCTTGCCTTCCGTCAGGTCGACGCGCGCGGTGTTGAGCCAGGCGCCCGAGACCACATTGACGGCGATGAACAGTATGGCCGCGAGGACGATACCCGCAACCGCGACGGTCTTTGAATTGAGTTTCATGACGAGGACCTCAAGCCGCTTTGCGGGAATCGACGGCGATCACCGCCGCGAACAGCCAGAACGCGATGGTAGACGCGAAGAACACCAGGTCGCGCAGATCGATGACGCCGCGCGTCAGTGAATCGAAGCGCGACAGGAAGCT
>CANISR010000213.1 GCA_947470105.1 Fidelibacterota bacterium | reverse complement strand
GCAACGCGCGAAACCCCTGCCCGTTTAACGGGATGGTTTCGAGTGCAATCCAACATAGCTCAACGAGCAACGTCCCACAAGGCGTAGGGGTTGCGCGTAAGGTGCCGTTTTTTCAGCGAAAAACCACAGTCTTACGGCCGTTGAGCAGGACCCGGCGCTCGGCGTGATAGCGCACGGCGCGGGCCAGCACGACGTTTTCCAGGTCCCGCCCGGTGGCCACCAGATCGGCGACCGACTGGGTATGGTCCACGCGCTCCACAGCCTGCTCGATGATCGGGCCTTCGTCGAGATCGGCGGTCACATAGTGGGCGGTGGCGCCGATGATCTTAACGCCGCGGGCATAAGCCTGCTGGTAGGGCTTGGCGCCCATGAAGCTCGGCAGGAACGAGTGATGGATGTTGATGCAGCGCCCGGCCAGCGCCGCCGAGGCTTCCGCGCTCAGCACCTGCATGTAGCGCGCGAGCACCACGAAGTCGGCTTTGGTATCGGCGGCGATCTTGAGCCAGGCGGCTTCCTGTGTGCGCTTGGTCTCGGGCGTGATCGGCAGGTAGTGGAACGGAATGTCGTGCCACTCCACCAGTTTGCGGAAATCCTCGTGGTTCGAGAACACGCCGGCAATGTCGATATGCATCTGCCCTGCCTGCCAGCGGTGCAGCAGGTCGTTGAGGCAGTGGCCCATCTTGGACACCGCGATCAGCACCTTGGGCTTCTTGTCGGCGGCGACGATGCTCCACTCCATCTTGAAGCGCTCGCCGATGGCGGCGAAGGCTTCGGTGATGGCGCCGATGGCCGGGCTCTCGGCCTGGGGCGTGAACACCGCGCGCATGAAAAAGCGGCGGGTGGCGGGGTCGCCGTACTGGAAGCTCTCGTCGATGAAACAGGTGCGGTCGCGCAAGTACGACGCGACCTCGGCGACGATCCCGGTGGCGTCCGGGCAGGAGATGGTGAGGATGTATTTCATCGCTAACCCTAATTTAGACGCTGCGGCATTAGCGGATTTCGCATCGAAACTCCAGGGGTTTAGGCCTAAAACCGTGCGGATTCCTTATATTCCCGCAATCGCCGCCGGGGCATAGGCTCTGAGCTGATGCAGGACCACCCAAGGGCCCGGAGAAAACCCATGCGAATCCCCATCCCGGCTGGCGCCGCGGCCTTCGCGATAATCCTGGGCATTTTCCCGGCCGCAGCCGCCGACACCGGCACAGCCTGCGCGGTCGGCAAGAAATATATCGAAGCCGTTCAGCGTAAGGACTTCGATACCGTCGTTAGTCTGTTCGCCGCCGATGCGGAATTCTCCACGCCCACCGGCCCGGTGCTGCACGGCGCCGAGATCGGAAAGTTCTACAAGACCACCGTCGCATCGACGCAGAACCTGATCGTCCGCGCCCAAAGCTTTGTCGGCAGCGGCGCCGAGTGCTATTTCGAGATCTGGACCAAATCCAAGAAGAACGCCGACGGGATCTGGGTGCCCGATGCGGACGGGGAGTTCATCCGCGGCGCCATCGACCACTTCACCCTCGATGCCAACGGCAAGGTTACCCGGCTGGTAGCTTTCCCCGCCCCCACCGCGCGCATGTTCAAATAAGCGCCGGTGACGTGTCCGGAGGCGGGACTTATATCGCCGTCCCCACGAGAGCGCCGATGCCCGCGGTCATGGCCATGGCGAGTGCGCCCCAAAAGGTGACCCGCACCGTGGCCCGCATCACGTTGGCGCCGCCTGCCCGGGCGCCCACGGCTCCGAGCACCGCCAGAAACAGCAGCGAAGCAACCGATACCACAGGCACGAGAAGCGCCGCCGGAGAGACCACCACCATCAGGAGCGGCAGCGCTGCTCCGACCGAAAAAGTGACGGCGGACGTAAGCGCCGCCTGAATGGGCCGCGCGGTTGTGATCTCGGAGATCCCAAGCTCATCCCGCGCGTGCGCGCCAAGGGCGTCCTTCGCCATCAACTGCTCCGCGACCTTGAATGCGATCTCGGTCTCAAGGCCGCGCTTCACGTAGATCTCGGCCAATTCGGCGCGCTCGAGAGCCGGCTGGCTTGCCAACTCGGCGCGTTCGCGCGCCAGGTCCGCCTGCTCTGTATCTGCCTGCGAACTGACCGAGACATATTCACCGGCCGCCATGGACATGGCGCCGGCAACAAGACCCGCGACACCAGCCACGAGGATGGCTGATCCGGCGCCCGAGGCCGCCGCTACCCCGACAATGAGGCTGGCTGTGGAAACGATGCCGTCATTTGCGCCGAGCACGGCCGCACGCAGCCAGCCGATGCGGGACACCCGATGCTTCTCGGTATGAAGGCGGCCCACCTATTCCCCTCCGCCGGCGCGCGCGGCGATCCGCACTTTGTTTTTCGGCAAGGTCATGGAGCCTCATCCTTTTTTACAGGCGTATGGGAAAACAGCATGAAGAGTGCGAGCGGCCGCTTGAACAGCAGAAGATAAGCCACGTGGGTGATGATGAGCAGAATGAGCAGATTGGCCAGGACCTCGTGCGCCTCACCGGCAAGACTGTCGTCTCCCCCGCCTTTATGTGCATCGCCGCCGTTGCTCCGGTCACTGTCGGCGAGCACCAGACTGCCGGTCTCCTGACCTCCGAGGCCCAAGGTGTGGCCCCGGTCCATCGCAATGCCGGTGAGCATGACCCCCATCAGGCACGTGGCGATGCCCAGCAGGAGCGTCCGGCTGATGGCGGGATGGGTCATCGCCGTGGTCAGCCGCAAGCCCTCGAAGTGAGGATAGAACCGCGTCAGCCCCAGTTGGGGGACGCCGGTGAGCGCCCATGCGAGCCGAACCAGGATGATCGCCGCCACGCCATACCCCAACCAGGCATGAACCGGGTCGTCGTCGCCGGTGACATAGGCAAGGACCACCAGAACGGCGAGCGCCGCGTGGTAGAGACGCAGCCGGTGCATGACCTGCATTTAAAAATCCTAGCCAGTTGTCGTGTGGGGCTCTGACGAAAGGAGGAGAGCCGGAAATCAGATATGCCTGCGCCGCCAGCCCCGCGCTTCGGCCGCGATCTCATTCGCCTTCACCGCCATGAAGGTATCGGGAGTCTCCGCCCCAGGAACGGCCACAGTTTCGGTTTAACGCGGCTGATCACAAATTCGCAATTACACGTTCGAGCTTTGCGCGGACTTCCTCGGCCGCCACTTTCAGTGCTGGATTATCGATGGCCATCATCGATGCGACCGGGTCAATGGCGGCCACTTCGGTCTGGCCATTCCCGGCGTCCCGGACGATGACGTTACACGGCAGCATAGTACCGACGTGGCTTTCGAGTTTGAGCGCTTCATAGGCGAGCTTTGGATTGCAGGCTCCCAAGATGCGGTAACTGGGAATGTCGGCATCGATCTTCTTCTTCATGGTCTCCTTCACGTCGATGTCCGTCAACACGCCGAAGCCCTCGGTTTTGAGAGCCGCAATGGTGCGGTCCACAGCGTCACCGAAGCCAATGGGGAGCATTCGCGCGATATAGTATGTCATGCAGTCATCTCCGGGTTTGGCTTGGGAAGCCGTCACACAGCGTCTCGGAAGGTCCGATGACGCTGCTGCTACGCTAAGGCCTTCCAAGCGATATAAGTTGCGGTAAGAAAGATGAATCCGGCGAATACGCGTGTCAGTGCGTTTTTGCGTCCGGCCAGCATCGCGCCCAGACGCTGGCCGACCAGGCCGCCCGCAAGTCCGCCCAGGACGAACAGCCCGGCCACTTTCCAGACGACCAACCCTGATAAAGCGTAGCTCGCAGCGGTCGCCGCTCCGAAAGCCGTGACGGCCACCAGCGACGAACCGACCGCATTGAGCATGACCATATTGGTTGCACCGATGAGACCGGGGACGATCAGAAAGCCGCCGCCGATGCCAAAAAAGCCCGACGCCATGCCTGTCAGAAATCCCGTTGGGATTAGCCGCCCCGCGAGGCGTGGGGTGAGTCGAACTTCGACGTCCCCTGCCTCGGGCCTGCGTAACAGCATGGAAATGCCAACGCCAAACATGGCAACGGCAAACGCCAAAAGCAGTTTCTGCCCATCCACGGCCTTGCCGAATGCCGCGCCAACCAAGGCGCCGAGACTGCCGCACACGGCAAATACCATGGCGCAGGGCCACTTGATGGTTCCCTGCCTGGCATGGAGAAGGAGATTGATCAGGGCGCTCAGCGAGACCGCCACCGCGCTCGTCCCTATGGCCAGATGGGGATCTTCGAGGCCGACGAGATATAGCAGAAGGGGCACCGCAAGAATGGAGCCCCCGCCGCCGAGGAGGCCGAGAACCAGGCCGACCAGCCCACCGGATATGACTGCCAATACGTCAGGGAGCATGCCCGTCACCTCGATTGATAACGCACAAGGCGCACTACAGTGCGTTGAGAGGCAGCTTCAGATACGACACGCCGTTGTCTTCCGCGGGCGGCAAGCCGCCTGCGCGAATATTGACCTGGATTGACGGCAGTATCAGCCGCGGCATGCCAAGTGTTTTGTCCCGTGCGGTACGCATCGCGACGAATTCATCCTCGCCGATGCCGTCGCGCACATGGATATTGGATTTGCGCTGTTCCACCACAGTGGACTCCCAGGCAAACTCAACCCGGCATTCGGCTTTGTAGTCGTGACAGGTGAAGATTCGGGTGCGCTCCGGCAATGCCAGAAGAATCCGGCGCATGGACCGGTATAAGGTTCGTGGGTCACCGCCAGGAAAATCGGCCCGCGCACTTCCATAGTCGGGCATGAACAGCGTGTCGCCGACAAAGGCGGCGTCTTCTATCACATAGGTGAGGCAGGCGGGCGTGTGACCGGGTGTGTGCAAAACGCGAGCCTTAAGTCCGCCAATAGCAAAAGTGTCGCCGTCCTTGAACAACACGTCGAACTGCGTGCCATCCGGTACAAACCCATCCTTAAGATTGAATACCTTGGCGAATATCTTCTGCACATCCACGATGTGAGCGCCGATGGCAAGTTTTCCGCCGAGGACTGACTTGATATAGGCGCCGGCGGACAGATGATCGGCATGGGCGTGGGTTTCGAGGATCCATTCGAGACGCAGCCCTTGATCGCGGATATAGGCGAGGACGCTATCGGCGGACGCCTTGGACGTGCGCCCCGCCGCAGCGTCAAAATCCAGGACCGGATCGATAATGGCGCAGGCCTTTGTCTCCGGGTCGGTCACAACGTAGGTGACCGTAAATGTATCCCGGTCGAAGAATGATTCGACACGCATGGCCATTTTTGCCGGCTCCGATTGCAGTGGAAGGTTAGGCTGCACTTTTTGGCGTCCCGGTCAGACGGCCGAAAAATTTGCCGCTGAGGCGGGCGGCGACCATCCCAAGCAGCATGGCCGCTACGAAGACAAGGGTTTCCGGACGGCCGAATCCAAGCCCTGCCAAGGCCGGCCCCGGACAATAGCCGCTAAGACCCCAGCCGATCCCGAACAGCCCGGCGCCCAACACCAGCGAGGGATCGATATCGGTCCGTGTCGGCAAGCTGAACTTCGGTTCGAACAGGGGCTGGCTGCGCCGCAAGACCGTGCGATAGCCGATAGCGGTGACCGTCACACCGCCCAGCATTACAAAAGCCAGGCTGG
>CANISR010000212.1 GCA_947470105.1 Fidelibacterota bacterium | reverse complement strand
GTCGGCTGCCTCGGGATTTGCAATGGCGGGAGGCGGTACCGCTCTATAGTGCGGCGACAAGTGGGGAGGACTTCATGAAACGTTTCATCGCCATTGTTGCCGCATCTGCAGCCGTTTGCTTTGCTGCGGTATATGCGGCCGCCCAGACGCCGCCGGCGCCCGCTGCCAACGCGGACCCCTACGCCAACAATGCCCAGGCCGGGACGCTGCAATTCCCCCTCGCCGCCCCCACCGGCAAAGACAGCGGCGCCGCGAAGAAGCCTCTCGCCGGCGGCGTCAACACGGCCCCTGTGGATCCAGCTACCTGGAAATACGGCCCGCAGAACCAGGTCCCCGGCGGCGCCAAGATCTGGAACCCGGTAAAGCTCAAGATGATGCAGGGCGGCAAGGTCACCGGCGGTACGCTGTTCGCGGCCAATGACCCCGCCGTTTACTGCACGCTGGCGGACTCAGGGTACGATTTCATCTGGACCGAGATGCAGCATTCATCTCGCGATTGGGATGCGGTGGCACGCATGTGGCGTACCTGCCCCCACGCCAAGGCCGTGCCCGGCGTGCGCCTCGCCTATACCGACGAACGTGAAATCCAGCACGCCACCGACGCGGGTGCTTTAGTGGTCGTTGTCCCGACGGTGGATACAGTGCAGGAAGCGATCGCCGCGCGCGACTGGGCGTTCTTCCCGCCCCTCGGCAGACGTAGCCAAGGCGGAGGTCAGGCGTTCGATCCCGCGGTCTGGGGAAATGTTCCCGGCGGCTACAGGGCGACCATCAACGACAATCTGGTTCTGATCGTTATGATCGAGACAATTGAGGGCGCCAAGAATGCCGCCGAGATCGCCAAGGTGCCCGGTATCGCCGCGGTATTCGCCGCAAGTGGCGACCTCGGCAACTTCTCCGGCTTCGCACAAGGCACGCCCGACTATGAACGCCTGATCAACGTCGTGCACGATGCGGCGATCAATGCCGGCAAACGTTTGTGCGGGCCAATCGCCTGGCGCGACCGCCCGGACTTCACCTGCTTCCAGGGCGGCAGTGAACTCGCGGCCATTACCAAAGGTGCAGCGGCGGAGCTTGGTGCGCTTGCCAACACGCAGCCGAAAATGGACGTGGGCCCGTATGCGTCCACACGCCCCTAAAATCGCGGCCACAGTTTTGTGAAAGCCGTGCGCTAAACGTCTCGTAACAGAAACTAATTTCCCCTCCTGCCGTTAGCTGTGGGTCCGGCGCTCGCGCCGGCCAACCAGACGCAGCGCTCGTCACCTCCTTCGCGTGAAAGCGACTTGGAGTGTGCGCGGGCAAGCTGCATCACATCACAGGAGCAAACATGATCAGGACCGCCCTCCTCGCGACCGCCTTCGCCGCAGCCGCCGGCACGGCCATGGCCCAGACCGCCGACACGCAACGGTCGACGACAACACCGCCAGCGATTTCAAATCCCAACAATACCGCCAAGACTTCTGCCGCGCCGGTGGCGGGCAAAAACAGCTTCACCGAAAATGAAGCGCGCAAGCGCCTGGAAGACAATGGCTTCGCCCAGGTCACAGGCCTCGCCAAGGACGCTGACTCGATCTGGCACGCCAAGGCCGTCAAAGCCGGCAAGCCGACGATGGTCTCGCTCGATTACCAGGGCAACATCACCGAGAAGTAATCGGCCCTGCCCATACCTTTATCTCTAGGAGAGTTTTCCATGGTTCATTCCACAATCACCAAGCTCTATGACACCTTTGCTGAAGCCCGTTTGGTCGTGACCGACCTGGAGGCCGCCGGCATTCCGCACAGCCACGTCAGCATCGTCGCCAACAACGCCGAAGATCATGAGATCGATAAAAACGCGAAAGTCGCGCGCGACGCCGGCATCGGCGCCACCGCGGGCGGCATCCTCGCCGGCGGTGCAGGCTTGCTCGCGGGCCTCGGCATCATGGCTATCCCCGGCGTCGGACCAGTGGTGGCGGCCGGCTGGCTTGCCTCTACCCTCGCCGGCGCAGCAACCGGCGTTGCTGCGGGCGCCGCCACCGGCGGCGTCATCGGCGTGCTGACCGAAAGCGGTGTCGATCACGACGAAGCCCACATCTATGCGGAAGGCATCCGCCGCGGTGGCGCGCTCGTTTCCGTTCGTACCGACGACAAGTGGGTCGGGCTGGCACGGGAAATCATGAATCGCCGTCCGGCGGTGGACCCTGCGTTGCGCGGCCAAGCGTACCGCGCATCGGGATGGAGCGCGTTCGACGCCACCACGCCGCCCTACACGCCGGCGCAGATCGAACAGGACCGCGCCCAGTTCCGTAACTAGAGTCACGACGTCCTCTCGGCGCATGCGCCGGGAGGACGTACTTCTCAGCCGTGAGGCTTAGATGAGACGACGGTGTCGTCGATCTCGTTGCGGTCGCTGGCGTCCGGCGGAAACGGCGCCCGCGCGATCCGCGCACAGGCATCAATGCCGGCGACGACTCCATCGGTGACACGCCCTTCCTGGAGCGAGGCCACCATCGTCGCGATTACCGTGTCCCAGGCGCCCGCGCCCACTGCCCGCGCAAGGCCGGCATCGGGCACAATTTCGACGTAGCGTTCACGCAAGGCGAGGAAGATCAACAGACCGTTGGCCTTGGCGGTGCGGCCTGCCACCCGCTCGGCGAACTCAATATGGGCAAGGCCCTGCGCCGCGCGCGTCTTTGCGTCACGCGGCACCAGAGCCAGACCAAGCGGCGTAAAATGCAGAACGAACCAGAATGCCAAAGCGGACACACCGGCGGCCGCAAAGGCGAACCGCACGTGGGTGTCGGGCCAGATCAGAGCCCCCAGACCCACCAGCACAAACCCCAGGAGCGTCGCCCAGAGCAGGGGATAAACGCCGTAGTTGTCGCTGACATCGGCGACGGCGAGTACGATCTCCGCACTGGTCTCGCGCTCCGCCGCAGCGATGGCCGCCTGGATGCGGTCCTTATCGAGACTCTCTACCATTTGCCGGAGGCTCCGCCGCCGCCGAACGATCCGCCGCCGCCGCTGAAGCCGCCGCCCCCACTTCCGAAAGATCCGCCACCACGACCACCACGCCAGATGGTCGGTCCGCCGAGCAGCAGTCCCGGTAAAAGGCCCCGCCGCCTGCGGCCGCGGGAGAGGAAGACAAAAATGATAAAGATGATGATGAGGACGATGGGCGGAGTGCTCCCAGGATCGTCCTGCCGGTCGGGCAAACGCTGCGCGGGCTGTACAACGGCCTCACCGCGCAAGGTGGCAAGGATAGCTTCGGCACCGCGCAGAACGCCGCTTTCCATACGGCCCGCGCGGAACTCCGGGAGGATATTGCGTTCGATGATCAGGCGGCTGGCGGCGTCGGTCAGCGTGCCTTCGAGGCCGTAGCCGACTTCGATACGGACTTCGCGTTCCGTGGGAGCCACCAGCAGGATTGCGCCGGTGTTTTTGTCCTTCTCCCCGATGCCCCAGGCGCGGCCCAATTGATAGCCGTATTCCGCGATCTCATGGCCCTGCAGGGATGGCACTGTAGCCACCACCACCTGCTGGCGGGTGGCAACTTCATGCGCCGCGAGGCGCTGACTCAATTCCTGCTCCGCCGCCGGCGACAGGACCTTCGCCTGGTCGACCACGCGGCCGGTCAGTTGTGGAAAGGTCATTTCCGCCGCCGGAGCGGTTGCCGCCCAGAACAGCGTCAGCAGAAACGCGAATAAGCGCATTAGAACTTAACGGCGGGCGCCGTTTGAGCGCCTTCGGTGGCGGTGAAGGTCTCCTTCACCTTGGCGTCGGGGTACAGCACACCCGCAACCCAGCGGCCGGGAATGGTGCGAAGCTGCGTGTTATAGCGCTGCACAGCGTCGATGTAATCCTTGCGCGCCACCGTGATGCGGTTCTCGGTGCCTTCCAGTTGTGACTGGAGCGACAGGAACGCCTGGTCGGATTTCAGATTAGGGTACTGCTCCGCAACCAACAGCAAACGTCCGAGCGCGCCGGAGAGACCCGCCTGAGCGGCCTGGAACTGCTTAAACGCCTCTGGGTTCTGGGTGATGTCAGCCGGCAACTGCACGGACGTGGCCTTGGCGCGCGCCTCGATGACGGCGGTCAGGGTTTCGCGCTCCTGCGTGGCGTAGCCCTTCACGGTTTCCACCAGGTTCGGCACCAGATCGGCGCGGCGCTGGTACTGGTTCTGCACCTGGCTCCAGGCGGCTTTTACCTGTTCATCGAGCTTCGGCACCTCGTTGACGCCGCAGCCGGCCAGCGCCACCGCGGTAACAAGCATGACAATAAAACGACGCATAAAAGCCCCCTTCCAAGATGGACGTGGCCATTAGGTAAGGCGCGCCTCGCCTGGACTCAAGGGCCGTAGGCTACTTATTGGCGGCTGCAATCTGCTTGACCGCCTCGGCCATGGCCTTGTGCAGCTCGGCCTGCAGCACCTGTTCAGAGATATCTTTGCCAGCGGCTTTGATGTCGGCCCGCACCTTGCCCAGCATGTCCTCGTCGCCGGGTTTCTGGAAATTGGAGGCCACCACATCTGCGGCATAAGCATCGGCATCCCCACGGCCTATCTGGCCGGCGACCCAAAGCCCGAACAGCTTGTCCCGGCGCGCCTGGGCTTTGAATTGCTGTTCCTGGTCGAGCTGGTACTTGGTTTCAAAGCCGCGCTCGCGGCTCTGGAAGGAATCACTCATGAAAAGACCTCAATATCGGTGTTAAGACGCCGCTACGAAAAGCTACCTTAACCTACTTAGCTGCGGCGCCTCGAACAAACAAGCATGCGGTTGCGCGGATAAATAGGGCGTGATCGATTGCCAGCCTATTGAACAGCATATGCCTTGACGATTTCATACATAAAGTCACGGCCGTCGTAGAGCGACTTGACCCGGATGCGTTCATTGAGGCCGTGGACTCCGTTGCCGTCGGGATCGCCGAAGATTCCGCTTACGCCATAGGTGGGAATCCCCACCGCCGAAAGGAAAGCGGCATCGGTGGCGCCAGCCTGCAACACCGGGATGATCGGCACGCCCGGCCACATTTTGGCGGCTACGGTCTCGATCGGCTTCATGACCTCGGGTGTAAGCGGCGGCGGGCCCTTGGTGACCTCACTGCGCGGCGCCGCAGCGGTGATCTTGATTTTGGGATTGCCGATCAGCTCCGCCAGCTTCTCGCGGATCTGCTGCACGGAAGTTCCCGGGAAAATGCGGCAATTGACGTTGGCGGCGGCCCGCTGGGGAAGCGCGTTGGTGGCGTGGCCCGCTTCCAGCATCGTGGCGACACAGGTCGTGCGCAACATCCCATTGTAGCCGGGATCGGTGGCGACCACCGCAGCGGCCTTGGCGTCCTTGCCGTCCTTCGCCAGCGCCGCCATGGCCGCGCCCACTTCACCGCCGACCAGCGGCGACATGCGCGTGAGAAAGGTGCGCGAGGCGTCGGTGAATTCCAACGGCCAATCGTACTTGCTGATGTTGGTCAGTCCCGCCGCCAGTTCATAGATGGCGTTGTCCTTGGCGGGGCGCGAAGAGTGGCCGCCGGGATTGGTGACCTCCAGCTTGTAGTCCTGGGGAAACTTCTCCCCGGCCTGGATATTGAGTGCGATGGGCTTGCCTTGCGCATCGAGGCGTCCTCCCGCCCCTTCGTTGAGCGCGAAAGCAGCATCG
>CANISR010000211.1 GCA_947470105.1 Fidelibacterota bacterium | reverse complement strand
TTCATGGTCGATGTGGATGCGGTCGAGGCGGCCGTAGTGGCGGCGCTCTAGCCCAGTTGCTTGAGGCCGGGCGCGGCCAACAGCCGCGACGCCGGCAGCTGCAGGGTCACCACGGTGCCTTCGCCGCGGCGGCTGGCCAGCGACATGGACCCGCCGTGCAGTTTCATCATCTGGTCGGCGAGGGGCAGGCCTAAACCTGTCCCGCCCACCAGGCGCCGTTCGCTGTCGCGGCCCTGGACGAAGGGTTTCAGCACCTCGGCCAACTCGTCTTCGGAGATGCCGACCCCGGTGTCAGCGACGACGATGGCGATGCCTCCGGCATTGCGGCCGGCGAAGATCGAGATGCGCCCGCCGGGCGGCGTGAACTTCACGGCATTGGACAGGATGTTCAGCAACACCTGGTCAAGCTTGCGGGCGTCTCCGGTCACATGGGGAAGATCGGCGTCCATATCGACGGAAAGTGTAAGCTCCGCGCCCTCGATACCCTGGCGCATGAGGCGGCTCACGCGCTCCACCACCGCGGCGATACTCACCGGCTCTTCGTCCAGCTCCAGCTTGCCCTCCTCGACCTTGGACAGGTCGAGGATGTCGTTGATGATGCCCACCAGATGGCGGCCGCTCTCGTGGATGGCGCGGGCGAAATCGATGTATTGCGGGTTACCAACCGGACCCTTGAACTGGTTATGGATGACCTCGGCGAAGCCGATGATGGCGTTGAGCGGCGTGCGCAGCTCGTGGCTCATATTGGCGAGGAAGCGGGATTTGGCGCGGTTAGCAGCCTCGGCCTTGTAGGCGAGGTCGGCATTGGCCATGCGCAGACGTACATTTTCGACAAAGGTGTCGTAGCTGTAGCGCGCCGACAGCAGCATGCAGGCCGCATAGATCGTGGTGTAGGCGTAGAATGTCCACGGCATGGCGCCGGGATGCTGCACGATCACCAGCCACGGCGGAATCAGGCTGAAGGCCAGGAACCCCGCGAGGGCCGCCGGAATCGAGAACAGCATCATGGTGCCGCCGGAGGTCATGCCGATCACCACAAGGCAGATCAGCAATTCGGTCTCGCGGTCCTGGACCGACGTGAGCAATCCGGCCGTGAGGCCGCCCCACAGGGCGCCGAACACCAAAGACCAGATGCAGATGCGGGTGAGGGTGTCGTCACCCACAGCAGACGGACGAAGCCGGTGGCGGTGGCGCAACCACAGCCACAATTGCCAGATCGCCGCGGCTTGGAACGGGACAATGGCGGCGAGGAGGAGCGTGTGGTCGATGGCCGGCCAGGCCGCCGCGACCAGCATCAGCGAATTGAGGGCGTGGGCTCCGGCCGATATGCCTTGCTGCTTCGCCATGAGGCGCAGGCGTTCGACATTGACCTCCCGTTCGATCTCGGGGGCAAGGTCGGGCTTGAGCCAGAGAGCGTGCCAACGCGCCATGAGGCAGTACTACAGGCCAGAAGTTACCGGAGCATTAGAAAGGATTTGCCCGCCGCGCACAACTCGGTGGAGTAAGATTTAGGTGTCACCCGTAAGTTTGAGGAGCAACTTCCATGTATGTGCCGGAACCGTTCCGCCAGGAGGATCCTGCAACGCTGCATGCGTTCATTCGGGCGTATCCTTTCGCGATGCTGGTGAGCGGCGCGACGCCACAGGCCACCCATATTCCCCTGCATTTTGATGCCGAGGCCCAGGTGTTGCGCGGCCATCTCGCGCGCGGCAATGCCCACTGGAAAACCATGGCGGCCGGCCAGCCGGCGCTGGCCATTTTCCTGGGTCCCCATGCCTATGTGTCGCCCCAGTGGTATCCCAGCAAGAAAGCCGACGGAAAGGTCGTTCCCACCTGGAACTACGCCGCGGTCCATGCCCACGGCCATCTCACCGTGACCGAAGATCCGGACTGGCTGCATGCGAATGTCACCGCGATCACCGACCAGCAGGAAGCGCAATTTCCCGAACCCTGGAAAGTCACCGACGCGCCGGAGGACTACATCCGCAAGATGATAGGGGCCATCGTCGGCGTGGAGTTAACCGTCACCAGCATGATCGGAAAATGGAAGCTGAGCCAGAATCGCCCGCCTGCGGACCACGACGGCGTGCGCGACGGGCTCGCGGCGCTCGGCGGCGCCAGCAAACTCGTCGCGGATTTGATGAAACGCTGACCCGACTGCTCAGGGCCCTTCACTAAACGGCCGTGCCGCCGACAGTGAGCTGCGAAATCTTCAAAGTCGGCTGACCCACGCCACACGGAACACCCTGGCCGTCCTTGCCGCAGGTGCCGATGCCGGGATCGAGTTGCAGGTCGTTGCCGATCATGGTGACTTTGCGCATCACGTCGGGACCGTTGCCGATGAGGGTGGCGCCCTTGACTGGGCGGCCGACCTTGCCGTTTTCGATCATGTAGGCCTCGGTGGCCGAGAACACGAACTTGCCCGAGGTGATGTCCACCTGGCCGCCGCCGAAGTTGACGGCGTAGAGGCCCTTTTTCACCGAACCGATGATTTCTTCCGGGGCTTTGTCGCCGGACAGCATGAACGTATTGGTCATGCGCGGCATTGGGTGGTGGGCGTGGGACTGGCGGCGTCCGTTGCCGGTGGGCTTCATGTTCATGAGGCGCGCGTTGAGGCGGTCCTGGATATAGCCGACGAGAATCCCGTCCTCGATCAGCACATTGCGCTGGGTGGGCGTGCCCTCGTCGTCGATGGTCAGAGAGCCGCGGCGGTCGGCGAAAGTGCCGTCGTCCACTACGGTCACACCCTTGGCCGCCACCTGCTGGCCCATGAGCGACGAGAAGGCGGAGGTTTTCTTGCGATTGAAGTCGCCTTCGAGGCCGTGGCCCACCGCTTCGTGCAGCAGCACGCCGGGCCAGCCCGGTCCGAGCACCACTTCCATTTCGCCGCCGGGGGCCTCGACCGATTCAAGGTTCACCAGCGCCTGGCGCAGGGCTTCGTCCACGGCCGCCTGCCAGGCGCCCTGCTTGAGGAACTCGGCGTAGGTCGTGCGGGCGCCGGTGCCGTAGCTGCCGGTCTCCATGCGCGTGCCGTCTTCGACAACGATAGTGACGTTGAGCCGCACCAGCGGCCGAATGTCGGCTGCGGGCGCGCCGTTGGCCCGCACGATATGCACCGCCTGCCACGAACCGCTGAGCGAGGCGCTCACCTGCTTGATTTTGGGATGTTTGCCGCGCGCATAGGCGTCGATGGCCGCCAGCACCGCGATCTTCTCGTCGAACGGCACCAGGGGCAGGGGATTGGCGTCGGTGTAAAGCTGCTGGTTGGTGCCGATAGGCGGCGCGGCGAGGGTGCCACCGGAGCCGTTGCGCACGGCCTTCACGGTGTCGGCGGCGCGGGCGATGGCGTCCTCGCTGAAAGTGGTGGCGTGGGCAAAGCCCGTGGTCTCGCCCGAGACCGCGCGCAATCCAAAGCCTTGCGAGGTATCGAAGGACGCGTTCTTCACGCGCCCGTCGTCAAAGCTGAAGCTCTCGGACTGGCAGTATTCCAAATACAATTCACCATCATCGCAGCCCTTCAGGGCCTCGCCGACGATGCGGTCCACGTTGCGCTTTTCCATGCCGGTCTTGGTGAAGAACAAGCCTTCGGTCACTGCGATATCGGCCATGAATCACTCCGCGGGGTTGGTAGAGAAGGCAAAGGAGGACGCGGGCGCGGCCACCGGCCGAACAGCGTGCGCAAACCAAATCGAGAGGGTGAACAGCACAAGCGCGCCCATCTGGTGGGCGAGGGCGAGGTGCAGCGGCACCACCAGCAATAGAGTCGAGATGCCGAGGATCGCCTGCACGATCGCCATGCCGAGCAAGGCGTGACGCAAAGCATGCGCGCGCGGGGTCATACGGCGGTTGCGGCCGTAAACCCAAAGTCCGGCGATCAAGGCCACCAGCGACACCGCCAGCAGCCGATGCGTGAACTGCACGGTGGCGATATTTTCAAAAATATTGAGATACCAGGGCTGCAGCGCCAGGCCCTCCGGTGGCAGCACGCCGCCGTCCATAAGCGGAAAGGTGTTGTAGATCTTGCCGGCGTCGAGACCGGCGACGAACGCGCCGGCGGTCACCACCAGCAGCACCGCCGGGGGAATCACAGTGGCAAATCGCGCCAGTGCCGGATCGTCATCACGCGAAATGGACTTGGCGGCATCCAACTGGTCGAGCGTCAGCCAGACGATGAATCCGAATAGCACAAACGCCGCTACCAAGTGTGCGGCGAGGCGGTACTGGCTGACGTCGGGGCGGTCGACGAGGCCGCTGGCGACCATGTACCAGCCCAACGCGCCTTGCAGGCCGCCGAGCACCACGAGAACGCCGAGCTTGCCGGCCAGAGGCCGATCGATGGCGCGGCGAATGACCAACCAGGCCAGGGGAATGAACACCACCAAGCCGATGGCGCGGCCCCATAGGCGATGCAGGTATTCCAGCCAGTAGATCGACTGGAAGTCTTCCACCGTCATCCAGGAGTTCTTTTTCACGAACTCGGGCGACGCCTGGTAATCCTGGAAGGCGGCCTGCCACTCCGTGGCGTTGAGCGGCGGCAGCACGGTCAGCGGCTTCCAATGCACCATGGACAGGCCGGATTCCGTAAGCCGCGTGGCGCCCCCCAGCATCACCATAATTGCGACCATGACGGCGCAGACCATAAGCCAGGCGGCAATGGCGCGGTGGGGGACGGGGGAGGACATACCAAGGATGTAGGCCAGCGGCCTTTGGCTGGCAAGTCGGGCTGGTGGCAAGGCCGGGCAAAGTTACATTCTGCTGATATAACTTAAGGCTAGAACGTTTCGGCCGTGGCCATTAACCATAGCGCCGGAAGCGCACCGAAGAGGAGTTGTCTATGAGCTGGTTCATTGGATGGTTCACCGACATGACGGCCTGGAAAACCATCGGCATCGTCGGGCAGATCGTCTTCGGCTCAAGGTTCTTCGTTCAGTGGTGGATGAGCGAAAAGGCGGGGCGCAGCGTCATTCCAGAAGCTTTCTGGTACCTCTCCATCGTCGGCGGGCTGATCACCATGGTCTACGCCTTCCACATCGAGGAGCCGGTGTTCCTGATGCCGCAGATCGCCGCCCTGGTGATCTACGGCCGCAACTTGCACCTGGTGCGGCGCGAAAAGCGGGAGCTTGCCCGTTAGCCGAGCGCCCGCTTGGCCAGCACGCCGATGAGATGGGCGCGGTAAGCCGCGTCCGCGTGGAGGTCGGCGTTCAGGCCGTCGGCGGGTACGGTAATGTTGCTGAGCGCGACAGACCCGAAATTCTTAGCCAACGCTTTTTCCATTGCTTCAACCCGGAACACCGAGGGTCCGGCCCCGGTCACCGCGACGCGCACGCCGTCCGTAAACTTGGCCACCAAGACGCCGGCCAGGGCGAAGTGGGAGGCCGGCTGCGGAAACTTGGCGTAGGCGGCTTTCTCAGGAATACGGAATTTTACCGCAATCACGATCTCGCCAGGCTGCAGCGCGGTCTCAAACATTCCCGTGAAGAAATCATCGGCCTTTATGGTGCGCTTGTCGGTGACGACTTCCGCATCCAGTCCGACCACGCCGGCGGGATAGTCGGCGGCGGGATCTGCATTGGCGATGGAGCCGCCCAGGGTGCCGCGGTTGCGCACCTGGGGATCGCCGATGCTCGCGGCCAAGGCCGCCA
>CANISR010000210.1 GCA_947470105.1 Fidelibacterota bacterium | reverse complement strand
TGGGCCAGAAATACAGGGTCTTGCCCTGAGCGTCGGCGAACACGGGACCGTCGAGCTCGGTGTATTCCACGTGGAACACTGGCGGCATTGGCACCTTCAGAGCTTCTTCACGCTCGGCCGGGACCACAGCGCGGGTAATAGTGTCCGCAGCGAACGACTGGATCGCGGGAGACACCATGAATGCGCCGGCGCTCAAGAGGCCGGCCGCGGCGAGGAGGCGGCGCTTCATCATGCCACGATCTCCCCGATTTCCTTCTGGGTGGCATTGGACTGTGTGCCCCAGGAGTTGGCTTCGATGCCGAACACCTTCATGGCGGTGAGGCCGAGGCGGGTGCCCGGGCTGCCGCCGCCGTCGAGATGCAAACCGGCCTTGATGCGGCCACCGGCGCGACCGGCGGTGAACATGGGCTGGTTGTCGATGGAGTGAATGCGCGCGAGCGACTGGTCCGTCGTGGCGTAGATCAGGACGTTGTCGATCAAGTGACCGTCGCCTTCCTTCATCTTGGCGAAGGCTTCGACGAAGTAGGCCCAATTTTCCATGGAGCGGCGAATGAACCACGACACCTGCGGCTGGTACCCCAGGTCGAAGTCCACCGGCTCTTCATGCGATGCCGTGTGGTGCGGCTTATCGTAGCCGGCCTTGCTGGTGGCGGCCGCCGACTGCGAGTAAGCCATATTGAACACGCGGGTCTGGTCGCAGGCGATGGCCATGACCAACAGATCGGTCATCATCTGGTGGCGCTTGCCCACAAGCTGGTAGTCGAGACCGGCCTGGGGATCGTCCTTCGGCGCCTTGCCGACGACGCAAGCGGCGCGCGGCTCAGGCTTCTGAAGCTGCTGATCGAACTGGCGCTCAAGTTCACGCAAGCCCGTGAAGTATTGGTCGAGGCGCGCTTTATCTTCGGCGCCGACACGGCCGCCCAGGTCTTTGGTGCTGTCCATAATTCCCGACAGCACGCTCTTGCGCACCATCACGCGCGGATTGGCTTTGAATTCCGGCGCGTTGGGGTCCTGGAAGTCTTCACCAAACAGCTTGGTGTAGAACAGCAGCGGCGAGTAGTCCGCGATGCTCATGGAGTTGGCATTTTCGTAGGAGAAGCTGTCGCGCACGTTGCCGGTGGCGGTGGTCGTCAGCACCGAGAACCGGGTCGGCCCCGCGATCTTCTTGGCGATGGTGATGTCGATGGTCTCGCCGGGATAGTCGGTCTGGTTCATGGGCGCCATGCCGGCGCGGCTGATGACCCAACCGGTCTTGTGGCAGAGGTTCGGGGCCGCATCGCGGAAGCCGTTGAAGCGTGTAAACAGGTTGATGTGCTGCTTCACGTTCTTGAGGGATTCGATTTCCTCGGGCAGTTCCCAGTTGGCGCCCTTCTGTTTGGGCACGAAAATCTTCTCGTTCATGCCGAGGCCCCAGGCCCAGGTGCCGAAGCGCACCGGGAGCTTCGCGCCATCGGCGAGCGCCGTGCCGTTGCCATTGAGGAAAATATTGAGGAACGGCAGCGCGACCGTGACGGCCGTGCCGTCAACCATTCCACGCAGTACGCGGCGGCGAGTGATTTCGTTCATGAGACGATCTCCCTTAAGAATTACTTGGTAACGGCGGCGGGTTCGGACGGCACAGGCGATGAGCCTTGGGCCGCCTTGGTCTCAGCCGCGGGTTCGACGATTTCGTAAAAGGCATCGCTGGCGGCGATCATGCGCATCAGGCTGGGAAGCTTGTATCCGGACTGGCCGAACGCGGTATTGAGCGCGGTGATCGCCGGGTCATCGGCGGACGAGAGCGGTCCGCCCACGGCGTAGCTATAAACCCGGCGCACAAGGCAAGACGTCAGCGACGGATGATCGTGCATGGCCTGGCCGAGGCCGACCACGTCCTTGAAGTCTTTGCCATCCAACGCGCCGCTGGTGTCGATGTCGGCGCCCTTCTCCGCTGTGCGGAAACGTCCCGCGCCGTCGAAGTTCTCAAGCGCCAAGCCCATGGGGTCGGTGATCTTGTGGCAGCCCGCGCACACCGGATTGGCACGGTGGGCTTCCAGACGCTGGCGCGCGGTCTTGAGCAGCGGGTTGGGGTTCTCCAGGATCGAGAAGTCCACATTTGCGGGCGGCGGGGGCACCTTCTGGCACAGCAGGCGCTCTCGCAGCGCCTTTCCGCGATAGGTCGGCGAAGAGCGCGCCGGATGCGCGTGCAACGCCAGGAAGGAGATCTGCGTCAGGAGACCCACGCGCGGGCTATCGGCGGGGAACTCATAGGGCACCCAGCCCGGCTTGGTCGGCACCTGGTAGACGGTGGCCAGTGCGGGTGACATGAAGGTCTGCCGGCTGGTGTAGATGTCGCGGTAGTCCATTTTGCGGGTGACCAACTGGTCGATCACCGTGCGCAGGGTCTGTTCGCGGGCGTCCTTGATGGTGGCGCCTGTCATCATCGGATAGACCGAGGCATCCTTGGCCAGGTTACCGAAATCCTCGAAGCCGAACATGTCGTCGAAGAAGGCGCGCACGCCGGCTTCAAGACGCGGGCTGGCGAGCATGCGGTCGACCACCTTGGCGCGGCCTTTGGCGGTGAACAGCAGGCCGCTCTCGGCGTCCTTGATCAACTGGTCGTCGGGCGCCGCATCCCACAGAAAGAACGACAGCCGTGACGCCAGCGAATAGGCGTCGAGGCGCTGCTTGCCGGGATGCGTGGGGTCGGGCTCGGTGAGGTCGGCGATCAGCAGCACTTTGGGATCGAGCAGCATGCCTTCGATCACGCCGGCGAGACCCGAATAGAAATTCTTGAGATCGCTGGCGCCCTTGCGCGCGCCGGCGACGAATTCCGCGACACGGGCTTCGGGCAACGGGCGGCGGTAAAGCAGGCGTCCCATGGACTTGACGAAGAGGGTGGCGCAAGCGTCATCGGCGGCGGTTTCATCAGCCGGTTTGCACGGGATCAGAAAGTCGCGGCGCGACGGTGTATTCTGCTCGATGCTGCCTTTGTCGATGACCTGCGCGGCAATGGCCGAGGCGCTGCGCTGTAACTGCTGCAACTCGCCGGTGGTGATGCCGACCGATGCCGCGCCCGAGGCCAGCAGGCCATCGGTCCGCCGCAACGGCGCGAACGGCGCGCCGACTTCGAGGTCATTGCCGAAAATGTAAGCGACGGTGTTGTGATACTGCTCAGGCGTCATGCGGCGAACACGCGCGACCGTGCCGGAATAGTCAGAGACTTGAGCGGCGCCAGCCGCCGGCGCCTTAGCGGCGCTGCTGCCCGCGCCCTGCTGCGAACATCCGGCGAGACCAAGGACCGCCACGGCGGCACTCGCCATCAGCGCGCGGCCAAAAAGCCCACATGTACCAAGAACCGAACCACCAAAAACAAACGCCAAGAAACTCTCCCTTTCATCACGCGCGCTGACCGTTAGCGCCCGATTTTAAGTCCCAGCCGACCCATGAGCCTCATACACGGCTCCTCAGGCGTCCCGCCCCCACCCGGACAGGCCATGTACTTCAACTTGCATATTAATATACTCCACCTCACGGGAACCATCTCGGTATTTTCCGGCAAGATTGGCGACAGATTCATGCGTTTAGGTATGGAATACTGGAATTATTCCAATATGTGGCGCTCCGGCCTACGGTCAACCCTAGCCCAACCGCTTGTTTTTAAAGGAGCTATTGCTCCTGACACGCCGCCTCGGCACACTCCGCCGATCGTTTACAACAGCCCGTGATCTCTGTGGACCCGGCGAGCTTCCTCACCGCGGCGGGCCTCAGTGCCGCCAGCCCCGCCGAAATTCTGACCGTGGCCTATGATTTTGCCCGGTCCGGCCGTGCGGCCGATTCTCAAGCGCTCTATGACTATGTCGGCGGTTTGCGCCCCACCAAGCAGATGCGCGCCTACTGGCCTCTGGCCCTCACAGCCGGGGAGGAAGGCGAAGAATGGGCGACGCCGGCCCTCAAGCGCGCCGACCTGCATATCAACTACCTACAGGAACCTGAAGCGGCTGCGATCCTGGACAGCATCACTGCCCCTGAGCTCCGCGCCCATGTTTTTACCGGCTATGCCCGCCTCGCCCTCGCGCAGAATGCCGCAAACGATGCGCTGACTTTCGCCGAACAGGCGTGCACGCTGTCGCCGGCGTCGTCCTATACCGCGATCATCCGCGGCGCCGCGCTGCTGGCCGCCGGCCGCGCGCAGGATGCGATCCCGGTGTTGACCGCAGCTGCGGACGCCGGGCGCGCCGGCGCATATTTCCTTCTCGGACTGGCGTGGCAACGCCTGCAACGGCCGGCTGAAGCCGCCAACGCCTACAGCAAAGGCTATGCTTTCGACCCGGAGGATTTCGGCCCAGCCAATAACCTGCTCGCGGCGCTGCTGGAGAGCCGCAACTACCAAGCCGCCGCCGCTCACGCCGATGAGGTGCTGAGGCGGCGCCCGGGCCATACTTCCTCCATGGCCTACAAATATCTGGCCCTTGGGGAACTCGGTTACGCCTCCGACATGACCGCGCTCGCGGACCCCGCTCTGCTGGAACGCGAAACCTTGCCGGTGCCGGCGGGATACAAGGACCGGGCCGCGTTTCACCGTGCCCTCGCACAGGAGATCTCCGCCGAGCCGACCCTGGCCTATCAGCGCAACACCACGCGGTTCGGGTATCAGACCGACGATGTCGGTTTCGCAAGCACGCCGGCGATCAAAGCGCTGAATGCTGCGCTGTCCGCCGTGGTCGAGCGGCGGGCGGCGGCCGCCCGCGAATGCCCTTCGCACCCTTTTCACCATGCCGCGCCGGCGGCTTTCAGGCTTTATAGCTGGGGCGTGATCCTGCGGGAGAAGGGCTACCAGGCGCCGCACTTTCATCCCCATGGCTGGCTGTCGGGCGTCTATTACATCGAAGTCCCGAACGACATCACTGAAACCGATCCTGCGCGCGCCGGCTGGATCGAATTCGGCCGCGGCGACGAGCGTTGGAATCAGAAAACCACGGCCATGCCCGTGAGTCAGCTGCGGCCTGAAGAAGGCCTGGCAGTAACCTTTCCGTCGTTCTTTTGGCACAGCACCCGCCCCCTCCAGACCGATAAAACGCGGATTTCCTTTGCCTTCGATGTGATCCCGCTGGACGCCTAAGTTCGGTATAATCGCGCAGGCCATTTGGCTGGGAGGCCATACGTGAAGGCTGTCAAAATAATCTCTGTCATGGCCGTGCTTATGACGTGTGGCGTTGCTGCCGCGCCAGCCCCAGAACGCCCCGAGCGCATCGTACGGGGTACGGTGATCAGCTCCCAGCACAGCCCGCCCGTACATATTCAGGTCCCGGACAGCGCGCTGTACGTCGGCGCCGACCGCTGGGTTCTCTACGATGTCGCCGATTGCGAGATCCACGTGTTCGTCGAAGCCGATGCGCAGAAGAAGATCAAACGCATTTTCTGGATCCAGTTCGAGGCCTACATTCCTGCTAAACCCGATTCTAGATACGATTACTCCGGTGCGACCATGAACCTGGACGGAACGGACTTTTTCGTCCGCGCGCGCTTCGGCCCCACGAGCGATACCGGGCGCCCGGGCTCGGACTCGGAACATGTGCAGAACTTGCTGCGCGACCATGGATACACAGCGCCGGCCGAGATGATGAACGTGCGCCTCGTGCATCTGCCCGATGAGATGAAGCGCAAGGAATTGATG
>CANISR010000209.1 GCA_947470105.1 Fidelibacterota bacterium | reverse complement strand
GCCCTTCATCCCTCCGCCTTCCGCCACACAGGCAAAAGGCTATCTGCTGACGGAGTTTTACTCCGGCGCAACCAGATTATCCGGCCGCTTCAGTGAGGGATTATTGCTCCGGCGCTTACACTACGGGCTTGGGCGCATGTACATCGACGGGCACTTCGCGCAGTGGGCCATCGCCGGGCAAAAGGTTGAGCCGACCATGCTGGCCGCCCTCAACCTGACGATGGGACTGCTCACGAAGGACGGGAAAACGCCAAAGGAAGCCTCAGCCCCACTCAGGTAGAGGGGCGGACTTCCCGCATGAATGTGAGGCGCAAATGGGCTTGGCGATCCCAGCAGGACTCGAACCTGCAACCCTCAGCTTAGAAGGCTGATGCTCTATCCAGTTGAGCTATGGGATCTGAAGCGGGATCTAGACCTGGAAAGGCGCTTTATCTGATGCGGGTGAAGGCGAAGTTGTCGGCGTAGGTCTTCACCTTGACCGTGCGTTCGTGCGGGGCTTCGACGCGGAAGCGCAGGCCCTTTTTCTCGGCGAAGGCGGCGGCTTCTTCGGAGGTGGCGAACCACAGCTTGAGCTGGCGGTTGGTGTCGCCCGAACCGGCCCAGCCCATGAGGGGGTCGGCTTCCTGCTGTTCGGACGGGTCGTATTCCATCAGCCAGCGCTTGGTGTTGGCGCGGCCCGATTGCATGGCCGTGCGCGCCGGGCGGTAGATCCGTAGCGTGGCGCCGGAAGCTGTCATGTTAGCCCTCAATTCGTGCGGTAACGTCGATTTATGGCGCGGATGATAGGGCGCGGAGGCGGGGTTTTGAAGGGGCCATTTATGCGCAGGAGAATGCGCATCGGTGCAGGACGAGGGGAATTAATTGTACCAGGTACAATTAGCTGCCTCGCCTCGTTGGTGGTGAGGACAGAGCCTTTCTAATTGTACCTGGTACAATTAATTCTGTGCGCCCGAATGGGCGGGCGTATGGCGCCAGACCAGGGCGGAGAGCGAGTTGCCGCCGCCTTCGTCCATGAGGCCTTCGTCCAGGGCCAGGATTTTCAGCCGCGGGTGCGCGGCCACCTGGGCGTAGAGGTCGATGTTGTAGCGATGCTTCTCGGCGTAGCGCCGGTCCGCGTCCCACGCGGGGTCGTCCGGGTGGGCCTGGAACGCGACCGGCTCCAGGTGGACGCAGGTGATGACCGCGTCGGGGAAGCGTGCGACCAGGGCATCGAACAGCCCGCTGCCGAGGCGGAACACCTGTTCGACGGCGAGGAACGTGTAGATCAATATCGATTTCGGTTGTCCCGTGACCGCGGTGAAATCCGGACGTAGAAAATCGAACGGGAAGGGGGCCACCTTCATGCCGGGAAACAGCGCCGCAACCCTGCGGATGGTCTCCAGCGCGGCGGGTGCGCGGTCGCCGCCCCAGTAGGCCGCGTCACGCGGGCCGCCGTTGACCCAGAGTTCGAACAGGCGGTGACCCCAGCCGCAGCCGAGGTCCAGCACCGCGTCGCAGTCCGCCGGCATATAAGCGTGGGTGACGGCCAGCAGGATGCGCGAGCGGGCTTCGGCGAAGCCGAGATTGGTGCTCTCTACCCGCTGTCCGCGTTCGCTCCACGCATAGGGCCCCTGCTCAAAGGCCGCGCTGCGGCGATCGAGATCCGCTTCATCGATGGCGGCGCCGTCGGTGGAAAGGGTGACCACCGCCCAGGCCGCCTGCAGCGCATTGCGCAGGCGGAAGAAGGCTTGCACCGGGTCGTTCATACCGGGGCTGCGCAAGATGGCCACGGCCCGCGCCAGCAACACGCCGTAAATACCCTCGTATTTCGCAGCGATCTGGGGGTTTTGTTTTCCGCCCGTGGGCCGGGGGACGCCGGTATCCATGATGCCTAACGCTCCAGGTAATCGACGCCGACGACCAGGTGGAGGGATTTCACCTTCGCCTGTTTGTACTCAAGGGTCTTTTTGGGATTGAACTGGCTGCAGGCGACGATGCCGCCGGCGCGGCGGGTGAGGACCTTGACGAAGGCCTGGCCGTCGCTGAGCTGGATGATGACGTTGTCGCCGGGCTTGGGGGCGCGGAACGGGTCCACCAGCAATACGGTGCCGGGCTCATAGCGCGGGCTCATGGACTCATCATGCACGCGCACCGCATAGGCTTCGGCGACGCCGCGCAGGGTTTCGGGGCGCATGGCGAAGCCCCAGGTTTCGCCCTGGTCGATGAAGAAGCCTTCCTTGCCCGCCTTGGTGTGGCCGCGGATGGGCAGGTCCCGTGACAAGGTCGGGCGCCGGTCGCCCAGGAAGCTGAGGGCGGGGCCGCCCGGGGCGGCGACTTCGGGCAACGGGCTATCGGCGTGGCTGTCGGGGAAGATGGTGGCGACGCTGACGCCGGCGGCGCGGGCGAGGCGCTCGGCAGTGTTCTGTGTCAGGGTGCGCGTGATCCCTTTGAGGAAATTGCGGATGGTGCCGTCGGATTTCAAGCCGGCGGCGATGGCCCAGGGGCGCGCTTTCAGTCCGGCCTGGTCCATGAAGGCGCGCAACTGCTTGCGGCGCTTTTCGGCGGCCTTGTCGTCGATTTCAGCCATGGCGGCAATATCACGCATTTGAACCCGCTTCGCAATTTTCGCATTTCTATACGCTTTTCGCGGTTGAGGAAAGCATTATAATGCGCATAATGCGCCTCCTGCACCGATCTCCCCGATCCCCCATCGGTGCACCGCGGCGGGAGCGGGCCTTCCCCCGGGCATCTCCGCTCCCGCCGCACCTTTTTCAAAACAAAGACCATGAGGAGGACCGCCATGACCGATCTGCCGACCCCCACCCGCCTGGTGCCAGCCGCGGGAACAGAAGCCCCCAAGCGCGCCTATGCCATCCCCGAGGCGCGGGTGCGCGGGCTGTCCATCGCCGAGATCATCGCCGACGTGGCGAAACAGACGGGACTGACGGTGGCCATGCTGACAGGCGACCGGAGGTCGAAGCCCATCGTCGCGGCGCGGCACCTGGCGTACTGGCGGGCGGCGCGGGAAACCGGGGCGAGCCTGGCGGCCATCGGGCGCGTGTTCGGGGACCGGGACCACACCACCATCATTCACGGCATCCGCAAGCACGAGCAGCGCAACGGGCTCAATTCACCCGAGATCGCCTAGGCGCCGTTGGTGAATGACCGATCATCCGTGGTTCAAGTTCTACCCGACCGACTGGCGGGCGGACCAGATGCTGCGCCTGTGCTCGGCCGCCGCCCGCGGGCTGTGGCTGGAGTGCATGTGCCTCATGCACGAAGCCAGGCCGTATGGGCATCTGCTGGTGAACGGGCGCGCGGTCACTGATGCGCAGCTCGCGAAGCTCGCGGGGATTCTGCCCCGGGAGATCGGCGGCCTGATCGCCGAGCTGGAGGCGGCGGGCGTGTTCTCGCGCGATGAGAACGGCGTGATCTTTTCGCGGCGCATGACCCGGGATGCGGCGCGGTCGGCGGCGGGGTCCCTTTACGGCAAACGCGGCGGCAATCCGGCGCTCAGGAAGGGGCCCCGGGATAAGGGTGAGGATAAGGGTGAGGTTAAGGGTGAGGTCAAGGGTGACCCCGCACCCAGAGTCCAGAATCAGAATCCAGAATCTCTAAGAAGATCTCTGATCTTTCCCGATCCCTTAAGGACGAGAACCCCTGGACGCCGGAGCAGAAAAAAGCCGCGTGGCAATCGAAGATCTGCGTCGAGGCCCAGCGCATGATGAAACAGGACGACTACGTCCGCTTCCTCACGGACTGGGCCAACGGCGATGCGCAGGCGCGGGAAATCGCCGAGCGCATCGACACGACGCTGCGTGCAGGGCGCGGCCAAGAGTGAAAATCAGGCATCAACGTTTCACGGGAAACATTTCATGCGCATCGGCTCGAGGAAACGCGGCGGGCGGCCCAAGGCGAACCGTCCGAAATTCGATTGCGGCACGCCGGAGCTGGTGGCGAAGCGTTTGCGGGTGGCGCCCGGTGACGCGACCTTGTCCACGTCGCCCCTGGATGCGTTGAAGGCGCGGGGGCTGGTGAGCGACGAGGCGTACTCCGCCGCGTGCTACTTCGCGGCGTTGCGCAAGCTGGTGTTCGGCAAGGCGCATCCCCAGGCCCTGGACCTGACGGCGGTGAGCCGCGGCGGCGTGCCGGAGGAACTGGACGTGGCGGGCGCCGAGCGCAAATACCGCGAGGCCTGCCTGTTCGTGCGCGGGCAGGATCGCCTGGCCCTCGATGCGCTGGAGACTCTGGTGGTGCATGAACGCTGGCCGGACTGGATGTTTGCGGGAAGGGGCAAGCGTGCGCCGGAGCAGCGGGCGTTTGAAGTGGGTGCTGCGGCGCTGCTGGCCTGGTACCGCGGTGCGCGGCGCGGCCGGTCTCACCACGCCGATTCACGTATGTGACGATTTGCATTTTGCCGGGAACAAAGCCTACGGCCGTCCGTTCCTGCTGACTCACGGGGATGCCGCCGTCTTAGGAATGTTGGGCCAATAATGCAGAAACCTGCCGAATACCGCCGGCACGCGGCAGAGTGCCGGAAGCTGACCACGGGCGCGATGTCGGAGGAAAACCGCGCGCGCCTTTTGCATATGGCCGAGACCTGGGAGCAACTGGCCGAAGCGCGCGAGGAGTTGCTGTCGCGCTACCCCGAATTGGATAGATCACCGCAAGGCGATGCGAAGGACGCGGACATGCCCGCGTATCAAATTCCCGGCCTGAAGACTGTGGGAAGCGGCGGTAACCCGCGCGGCTAGCTTGACCCAGTTCGGGAATCCTAGACACTCGAAAATGTAATCGTCGACCAGATGCGCCCCGCCCTTGAGCGGGGCGTTTTCGTTTGTGCCGGAAGTGCCGCATGGATTTCTCCGACCCGGTCATCCTCGATCCGTGGGTCGAGGGCGGCACGGTGCGCGCGTCCGCGCGTTCTGCCTTGCCGGCGCCGGTGGGGCGCATCGACCGGGCGGAACTCCGCGCGCGGGTGAACGCCGCCATGGCGCGGGGGTTGCCCACATCGCTCCACTGCATCAACACCGCGCGCGCATGGGCGGTGATCGGCGGCGGGCCTTCGATCAATGAGCATGTGGAAACGATCCGGAAGCTGAAGCGGCGCGGCGTGGCGGTGGTGAGCGTCAACAAGTCCCACGACTGGCTGCTCTCGCACGGCATCGTGCCGTGGGGGCATGTGCTGCTGGACCCGAAAGACTGGGTGGCGGGCTATGTGACGCGGCCGCGAAAGGACGTGCGGTGTTTCGTGGCGAGCCAGTGCCACGCTGATGTGTTCGAGGCGCTGAAGGATTACCCCGTGTTCCTGTGGCATGCGGGGCAGGATTTTCCCGAGGACAACGCCAGCGAGCCGGATGCGGTGTTGCGGGAACACTGGCCGCGGGCCACCTGGCAAATCGTGCCGGGGGGAACGACCGTGGGCCTGCGGGTGCCGATGCTGGGGCATCACCTGAGCGTGGGCGCGGACCGGTTCCACATGATCGGGTTCGACAGCAGCCGCGCGGACGGCAAGCTGCATGGCTATGAGAAGCCGGAAGCGCGGGACGCGGCGCGCGGCGTGCAGAAGCTGTGGCACAAGGGACAGCGGTACGACTTCGCCACCAACAGCCACATGGCGCGGCAGTTCGTGGACTTCGACAAGTTCATGGGGGAACTGGACAGCCACTACGCGAGCGGGCGGCTG
>CANISR010000208.1 GCA_947470105.1 Fidelibacterota bacterium | reverse complement strand
TTCTCTTTTCTCGCGCCCTGCCCGTCCTCGGGCCTGATTCTGCAAGGCACCGACGACGACGTGGTGCCCGAGCCGTCGGTCGAGAAGCTCGCCAACAAACTGAAGCTGCAGAAGAACATCATCATCGACTATCAGTTGGTCAAAGGCGCCAACCACTTCTTCAAGGACCATATGGGCAATATGGTGACCTCGACGACCAACTACCTGGACATGCGTATGGGCCAGGGCCTGAACAGCCCGCGCCGCAAGGCCGCTGCTCAAGGCTAGCCGCTAAGGACGGGCGATGGTTCCGCCCGTCAGCGGCGCGGAGACTCCCGTGGTTCCTGGGAAGGTCAGCGGCAAACCGCGCAGTGTCCGCACGGCGAAATAGGCGAAGGCCTGGGCTTCCAGCGCATCGCCCTGCCAGCCCAACGAATCCACGGGTGCGACGATAGCGCCGCTGCGTTTGGCCAGCATCTGCATCAGCGTATCGTTGTGGCGCCCGCCGCCGGCGACATAGATGCGGACCGGTTTGGCGGGACAATGGTCCAGCCCCTGAACAACACAGGCGGCGGTAAACGCGGTTAAGGTCGCCGCGCCGTCTTCGGGCGAGAGCCCTTCCACCGGCGCCAGCGAGAAATCAAAACGATCGAGGGACTTGGGCGGTTTGCGCCCGAAGAATGGCGCGCGCAGCATGGCGCTTACGATCTCCTCATGGACGCGGCCTCTCGCAGCAATGGCGCCGCCAGCGTCCATGGGTTTGTCGAAATGCCTCATCACCCAGTCATCGATGAGGCCGTTGCCCGGGCCGGTATCGAAGCCGATGAGATTGGAAAAATCCGCGTCCGCGGCGCCGCTCATCCACGTGATGTTTCCGACACCGCCGATGTTGAGGATGACGATCGGCGCGTCCGACGGCGGCGCCAGCGCCGCGTGGAAGATCGGCAACAGCGGCGCACCCTGCCCACCGGCTTTCACATCGTCGCTGCGGAAGTCGAATGCCACCGGTACATTCAAGGCCGTCGCCAGCCTGGCGCCGTCGCCCATTTGCCACGTGAGGCGTTGCTCAGGTTTGTGCCAGATGGTCTGGCCGTGGAAGCCGATGATGTCGATGTCGGACAGGTCCTTGCCCAGACGGGCCGCGAGCCCGCGCACTGCTTTGATGTGCAGGTCGGTCAGCTCCGCTTCCAGAGCCGTCTCCTGGGCGCCGCCATCATGGACCGGACCGGAGAGAATGTAGGCCTTCAGGCGCGCGCGGAAATCGGAACCGAACGGCGTTGTCAGGGCCTCGCCCCGGACGATGGCGCGCATGCCATCGGTTTCCACATAGGCGGCATCCACCCCGTCCATGGAGGTGCCGCTCATGAGGCCGATTGCCCGGAGAGGCTGAAAATGCGCGTCCGGCGCGGGTTTGCGGGCGGTGGCGGCCATGGAAAGCACCGGTTTTGTTGTCCCAATGGGCCCCAATATGTTACTTGGCGCCTCCTGACAGTATGCCACGGACACCGGCCATGACGCATCACCGCTCCGATCTGATCCGCACCCTGGTTGCGCGCGGATTCCTGCATCAGTGTACCGACCTCGACGGCCTCGACCGCAAGGCCGCCGAAGGCCCCATCACGGCCTATGTGGGTTACGACGCCACCGCCGGCTCCTTGCATATCGGCAACCTGGTCTCGGTCATGATGCTGCATTGGCTGCAGCAGACCGGACACCGGCCCATTACACTCATGGGCGGTGGCACCACCAAGATCGGCGACCCCTCGGGCCGGGACGAAACGCGCGTGCTGGTGGACGACGATGTCATCCGCGCACGCATGGCCTCGCAGCAGATCGCGTTCCGGCGGTTTCTCACCTATGACACGAGTCCGACCGGTGCGATCCTGGCCAACAACGCCGATTGGCTGGACGGCCTGCAGTACATCCCGTTCCTGCGCGCGGTGGGCCCCCATTTCACCATCAACCGCATGCTGACCATGGACAGCGTGAAGCTGCGCCTTGAGCGCGAGCAGCCCCTGTCGTTCCTCGAATTCAACTACATGATCCTGCAGGGCTACGATTTCGTCGAACTGAACAAACGCTTCGGCTGCACCTTGCAGCTCGGCGGTTCGGACCAGTGGGGCAACATCGTGCAGGGCGTGGACCTGGGCCGGCGCATCGGCAATGCCGAGCTGTTCGGCTTCACCTGTCCGCTGATCACCACATCGTCCGGCGCCAAGATGGGCAAGAGCGTATCCGGCGCCGTGTGGCTCAACGGCGACAAGTTCAGCCCCTACGACTACTACCAGTTCTGGCGCAACACTGAGGACGGCGACGTCATCCGGTTCATGAAGCTGTTCACCACGCTGCCCTTGGACGAGATCGCGCGCCTGGAGAAACTCCAGGGCGCCGAGATCAACGACGCCAAGAAAGTGCTGGCGCTCGAGGCCACGCGCCTGCTGCACGGCGATGAGGCCGCCACGGCCGCGGCCGAGACCGCCCGCACCACTTTCGAGCAGGGCGGAATCGGCGGCGATCTCCCGACGGTCACGCTGCCCGCGGCCGAGCTGGCGGCCGGTATTGCGGTGTGGAATCTGTTTCAGAAGGCGGGTCTTGCCGCCAGCAACAGCGAAGCCCGCAAATTGATCCGCGGCGGCGGTGCGCGCCTCAACGACCAGAAGGTCGAGGACGAAAATCAGGTGGTGACCGGTGACGCCGTGGTCGACGGCGTGATGAAGCTCAGCGCCGGCAAGAAGCGCCACGCCCTGGTAAAGTTGGAATAGGCCTACTTTGGCGGCGTCGCGTCCGGCTGCGTTTTCTGGTGCGCTTGCTGCGGCGGACTGGACTTGAAGATGTCGAAGATGTGCCGGAGGAACCCGGGCGCCAGGGCCGCCAGCGGGTTTACAGAAGGTTGCGCCGTGGCGGGATCGCCGCGGTAGCTGTAGGTGGCCGCGAAGACCCCGCCACCCTTGGTGCCGCCCGACAGGATGCTGCCGAGCACAGGGATCGAATTCAGCACGGAATTCACCACATAGGCGGGCACGATCGTGCCGTCGAAATTCATATTTGACGCGGCGAAGTCATAAGTCCCATTGGTCGTCAGCCCCAGGGAGCTTCCGAACATCTCGCCATCCTTCACCGTCAGCATGGAATTGGCGTAAGAGAACGGCGCGCGCAGGGTCTGGAATGAAATGCCCTGGCCCCGCAGTTCGTCGACGATGCCGGTCAACGCCGCCACCGACAGCAGCCGCGCCAAGGGCGGCGCCTCAACGAGCTTGAAGGTCCTGATCTCGGCCCTGCCTTTGACCGTGCCGTTGGGCTCGAACTCGCCGGTGATGGAGAACTGCCCCCCCACCAGGTCCTTGAACAGGCCGATGGCGCGCACCACCGCGCCGCCATTCTCACTCGCCCCCGAAAACGTGCGCTTGCCGTCGGTGGATCCGAGCGTGAGGGTGAACGGCGTCTCCGCGACCTTGCTCTTGAAGTCGATGGCCTGAATGCCGGCCTTGTCACGGGCGAAGGTCAGGCTTACGTCCCTGAAGTCGCCCTCCTTGGTCAGCCACATGCGCTCGAAAGTGGCGGTGAGGTTTAGGGGCATGCTTTCGGTACTCGCCCGCGGCGCCGTGCCGCGGGCGTCATCACGGGACAATTCTTTCCAGAAATAGGTCGAGTTGAACGCAGCGCCGCTCACATCCATCGTGTAGACGCCGAGCGCATCCCGGCTCACGGAGGCCTTCATGCGACTCTCGCCGGCGATGCTGGGGCCGATGGTGAGGGTCTTAAGCGCGCCATCGTCGGCAAAGGTCACCGCCCCCGCCACATCCAATGTTTCATCGCTGCCGGCGTCGCCCGCGGTCATGCGGCCGGCGGTCACATGGAACGACGGCACGGCGACAAGGTGGTCGTCTTCCATACGCGCGGATACGACGCCCGTCGCCGGCCGGCCTTCGGGCTTGCGCCAGCCGAGTTCGGGAATCGCCATGGCGACCCCTGTCAGGTCGGCGGTGGCCTCCAGCGTCGCGGTGCGGTTGCGCCGCACTTCGTAGACCACATGGGCGGGGACCGCGCCGTCGAGATAGGGCGGGATGAACGGGCGCATGCTGAGGCCCAGCAACGGCCGCTGATTATTCTCCAAGATCGGATCGAGCACATAGGTCGAGCGCAGGTCGGTCTTGCCCTCGAAATCCTCGGTCCATGAAACGCCGGAGACAATGCCGCCGAGGTTGGCCTTGCCCTCAACTGTCATGCCCTTGCCGGTGAGCGCCAGGTCAAAGGCGCCTTGGTTCAAAGGCAGGCCAAAGGCGACGTTGGGGATGCCCACGCCCGAGGCCTTTGCCTTGACGCCGATGACCACCTGCTCGCGCTTGAGGTCTTTGATCAGCGGAAAATCGAGCTTGAGATTGAGGTTGGTGGCGCCCACCACCTGGGTCGGATCAATCCCTACCGCCTGGGCGTAGCCGAGGGGTTCATGATCCACCAGACGCATGGCTTCACCGAACTCACCGGCGATATCGAGGCCGATGTCGGCCCGCTCCCGTCCAACGTCGAGCCCGTAGAGGCGGACTTTGCCGCCCGAGATCTTGAGGCCGGCGCCGGTCTGGGCGTCCGGCACATGCCCGCCGCTGATGCTGACGAGCACTTGCTGTGCGGTGAGCGTCATCATGCCCTCCGCACCCACCACCTTGGGCATCTGCGGCATATAAGCCACCGTCACGCCGTGGATGCGTGAGGTCAGCAATGTGCCTGATCGCGTGAGGTCGTCGAGCCGCGGACCATCCAGTTGCATGCGGAAGTCGGTGTTGGTGAGGCCGCCGCCGTCGAGATTCTTGACGATCCATTCGCGGGTGTTGGGCGCCACGGACTCGGGCCAGGATTCCTTGAGTGTAGCGAGGCTCAGTTCCGGCAGGCTCGCGTGCACTTCCACGTGGGGGGCGCTATTGAGATTTGTGCCCGAGGCGCTGATGGTCAGAGTGGGCCGCGGATCTCCGGGGCGGTCGATATCGACGCGCAATTGTTCAACCGTGATCTGGTCGAGACCGGCCTTGGCCGAGCCCTTGAGCGTCAGCGCCCGCACCGGAAAGGCCTGATCGATGGGCGCCGGCAGGTGCAGCTTGCCCGCCTCGCCCTTCACGTCAAAAGTGACGTCGTCGAGCTGCGCCGCGTTGCCCGTGAGCGTGAAATTGGCCTGGGCCTTGCCGCTGACCGGCAGGTCGATCATGCCGAAGGGCGCCAGCTGCGGCGCCAGGCGCGCGACGCGGGTAGGGCGGAAACCGTCGATATCGATATCGAACTGGAGCTTTCGTGTCGCCTCAATGTAGCGGCCGCGGGCGGTGACGTTCCAGCGCCGCCCTTCTTCCACCACCGGCAAGGTCGCGAGCAGTTCGAGGTTGCCGGTGGTGCGGGTAAAAGTCAGGGTCGCGGCCGGCACGATCCAGCGCCGGCCTGAGACTTCATCGGCCAGCACCAGGGTCGTATCGGCAATGGTGACGGTATCGAGATAGCCGGCGCGGTTCTCCTCGCTCGCCGGCCGCGTGAGTGCGCGGATCAACTCCTCCGCGACGGCGTTGCTGTTGGTCGCTTCAACAGTCGGAACCGTTGGCGCTGCCGCGGGGTTGGGCTGGATGGTCCCGGCGATGCCGCCGGCGCCCAAACCGAGAGTCCCGTCGGCGCGATGAACAAAACGGATGATAGGGTTGGACAGGAGAACGGTGTCCGG
>CANISR010000207.1 GCA_947470105.1 Fidelibacterota bacterium | reverse complement strand
CACGCCGTTCTTCTCGAACTATCGCCCGCAGTTCTACTTCCGGACCACGGACGTGACCGGCACGATCGAACTGCCGGCTGGGACCGAGATGGTTATGCCTGGGGACAACATCTCCATGCAGGTGAACCTAATCGCCCCGATCGCCATGGATGAAGGCCTGCGCTTCGCCATCCGCGAAGGCGGCCGTACCGTCGGCGCAGGCGTGGTGGCTTCAATCATCGAGTAGTAGGGCCAAGTGCTTGATTTCCGCCGGTTCTCGGACCGGCGGAATCCACTTGATTCACTATGCAGGCGCGGGGTATAGACCCTCCGCCTGTCGGCATATTTATGCCGAACGGTACTTTTGTGTTGCCTTTCAGCAACATGAAGGGGTGTAAAGGGCGCAGCGGCTGGCTTTGGTCGTGAAGCGCTTTATATCAGTAAGTTCAAGGTCTTAGGGGTGTAGCTCAACTGGTAGAGCACCGGTCTCCAAAACCGGGGGTTGTAGGTTCGATTCCTATCGCCCCTGCCATCTGGGGTCCCCGGTTCCCGGGGCCGTTTTAGGCAAGGTGCTCCCGAGTCACACTTCTCAGGGCTGGCCGCGCGGATTTCGGGCGGTTTCTCTTAGTTTTTTGCGCACCTTCCGCGCAGGTTTTTAGGCGTGATTGCTCAAATGGCTTCAACTTCTCCAGGCATGTTCGTCCGTCAGGTGCGGCAGGAAATGGCGAAAGTCTCCTGGCCGTCGCGCCGGGAAACCCTGCTCTCCGTGGCGCTGGTGTTCGTGTTCTCGATCGTTCTGGGCCTCTACTTCCTGCTCGTGGACAAATTCCTGTCCTGGGGCGTGTCTCTGATCTTCGGCTAAGGAGCACGCCTATGGCTGCGAAGTGGTACGTGCTGCACGTTTATTCGGGTTTCGAGAACAAAGTCGCCCAGTCAATCCGGGAACAGGCCGTCCAGCACGGCATGGAAGATAAGATCCAGGAAGTCCTGGTGCCGATGGAAGAAGTGGTGGAAGTCCGCCGCGGCGCCAAGGTCAACGCCGAACGCAAATTTTTCCCGGGCTACGTCCTGATCAAAATGGATCTGACGGACCAGGCCTGGCACATCGTCAAGAACACGCCCAAGGTCACGGGTTTCCTCGGCGGCAACAAGCCCCGGCCCATGTCCCAAGCCGAAGCCGAACGCATCCAGAAGCAGGTGCAAGAAGGCATCGAGCGGCCGAAGCCCTCCGTGGTGTTCGAAGTGGGCGAGCAGGTGCGTGTCTCCGATGGCCCGTTCACGTCCTTCAACGGCGTGGTCGAGGACGTCGACGAGGAAAAGGCGCGCCTCAAGGTGTCGGTGTCCATCTTCGGACGTTCGACGCCGGTGGAACTCGAATACAGCCAGGTCGAGAAGCTCTAGGGCTCTTGGTCTGGTTGCTGGAGCGCGGGCATTCGGCCTCGCTTCTAACTTCTGCGGGAGGTTCTGCCCCGAAAGTCCAGGGGCAGCCGTACCGCGGACCCGGCCTGCCGGAGGGTCATCCGGCAATTTTGGCTTGAGGATACGATGGCAAAGAAAATCGAAGGCTACGTCAAACTGGAAATCCCGGCGGGCAAGGCGAATCCCTCTCCCCCGGTCGGCCCCGCGCTCGGTCAGCGCGGCGTGAACATCATGCAGTTCTGCAAAGAGTTCAACGCTGCCACCCAGGGCGGTGAGATCGGCGTTCCCACCCCGGTGGTCATCACCGTGTATTCGGACCGATCCTTCACGTTCGTTACCAAGACCCCTCCCACCAGCTTCTTCCTGAAGCGCGCCGCCAAGATCGACAAGGGTTCGGGCACCGTAGGCCGTGGTTTCGTCGGCAAGGTGACCAAAGCTCAGATCCGCGAGATCGCTGAGAAGAAAATGCCCGACATGAACTCGCCGACGATTGAATCGGCGATGGCTCAGGTTGTGGGATCGGCCCGCGCAATGGGCCTGGAAGTGTTGGAGTAACGCACATGGCACTCGGAAAACGTCACAAGACAGCGCTCGCCGCGGTTGACCGCAACACCTACTACACCGTCGTCGACGCCGTGAAGATTTTGAAAGACAACGCCAAGGCGAAGTTCGACGAAACCGTCGAAGTCGCCATGAACCTCGGCGTCGATCCCAAGCATGCCGACCAGATGGTCCGCGGCGTGGTCGCCCTGCCGCACGGCACCGGCAAGACCATGCGCGTCGCCGTGTTCGCCAAGGGCGACAAGGCGAAAGAAGCTTTGGATGCGGGCGCCGATCTGGTTGGCGCCGAAGACCTCGCCGAAAAGATCACCGCCGGCGAAATGGGTTTCGACCGCGTCATCGCCACCCCCGACATGATGGGTGTGGTGGGCCGCCTCGGTAAGGTGCTGGGCCCGCGCGGCCTGATGCCGAACCCGAAGCTCGGCACCGTGACCGCCGACGTGAAGAACGCCGTGAAGAACGCCAAGGCGGGTGAAGTGCAGTTCCGCGTCGAGAAGGCGGGCGTCGTGCACGCCGGCATCGGCAAGGCCAGCTTCTCGGCCCAGCAGCTGCAGGACAACCTGAAGGCTTTCGTGGACGCCATCGTGAAGGCCAAGCCGGCCGGTGCGAAAGGCAATTACATCAAGAAAGTCTCCGTCAGCTCGACCATGGGCCCGGGGATCAAGGTCAACCTCGCCGACGCTGTGGCGCAGTAAATAGGTTTTCCTGCTGGCGCATGCTGGTGGGACGAGACGGCGGTGGAAGACCACCTTCACCGCCGGAGACCTGTCCGAGACTGAAGGTGCCAAAGCCAGACCAACGGCGGCGGCGTAAAGGCCAATCGTAAGGGCCACCATCACAGACGGGAGTGGCAAGACCGTTGCGCTTCGATTGCTCCGGGTCTTCGGACCTGAACGGCGAAACAGGCGGGCTTCAAGCTTCTGGGGCAGGACCCAAGACCGGCGGGTGGATTCCACGCCAGCCGGATGTTGAAACGGTCTGATGCTGTCTTCGGACAGATCAGGCCTCAGAAAGCGGAGACGACATGAACCGAGAGCAAAAGCAGGAGCTGGTTTCCTCGCTCAACGCTATGCTCGCAGAACAGTCGTTCGTCGCGGTGACCCACAATAACGGTCTCACTGTCGCCGAACTGCAGAAGCTGCGTAAGCAAATGCGTGAAGCAGGCGCTGGTTTCAAAGTTGCGAAGAATCGGCTCGCGCGTCTCGCCCTTGCCGGCACGAAATTCGAAAACATCATCGACCTCTTCAAGGGTCCGACGGGTATTGCGTACTCGAAGGATCCGGTGGCGGCGGCGAAGGTGTGCTCGAAGTTCGCGAAAGACAACGCAAAGCTGACGATACTTGGCGGCAATCTCGATGGTCAGAAGATGGATACGGCGGCGGTGCAAACCCTCGCCAGCCTGCCTTCTCTCAACGAATTGCGCGGCAAGTTGGTGGGCCTCGTTCAGGCTCCCGCGACGAAGATCGCGGGCATCCTGGTCGCTCCCGCTGCTCAGCTTGCACGTGTCATGTCGGCGCGCGCCAAACAGGGCGAAGCCGCATAGAGCCGTACCACTTGCAATCGACGCATCAACACATACATCAGGAGACCAGAAATGGCTGATCTTGCCAGACTCGTAGACGACCTTTCCAAGCTGACCGTTCTCGAAGCCGCTGAACTCTCGAAGCTGCTCGAAGAAAAGTGGGGCGTGTCCGCCGCTGCTCCGGTGGCCGCTGCCGCCGCTGCCGGCCCGGCCGGTCCTGCCGCTGAAGTTCAGACCACGTTCGACGTGATTCTGACGGACGCGGGCGCGAACAAGATCAACGTGATCAAAGAAGTCCGCGCCGTGACCAACCTCGGCCTCAAGGAAGCCAAAGACCTCGTCGAAGGCGCTCCGAAAGCCGTGAAGGAAGGCGTGAACAAAGACGAAGCCGACCAGATCAAGAAGAAGCTCGAAGACGCCGGCGCCAAGGTGCAGGTGAAGTAAGAGCCTCGGCTCTGACGAAAAAGCCGGGCCGAAGCGGGCGTTTTCCGCTTCGGCCCGCGCTTGTCCTTCGGACAGGCACTACAGAGACGAGATCCTGTCCCTGTACAGGGTCAAAAAAACGAGACGTGACGACCTATGTGCCGGCTTCCCCCAGCCGGCCGAAATGAAAAAGGACGAGGACTTCCATGGCCAAAGCCCTCAGTGGACGTAAGCGCATTCGCAAGGATTTCGGACGCATCCCGGTGGTTGCTCCGATGCCTAATCTGATCGAGGTGCAGAAAAGCTCCTACGACAAGTTCCTGCAGGCGAACTCGCCGCTGGACGTGCGCCAGAAGTCCGGACTGTGGGATGTGTTCAAGTCCGTATTCCCGATCAAGGATTTTTCCGGAAAGGGCGAGCTCGAATTCGTGTCCTACGAACTCGAAGCCCCCAAGTACGACGTTGAAGAATGCCAGCAGCGCGGCATGACCTTCTCGGCGCCCCTCAAGGTGATCCTGCGCCTGGTGGTGTGGGACATCGACGAAGACACCGGCGCCCGCTCCGTCCGCGATATCAAAGAGCAGGACGTCTACATGGGCGATATGCCGCTCATGACCGACCACGGCACCTTCATCATCAACGGCACCGAGCGCGTGATCGTCTCGCAGATGCACCGTTCGCCGGGCGTGTTCTTCGACCACGACAAGGGCAAGACCCATTCGTCGGGCAAGTACTTGTTCGCCGCCCGCGTCATTCCGTACCGCGGCTCGTGGCTCGACTTCGAATTCGACGCCAAGGACCTCGTCTACGTGCGCATCGACCGCCGCCGCAAGCTGCCGGTAACGACGCTCTTGTACGCGCTCGACAATCTCAATACCGAAAAGCTGCGCGTCAAGCGTGCGAAGGACTCCAAGTCCGTCGATCCGCAGGAAGTGCACGGCATGTCGGCCGAGGAAATCCTCAACTACTTCTACGACACGCAGACGTTTGAGCGTGAGAAGAAGGGCTGGCGCACCGATTTCCAAGCCGGAAAAATGCGCGGCATGAAGCTGAACTTCGACCTCGTGGACGCCAAGACCGGCCGCGTGAAGTTGGAAGCCGGCGGCAAGCTTTCCCCCCGCATCGCGCTGAAGCTCGAAAAGGACGGCCTGAAGGAACTGCGGATCCTGCCGGAAGAACTCGTCGGCAAGTTCATCGCCGAAGACGTGGTCAACACCAAGACCGGTGAGATCTACATCGAAGCCGGCGACGAGATCACCGCCGACATCCTGACCGCTCTCGACGACGCCGAAGTGAACGAGCTGAAGACGCTGTTCATCGACGGCATGAACGTCGGTCCCTACATCCGCAACACCCTGGCGCTCGACAAGAACACCAGCCGCGACGAAGCGCTGGTCGACATCTACCGCGTCATGCGTCCGGGCGAGCCGCCGACCTTGGAAACCGCCGAAGCCTTGTTCCAGGGCCTGTTCTTTGACTCCGAGCGCTACGACCTTTCAACGGTTGGCCGCGTGAAGATGAACGCCCGTCTCAATATCGAGATGGAAGACGTTCCCGACACCGTGCGTCACCTGCGCAAGGACGATATCCTGCGCATCATCAAGGTGCTCACCGAGCTGAAGGACGGCCGCGGCGAAATCGATGACATCGATCACCTCGGCAACCGCCGTGTCCGTTCGGTCGGCGAACTGATGGAAAACCAGTACCGCGTCGGTTTGCTCCGCATGGAGCGCGCCATCCGCGAACGCATGAGCTCGGTCGACATCGACACCGTCATGCCGCACGACCTGATCAACGCTAAGCCGGCGGCGGCTGCGGTTCGTGAGTTCTTCGGTTCGTCGCAGCTGTCGCAGTTCATGGACCAGACCAATCCGTTGTCTGAGATCACCCACAAGCGCCGCCTCTCGGCCCTTGGACCGGGCGGTCTGACGCGTGAACGCGCGGGCTTCGAAGTCCGCGACGTGCATCCCACCCACTATGGCCGCATCTGCCCGATTGAAACGCCGGAAGGCCCGAACATCGGTCTGATCAACAGCCT
>CANISR010000206.1 GCA_947470105.1 Fidelibacterota bacterium | reverse complement strand
GGTGAGCACGAAGCCCGTGCGCCCGCGGATCAATCCGGTGATGAAGGCGAAATCGTCAGGCGTCATGGACGCCTTGCGCGTTTTCGTTCAAAACGCCAAGCAGCCGAAATTTGCTGGCAATGATGTCGTCCGGCCGGAGGCCAGCAATCAGGCTGTCCTAGCCCAACAGCCCAAGTATGAGGAATTTGCTGGCGACAATCTCGCTGTCGAAGGGCTTCATAATGTATTCGTCCGCGCCGGCCGTGATCGCAGATCGAACATCCGCGAGCTCGTTGCGGCTGGTGCAGAACACCACCTTGGCCGCGCGTCCGCCCGGAAGCGCGCGCAGCGCCCGCGTCAGTTCCGGACCGGTTATGTGCGCCATATCCCATTCCAACAGGACCACATCCGGCACGCCCTCGGCGCAGGCCGCCAGCGCTTCCTGTCCGTTGGCGGCCTCGGCGGCGGAGAAGCCCAGATCCTGGACGATCTTCGCCGCAACGCGGCGGATCACCCTGGAATCGTCCACCACCAGACATCGTTTGCCGGACATTATTCAAAAGCTTGCGATGACGTCGACGGCGCCATCTTGAGCCGCCACCTCCACAACGCCCCCGGCAGCGCGGACGATACGGCCGGCGAGAAAGGCCTGGATGGTTTTGGCGCTGAGCGCCTTGGGTGCGCCCATGAGTGCTGCTTCGAGATCGTCACGGCGTGAGGTCGAGCGCGCGGCATGGCCCTTGGCCTCGACCTTTACTTTCCGGCCGTCCGGCGTCACCGCCAGTTCCTTGCACCCGGGCTGCATCTCAAGCGCCGCGAGGCAGAGATTGAGAATCGTCTGGCGCCAGTGCGGCCCGGCCGCGCCGGCGAAACTCTCGAACGCGGCGGGCGCGGGCCAGCGCACGGCAGGTTTGCCGTCCATGCCGGCGGTGGCGCCGAGATAGCCGTCGAGCAGCGCTTCCATGTCCATGGCGGCGCCGGTCGAGCCCATGGCCGCGCGGATGAATTTGAGTTTCAGGGACGCAGCATGCGAACTGCTGCCGATCAGCCCCAACGTTTCGGTGTCGGCCGCGGCCGGATCGCCGCCGATGAGTTCCACGCCCGCAGCCACGGCCCCGATGGGGCCTGCCAGGTCATGGCACAGGCGGGTACATAGAAGCTGCGCCAGTTCTAGTTCCGTATCGGTCATTGCTCGTCCCAAGCTTGCGGTAACTGTATCAGGCCCCGCGCCCCCCATAAAACCCACTAAAACCCCGAATCAGGGTTTAAGATCATGGTTATGCAACAGGAATTGGCCCCCGGCCAGATCGTCCGCAACCCGGCCGCCGCCGATTGGGGCTTGGGTCAGGTGCAGTCGGTGGTAGGCGCCCGGGTGACCGTGAACTTCGAACACATGGGCAAGATGACCATCAATACCGCGGTTGTGACCTTGGACGTGGTCGAGGACGATCCTCGCGCATGAGCCTCCAGACCCCTATATTCCGACCATGATCGACTCCTTTGGCCGGAGCATTTCCTATCTGCGCGTCTCGGTGACGGACCGCTGCGATTTGCGCTGCGTTTACTGCATGTCCGAGGACATGACGTTCCTGCCCAAAAAGGACCTGCTGTCGCTCGAGGAACTGGACCGCGTGTGCAGCGCCTTCGTCTCGCTGGGTGTGCGCAAGCTGCGCATCACCGGGGGCGAGCCCCTGGTGCGCCGGGACGTGCTCTCCTTGTTCCAGAACCTGGGGCGTCACCTGAAAACCGGCGACCTGGATGAACTCACACTGACTACCAACGGCACGCAGCTCGAAAAATACGCGCAAGGCCTGGTGGCAGCGGGCGTCAAGCGCGTCAACATCTCGCTGGACTCCCTGGACGCTGACCGCTTCCGCACCATTACCCGGTGGGGCAGTCACGCACAGGTCATGACCGGCATCCGCGCGGCCCAGGCCGCAGGGCTCAAGGTTAAAATCAACGTCGTGGCCATGCGCGGCGTGAACGAAGACGAGTTCGATGACCTGGTGGCCTGGTGCGGGCAGGAAGGCTTCGACCTGGTGTTCATCGAGACCATGCCCATGGGCGACATCGACGGCGACCGCACGTCGCAGTACCTGCCGCTTTCGCTGGTGCGCGCCAAGCTCGCGCGCCGCTGGACCCTGGACGCCATTCCCGACACCACCGGCGGTCCCGCCCGGTACACCCGCTGCGCCGAAACCGGCGGGCGTGTGGGCTTCATCACGCCCATGACTCACAACTTCTGCGAATCCTGTAATCGCGTGCGCCTGACCTGCACCGGCATGCTGTATATGTGCCTGGGACAGGATGACGATGCCGACCTGCGCGCACCGTTGCGCGCCGGCGCCGATGATGGGCTTTTGCTGGCCGCCATCGAAGAGGCCATCGGGCGGAAGCCGAAAGGTCATGATTTCGTCATCGACCGCCGCCATAATCGCCCTGCCGTCAGCCGCACCATGAGTGTCACGGGCGGCTGAACTTTTCGCTCCGGAAAAAATGATGACTTATTCCCGCGTGGCCTTCGTCGCCACCGACTCAGATCCCGCGCAGGAAGGCCTGGCCGCATTGACCGCGCGCTATGGCCAGACCGCGCCCGAGGATGCGGACGTGATCGTGGCCCTCGGCGGCGACGGTTTCATGCTGGAGGCCCTGCATACCTACATGAGCCTCAAGGCGCCGATTTTCGGCATGCACCGGGGCGCCGTCGGCTTTTTGATGAATCGCTTCGACGAAGGCGATCTCATGAACCGCTTGCAGCTTGCCAAGGAGGTCACCTTGCACCCCTTGCGCATGACCGCCTTGACCGCGAGCGGCGAGACAATCGAAGCGCTGGCGATCAACGAGGTCTCGATGCTGCGCGAGACCCGCCAGGCGGCGAAAGTCGCGATCTTCATCGACGGCCGCGAGCGCATGAGCGAACTGGTGTGCGACGGGGTGCTGGTGTCGACGCCGGCGGGGTCGAGCGCCTATAATCTTTCGGTTTACGGCCCGGTGCTGCCGCTTAATTCCAATGTGCTGGCGCTCACCCCCATCAGCGCCTTCCGCCCGCGGCGCTGGCGCGGCGCGCTCCTGCCGCATACCGCCATCGTAAAATTCCAGGTTCTCGAACCGGACAAACGCCCGGTGAGCGCCGTCGCCGACCGCACCGAGGTCCGCAGCGTCGTCGAGGTCACGGTGCGCGAAGACCGCGCCATCGGCATGCGCGCCCTGTTCGATCCCGAGCACAATCTCGAGGAACGCATGGTCGCGGAGCAGTTCTCTCCGTAGGAGCTACCAGTAAAACCCGGGAATGATCGCGTCGGGAATCTGCCCCTCGGCGCTGGCCAAGGCGTACGCCCTGGCGGGATCGGCTGCGGTTCCATAAGCCGTGCTGAGGGCGGCGGCGTGGATGCCGCCGGTGCACCAGATCGACCGTAGGCTTGCCGCGCGGGCACCTTTCACGTCCGTCTCCAGCGCATCGCCCACAACGGCGATGCGCTGCGCCGGCAAGCCCAACTGTTCAACGGCGAGGTGATAGATGGCGGGATCGGGTTTGCCGCGATAAGCGACCGTGCCGCCCAAGGCAATATAGCGCGCGGCCAGGGCGCCTGCACACACCACGGCTTGGCCGGCGCGCATCACCACCATGTCGGGATTGGCGCAGACCATCGGTAATTTACGCCGCGCGGCGGCCTCCAATACCGGTTCATATGTCGCCACGGTCTCGTGCAATTCACCCGGGCCGGTGTTGACCACGAAGGCTGCGGTATCGAGGTTCTCGACAATCTCGAGGCCGGTGTCGTCAAACACACTTCGGTCGCGCGACGGCCCCAGGTGATAGCAGCGGGATCCTAGCGCCTTGAAGAACGGATCGTCCCGCCGGATCAGGGCCTGGTTGACCGCCTCGCCTGAGGACAGCACCTCGCCGTACAGATCGCGCTCCAACCCCATGCGCGTCATCGCCTCCACCAGGGCGTACGCCCGGCGCGGCGCATTGGACAGCAGCAACGTTTTCTTACCCGCCGCCTTGAGCGCCAAGAACGTGTCGCGCGATGGCGGATAGGGCGTGGCGCCATCGTGGACCAGCCCCCAGAGATCGAGGATAAATCCGTCGAATTCTCCAGCGACTTCGTCCAATCCTGCGATAGCGCGCAACGACCTCATTTGGCGCTCCGGTGGTCGGCCCCGACCGCATCCGTGACCGATGTGAATCCGTCGCGCTTCAGCAAGGCCGCCAGGTCGCGTGTGATACGCCCGATCAAGCCCGGCCCCTCATAAACCAGCGCGCTGTAAAGCTGCACCAGCGAGGCCCCAGCGCGGATCTTGGCGTAGGCCTGAGCGCCCGACGCAATACCGCCCACGCCGATCAACGGCAACTTGCCGCCGGCCAGCGCATAGGCCTCGGACAGCATGCGCGTGGACAGTTCGAAAAGCGGCGCACCCGACAGGCCGCCTGCTTCAGCGCGGTGCTGCGAGGTAAGCGACGCAGGCCGGCTGAGGGTGGTGTTGGAAATCACCAGCCCGTCGAGCCCTTCGCCCAGCGCCAGGGCGACGATGTCCTTGAGGTCGGCGGCTTCAAGATCGGGCGCGATCTTCAGCAATAGCGGCGGGGGCGCCGCGACAACCGCACGATCGCGGGCGGCACGCGTCGCGCGCACGATATCCCGCAGCGGCTCGATATTCTGCAGCGCCCGCAGGCCCGGAGTGTTGGGCGACGAAACATTGATCACCAGGAAGTCGGCGTGGGGCGCCAGCCCCTCGGCCAGCGCGGCGTAGTCCGCCGGGGCGTCGGTCGACTCCTTGTTCTTGCCGAGATTGACGCCCACGGGCGCCGTGTTCCGGCGGCGATGCTTAAGCCGCCCTGCGATCACGTCCAGGCCGTCGTTATTGAACCCCATGCGGTTGATCACCGCGCGGTCGGCGGTGAGGCGAAACAGGCGCGGCTTCGGGTTGCCGGCCTGGGGCTTGGGCGTAACCCCGCCCACTTCCAGGAAGCCGCAGCCCAATCGCAAGGCCGGCGCCACAACCTCGGCGTTCTTGTCGAAGCCAGCGGCGATCCCCACCGGGTTGGGGAAGGCGAGACCCCAGAGGCGCACGTTCAGCATGGGATCCGAGTGCTCACGCCGGCCGGCCAGGCCCGCCTTCAACGCCCACAGGGCGAGGCGATGGGCACGCTCGGGGTCGATGCAGCGCAGCGCGGGCGCGATCATGGAATATAGTGCTGGCATGGGCCTCGCCGGGGACATAACGGAGCTTAGCGTAACGCCTCGAAGGAGACGCGGGCTTCTCGTGCCGTGAAGGGCGGGGGCCGGTCAACCGGCTTTTTCCGTACCCCAAAGGGCAACCCGCGGTATGGACCCGACGTTGGTCGTGGCCGGCGCAAGGCGCCGGACGAGGAAGCCTGGCCAGAGCGCTGTGGTTGATGAGACCGGAGGGCGCTAGACCGCAAGCTGGATTGATTCGAAAACCCGCTATTTACTTCGTGTTACCCCGCTGACCGGTTATATTCCCGGCAAAATGGAATTTGTCGCAGCCCTGATAATCCGTGCGTAGTGATCCTAAGCTTTCAACGCGGGGCTTGGCCCGCCTCATCGAACAGGTCGGTAAGGCCGCGTATAACCTTGGCTACACTCCGGGGCTGAATCCAGCCCAATGGGCGGCGCTGCGCTATTTCGATGAAGCTACTCATGAGCGCCAGACCGTCACCGGCTTCGCGCAATTTCAAGGCACCACAAAAGGCACCGCCTCCCAGACCGTGGCCGCGTTGGTGCGCAAAGGTTACCTGCGCCGGGTCGGCGACAAGCAGGACCGGCGCGTGCATCGCCTGGTGTTGACCGAGCAGGGTGAAGCCATCTTACGCAGCGACCCGCTGCAGCAGCTCAGCCGCGCGCTTGAATCGCTCACGCAGGAAGAGCGCTGGAGCCTGGCCGTCAGCATGGAAAAAGTTCTGCGCCAGCTGATCCACGTTTAGTGGACACAAAAGCCGGAGCGGGTCCGGTTCTAATCCGACAGCACGTCGGTGATCGCCCTCAAAAGCTCGTCCTTCTCGAACGGCTTATAGATAACCTTGTCGGCGCCGAAGGTGGCGGCGAGGGGCGCGGTGTAGGTCAGCGGCGCGTTC
>CANISR010000205.1 GCA_947470105.1 Fidelibacterota bacterium | reverse complement strand
GCCTGCGCATCAACCCCGGCAATATCGGTAATGCCCAGCGCGTGAAGGACGTGGTTCAGGCGGCGAAGGACCACGGCTGTTCCATGCGCATCGGCGTCAATGCCGGCAGCCTGGAAAAACATTTGCTCGAGCGCTACGGCGAGCCGTGCCCCGACGCCATGGTCGAAAGCGCCCTCGAACATGCCAAGATTCTGGAAGACAACGACTTCCGCGAATTCAAGATCAGCGTGAAGGCGTCCGACGTATTTCTCGCCGTGGCGGCTTATCAGGCGCTGGCGGACCGCTGCGATTATCCTTTGCATGTGGGCATCACCGAAGCCGGCGGCTTGCGCTCCGGCACCGTGAAATCATCCATCGGCATGGGCGCCTTGCTTTGGGCCGGCATCGGCGACACCATCCGCGTGTCGCTCTCCGCCGAGCCGGCCGAAGAAGTCCGGGTCGGCTTTGAGATGCTCAAGTCGCTCGATTTGCGCCACCGCGGCGTGCGCATCGTGTCCTGCCCGAGTTGCGCCCGTCAGGGCTTCAACGTCATTAAAACCGTGGAAATCCTCGAGCAGCGGCTCGCCCATATCGCCACGCCCGTGTCGCTCTCGATCATCGGCTGCGTCGTCAACGGCCCCGGCGAAGCGCGCGAAACCGACATCGGCCTCACCGGCGGCGGCAACGGCAGCCACAAGATGTATGTGGGCGGCGTTCCCGACCATAACATCGACGACGGCGCCAAGATCGACCACATCGTCAAGCTGGTCGAGAAGCGCGCCGCGGAAATCGAAGCCGCAAAGGCCGCCGCAGCCCAGTCGCACGCCGCCGAGTAGCGGGCCTCCGGCCCGGCTACTCACCCGCTTGCGCCTGTTCCCATTTCTCTTCGAGGCCCCCAGTGTCAAACCTTCAACCCGTCCGCGGCACTCACGACCTGATGTTCGACGACATCAGGCGCCACCGCGCCATCGAGGACGCAGCGTTCGAGATCGCCGGCCGTTACGGCTACGGCGAGATCGCGACCCCGGTGTTCGAAGCCACCGAAGTGTTCACCCGCACCTTGGGCGACACCTCGGATATCGTCACCAAGGAGATGTATACCTTCGAGACCAAGGGCGGTGAGCGCATCACCTTGCGTCCCGAAGGCACCGCGGGCGTGGCGCGCGCCTTCATCTCGGGCGGTCTCGCCCAGCAAACGCCGCTCAAGTTCTTCTACCGCGAGGCCATGTTCCGCTATGAGCGCCCGCAAAAGGGCCGCCAGCGCCAGTTCCACCAGATCGGCGTGGAACTTCTCGGCGTGCCGGGACCGCAAGCGGACGTGGAGGTCATCGCCCTCGGCCACCATATCCTCACCGCGCTCGGCGTGGCGGGCAACATCAAGGTCGAGCTCAATTCCCTGGGCGACAGCGAAAGCCGGGCGGCTTACCGCGACGCCCTGACCGCATTCCTGTCGGGACACATGGAAACATTGTCGCCGGACAGCCGCGAGCGGCTGCAGCGCAATCCGTTGCGGATCCTGGACTCAAAAGATCCGGCGGACCGCCAGTTGGTGGCAAACGCCCCGCGCTATTCGGACTATCTCAATACGACGTCGAAGGACTTCTTCGCGGCGGTGCAGGAGGGCCTCGCGCGCCTTGATGTTCCGTTCAATCTCAATCCGGGGCTGGTGCGTGGCCTCGATTACTATTCCCACACCGCGTTCGAGTTCACGACCGATGCCTTGGGCGCCCAGGGCACGGTACTGGCGGGCGGTCGCTATGACGGGCTGATCCCCTCCATGGGCGGGCCGGCTACGGCGGGAACCGGCTGGGCCGCCGGGGTCGAGCGCCTGGCGATGCTGATTCCCGAGCCGGCGGCGGCGGTGCGTCCCATCGCGGTGGTGCCGGTGGGGGCTGCCGAAGTCCAGGTGGCTGAAAAGCTCGCCCACACCTTGCGTTTACAGGGTTTCGCGGTGGAGCTCGGCTACAGCGGCGATATGGGCAAGCGCTTGAAGCGCGCCAACAAGCTCAAAGCCCGCGCCGCGGTGATCCTGGGCGCCGACGAGGTGCGCGACGGTGTCGTCACCTTGCGCGACCTCGACAGCGGCGAGCAGAAAAAAGTGACGCAGGCCGAGCTTGCGCAACATCTCAAGGTATAAGCGGCGATGGCGTTCAACTTCGAAGAAAATCTGAGCAAGCTCCTCGTCCGTTACGACGAGTTGCAGGCGTTGATGAACGACGCTTCCGGGGCCGGGAAATTCGCCCAGCTCAGCAAGGAATTCTCCGACCTGGGCCCCATCGTCGAGCAGATCCAGAGCCTGCGCCAGGCGCGCGCCGAACTGGCGGACGCCGAAGCCATGGCCAGCGGCGACGACGCCGAGATGCGGGCCCTGGCGGAAGAGGAAGTCCACCGTCTCAAGGCGACGGTGAGCGAACTCGAGGCTCAGGTGCAGGTCGCGCTCATTCCCAAGGATGAAGCCGACGCCAAGAACGCCATCCTCGAAGTGCGCGCCGGTACCGGCGGCGAAGAGGCCGCCTTGTTCGCCGCCGAAGTATTCCGCATGTATGAGCGATATGCCGCCCGCAAGGGCTGGACGTTTGAGGTGGTGGATATCAGTGAGACCGGCATCGGCGGCTTCAAGGAAGCCATCGCCAATATCACCGGGCGTAACGTGTTCGCGCGCCTCAAATTCGAATCGGGCGTCCACCGGGTGCAGCGCGTGCCCGTGACGGAAGCCAGCGGCCGTGTCCACACCTCGGCGGCGACGGTCGCGGTGATGCCCGAGGCTGAAGACGTGGAAATCGACCTGAACCCCGAGGACCTGCGCATCGAGACCATGCGCTCCCAGGGCGCCGGCGGCCAGCACGTCAATAAGACCGAGAGCGCCATCCGCATCACGCATATTCCGAGCGGCCTGTTCGTAAAGTGCCAGGAAAACAAGTCGCAGCATAAGAACCGCGCCCGCGCCATGAGCATCCTGAAGGCCCGGCTTTACGACATTGAACGCCAGGCTCTCGACGCGAAACGCTCCGCCGACCGCAAGGGCCAGGTCGGTTCCGGCGACCGCTCCGAGCGCATCCGTACCTATAATTTCCCGCAAGGGCGCGTCACCGATCACCGCATCAACATGACGCTCTACAAGATCGACGAAGTCATGGACGGCGGCGGTCTCGACGAACTGGTGGACGCGCTCACCGCCGAGGATCAGGCCGCACGCCTCGCGGCCATGAACTAATCATGGGGACCGTGGCGGAGACGGTCGGGGCCCTGACCCGCGGCTTCACCGACGCCGGTTTTCCCTCTGCCCGCCTCGATGCGCGCATTCTCGTCGGCCACGTCATGGGGCTGGAACCCAGCCTGCTGTTTGCGCGCGGTGATGTGGTCATCACAGACGCGGATATGGCGACCATCATTGCATATGCCAATCGTCACCTTGCTCACGAGCCGGTGTCGCGCATCATCGGTGAGCGGGAGTTCTACGGTCTGGCGTTCAAGATCAGCGCCGACACTCTCGACCCGCGCCCGGACACGGAGACCCTGGTCGATGCGGTCCTGGCGCACCGCGCGATGTTTGCAGCACCCCGCATTCTGGACCTCGGCACCGGCACCGGCTGCATTCCCCTGGCCATCCTCAGCGCCTGGCCCGAGGCTACGGCGCTTGGAATCGACATCGCGCCCGGCGCCATTCAGGTCGCCACGGAGAACGCTGGGCGCCTGGGGTTGGCCGCCCGCGCGCGCTTTCAGGTTGGTGATTGGACGCAAGGCATTGGCGGCAGCTTCGAGATTGTGGTCAGCAACCCGCCCTACATCACCGAAGCGGAGTATATGGCGCTCGATCCCGAGGTGCGGCTCTACGACCCGCGGGCGGCGTTGACGGCGGGGCAAGACGGGCTCGGCGCTTACCGCGCCCTGCTGGCGCCGGCGGCGGCCCTCCTGGCGCCCGGCGGGCGCATTTTCCTCGAAATCGGCTTGGGTCAGGCCGACGCGGTCACCGCGCTGGCGCAAGCCGCGGGCTTGCGAATCCTGGCGCGCCATCCCGACCTCGGTGGGATCGACCGGTGCCTGGTTTTCGCGGTTTGAGGGCCATTATCAAGGCTTCCTGAGCGCATCAAAAAAGAGGTTGGAAAACTCCGGCAAGCTGAATACCATCAGCACTGAAAGCGAATTCCCGACGTTAATGCCCTCTGGGAGGGGCGCTGGTGGTGAAACCAGCCCTGGGAATTCGCGAGGCACCCCCAAAATGAGCCGTGCTGGCGTGGTCGTAAAAGCCCGCGTCATGAACATAGGGTCTCTGGCAGGGGGTATTGTGTCCCAAAGGGAACCACTCACTTGATGAATAAACCGAACAATATGAAGGGCCGTCAGCGCGGCCGAAACGGCGGCAAACCGCGTCCCATGGGCGGCGGAGGCGGCGGTGGCGGTGGCGGCGGCGGCGGACGTAACCCGAATTACGACGGCGGCCAGCGCATGCGCGGCAACGCGCAGCAATTGATGGAGAAGTATCTGGCCCTCGCCCGCGACGCCAGCATGGCCGGCGACCGGGTGCTGGCGGAGAACTATTTCCAGCATGCCGACCATTATTACCGGGTGCTCAACGCCCGTTTCGAGCAGCAGAACAACGGCAATCGCCCCCAGAACGGACAGGGTGGCTATAACCAGGGCGGCGAAGACGGCGACCAACAGGGCAACTTCGGCGACCAGAATCAGGGCGGCCAGGGCGGCTACAATCAGGGTGGCTATAACCAAGGGGGCCAAAATCACGGCAACCCCCAGGGCGGCCATCAAGGCAACCAGGGCAACCATAACCAAGGCGGCCAGAATCAGGACGGCCACACTGGCAATAGCCAGGGTGGGAATAACCAGGGCGACAATAATCAGCGCGACAATAATCAGCGTGGCAATAATCAAGGCGGGCACAATCAAGGCCGGCACAATCAAGGTGGCAATAACCAAGGTGGGCATAACCAGGGCGGCCATAACCAAGGTGGGCGCGCCGATTTGCAACCGCAGCAGCCCCAACCTCAGCCACCCACTCACCATCAGCAGGCCGTGAGCCAGCCGGCGCCGCAGCCGGCACCGGTCCAGGAACCGCCCCGTTCACCGTCCAATCCGCCGACCCACAGTGAGGACATCGGATTGCCGCCGGGGATTCTGGGCATCGGTCCGCCGCCGGGCGTGCCGCTGTCGGGCCAGAGTCCGCCGGAAGGCGGCGAGGGCGAGCGTGCCCCGCGCCGGCGCCGTGGCCGGAGCGACCGGCCGGTGGCCGACGCCGGGGAGTAGAATCTCCTCTCGTTGATCCGGATCATTCGTCCGAAGGCGGCAAGGGAACACCTTTGCCGCCTTCGGCTTTTTAGTCCCAGGCCTTGCGGGGGACGGGTACGACACCCAAATCCTCCCGCATGAAGAGCAAAGCCTCGTCAACCATGAGGACGTCCTATGGATCTTGAGAAATTCACCGATCGGGCCCGCGGCTTCCTCCAGGCGGCGCAAACCATAGCGCTGCGGGACAACCATCAGCAGGTCACCGCGGAACATCTGCTCAAGGCTTTGCTCGACGATAAGGAAGGCATGGCGGCGCAGCTCATCGAGAAGGCCGACGGCGATCCGGTGCGCGCGCTGACACTCACGGACGCCGAGCTCAAGAAGTTGCCCAAGGTCGAGGGATCGTCGGCGCAGATGTATTTCGCGCCGGACCTTAACCGCCTGCTCGACCAGGCGCTCCAGGGCGCGCAGAAGGCCGGGGACTCCTTCGTCACCGCGGAATACATGCTGCTGGCGCTGGCTATCGCCAAGTCGGGCGCCACCGGGCGGATCCTCAAGGACGCCGGCGTCACGCCCGCGGGCCTCAACGCTGCCATCCGTGACCTGCGCAAGGGCCGCAGCGCCGACAGCGCCAGCGCCGAGGACCAGTACGAAGCCCTCAAGAAATACACCCGCGACTTCACCGAACTGGCCCGTGCCGGAAAACTCGACCCGGTCATCGGCCGCGACGAGGAGATCCGCCGCACGATTCAGGTGCTGTCGCGGCGCACCAAGAATAACCCGGTACTCATCGGCGAGCCTGGTGTCGGCAAGACCGCGATCATCGAGGGCCTGGCCTTGCGCATCGTCAACGGCGACGTGCCTG
>CANISR010000204.1 GCA_947470105.1 Fidelibacterota bacterium | reverse complement strand
TCTCTCGTTTCTCGGTAAACTTCTGGAGAATCTCTGGGCTGTCGTAGGAGATCGCCGCCAGGCGGAAGCCGCGCTTTTCGATTTCCGCAAGACCCGCGTTCATATCCATGAGCTGGCGCTGACAGTAGGGGCACCAGTCCGCTGAACGGAAGAACAGCAACACCGTGCCGTTCTTGCCCGCAATGCTGGCCGCGGTGCGGGGCTTTGACGCTTGGTCGAGCGGCATGCCGATTGTCGGCGCGACGGTTCCCATTGCCGGCCCCAGATCGCTCACGGCCGCAGCCTGCTCGGCAGCCAAAAGCCCCGCCGCCGGAATGGCGGCAAAAACGAAAGCGCCCAGACCGAGGGTCCAGGCGCTGCGCCGCGAAATATTCAGAAGGTGTTTCAAGTGCGTCTCCCCAGGTTGCCCCGGGGAGGTTAGCACAGGTACCGAAATCTAGACGAGGAACTCGCCGATTTCCTTGGAGGTGTTGTTGCTCTTGGTGCCCCACGACGGGGTATCCATGCCGGCGACGCGCATGGCGGTGTAGCCGAGGCGGGTGACGGGGCTGCCGCCGCCGTCAATGTGCAGGCCGCTCTTGACCTTGCCGCCGGCCTTACCGGCCGTGAACATGGCCATGCCGTCCAGCGAGTGGACACGGGCGTAACCGTGGTCGCTGTTGGCGATGATGAAGACGTTGTCCAGCAGGCTGCCGGCGCCTTCCTTCTGATCGGCGAAGGCCTTGATGTAGTAGGCCCAGGATTCCATGGCCCGGCGGGTGAACCAGGAGCAATTGGGCTGGTAACCGAGCTTCTCGTCCACCGGCTCCTCGTGGGTCGTGGTGTGGTGCGGCTTTTCGTAGCCGAGCTTGGTCGTGTTGGAACCACGGCCGTTGTAGCTCATGTTGAACACGCGGGTCTGGTCGCAGGCGATGGCCATGACCATGAGGTCGGTGATCATCTTGTGGCGCTGGGCGACCAGGGTGGATTCATTGCCAACCTTGGCGTCTTCCTTGGCGGCCTTCGGCGCGATGCAAGCGGCAATCGGCTCGGGCTTGGTGAGCTGCTGGTCGAACTGCTTTTCCAGGTGGCGAAGGCCCGAGAAGTACTGGTCAATGCGCGCTTTGTCTTCGGCGCCGACTTTCTTCTTCAGGTCGCCGATTTCGTCCATGACGCCCGAGAGCACGCTCTTGCGCGCCATGACCTTCGGATTGGGGGTGAAGCTCGCCGCGTTCGGGTCCTGGAATTCCGGTCCGAACAGGCGGGTGTAGAACTGCAGCGGCGACACTTCCGGCGCATTCGGGGTGGTCGGCGTTTCGTAGGAGAAGGTGCCGCGCACGTCGCCCCCGGCCGAGGCGTTCAGCAGCTTGAAGCGGGTGGTGCGGCTGACCTGGTTGGCGATGGTGACGTCAACGGTTTCGCCGGGCACATCCTGCTGCAGCATCGGCGCGATCCCGGTGCGCGAGATCACCCAGCCGGTGTGGTGGCAGAGGTTCTCGGCATTGTCGCGGTACGCCGTGAAGTTGGTCAGCACGTTGAAGTGCGGCTGGACGCCGCGCAGGGCTTCCATTTCTTCGGTGATTTCGTAACCGGCGCCGAGCTTCTTAGGAACGAAGATCGACTTCGTCATGCCGAGCGCCCAGTAGTAGGTGCCGAAACGTACGGGCATGGGCTGGCCGTCGGCGAGCGCGGTGCCGTTTCCATTCAGGAAACAATTGAGTAGCGGAAGAGCAACAGTGACCGCCCCGCCATTCAACATGCCCCGCAGAACGCGACGTCTATTCAGACCGTACATGCACTCTTCTCCCTGATTGAATGGCTGCAGCAGACGTCCGGCCCCTCCACGGTGACCGGAAATGACGATGACGTGACGCTCCGCATAACGAAAAATGACTTTAGGCCATTATTATCATACAGCTTTTTACCCCGTATGCGTAGAGGGGAGAAATGGCGGCATCGGGCTAGGGTTGCTTCCAGAAGCTCGGCCCAGCCAGAAAGATGCGAGGCAGGCTACAATTATAATTAATGATACATATATCAGTGACTTATAACTTTTTCCTCATGTATTACATTGGATAAACTCTACGGTCGGGACGGACCAATGGCCGTCGTTCTGGAGGTCGGCAGACGGCTGCGCCGATTTTCAAAACAAAAAAACCGGCGGCGCGAGACCGCACCGCCGGCTTTCAAAGAGCAAAACTCGCCGAAGGGTTCTAGACCACGATTTCGTTGAAGGTTTTGGTCGTCTCGTTGGACCGGGTACCCCAGGTGTTCAGCGGTACCCCCATGATCTGCTGCACCGTGAGGCCGACACGGGTACACGGCTCGCCCGGGGCGGACACATGCACGCCGCTCTTCATCCGGCCGCCGGCGCGGCCCGCAGTGAGGATCGGAATTTCTTCCAGCGAGTGGGTGCGAGCGTCGCCGTGATCGGTCTGCCAGAGCACCAGCGACCGGTCGAGCAAGGTGCCGTCGCCCTCCTTGATCGAGTCAAGGGTGCGGACGAGGCTGGCGAACATGCGGTTGGCCTCTTCGATAAACTCATAGACCACCTTCTGGTAGCCCAGGGCCGGATCGATGGATTCCTCGTGGGTCGAGCTGTGCCAGGTGTAGGCGCCACCACGGCGGCGCCAGCCCCCGGTCCCGAGATTAATGCTGAATACCCGGGTCTGTCCGCAGGCCAGGGCATGAGCCAACAGATTGGCCATGATCTTGCCGTTGACGTCCATGTCTTCGACCAGGCTGCTCGGCTTGACCTCCTCCTCTCCCTTGGGGACGGAGCACGCCAGCATCGGCGTGGGCTTCTGCAACTCCAGTTCCAACTGGTTCTCGATTTCGCGGATCGAGGTGAAGAACTCATCGAGACGCGCCTTGTCGCTGGCGCCCACCTGCTTCATCAGCGACGCCCGTTGGTCTGTTACGGCGGAGAGCACGCCCTTGCGCGCCAGGACTAACGGATCGGGCGTGAATTCGGCGGCGTTCGGGTCCTTGAAGTCCGGTCCGAAGATGCGCTTGTACAGCGCCGCCGGAGAGCCCTCCGAAGGATTGATCGAGGTGCCGCTGCGCCGGCTCCAGCTCTGCCGCGAACCATCGTACGACACTTCCAGCGAGCGGAACCGGGTGCGGGTACCGATAACGTCGGCAATCTTGGAATCGAGGCTCGGCCCGATTGGACCACTATCGAATAACGCGCCGGTCGTGCAAATCTGGAAAGTGGAGGTGTGGGTCTCGTGCGGGCGGCCGTCGAGGAAGTACTTCATGCCGCTGAAGAGGTTGATGTGCTCCCGGATCGGATCGAACTGCTTGAGCTGAACGTTGTTCTCGTAGCCGGCGGCAATCTTCTTGGGCACCCACATTCCGGGGTTGAAGCCCAGCGACTGGATCCAATGGCCGAAAACCACCGGGAGGGCCGCACCCGTCGCCGCGATGGCGGTGCCGTTGGTGTTGAGGAAGCAGTCCAGGAACGGCAGACCTACCGTCACGGCGCTACCGCCGAGCACGCCGCGAAGGGCGCTTCTCCGAGTCAGCGTGGGCATTGAAGTATTCTCCCTTGGCTCAGAAGAGCCGGTTGTACGATAACATCTCGAGTATCCGCTGCAATACGCGAAAAATCCAGTGGGGCCTTTGGGACGGCGCTAAATCACCGACCGGCCAGCCGCTGGAAGACTAAGGGCCGCTCCGTCGCCAGCCCGGCAACTCCTTGAACAGCGAGCTGATTTCACAATTCCCGGCGCCGGACTTTGCCGTCAGTAGCGGTTCCCTCAACATCGCTGTCCCCTTCGCTGTGGGCGAGAGCCAGATGACCCGCCGCTGGTTCGCGTCGGCTACTCTACCGGCCGTCGGCCGAACTTGTCCGACATATGACTCGACATCCCGCAAAGGCGAGGCATAGAAATTCGCCAACGCGTTCGCGCGGATAGTCAGGGGGCAATATGCGAATTCTCATCACGGGCGCCGCGGGCATGATCGGGGTCAAGCTGGCGCGGCACATTGCCTCGATCGGGCGCCTCGGCGACCGTGAGGTCAGCGCGCTGCAACTCACCGATGTCGTCATGCCGGCCGCACCTCCGGGATTCAGCGGCGCTGTCGATGCCACGGTCGCGGACCTGTCCTTGCCCGGCGTCGCGGCGGGGCTTATCGCCAAACGCCCGGACGTGATTTTCCACCTGGCGGCGGTGGTGTCCGGCGAAGCGGAGGCCGATTTCGAGAAGGGTTACCGCGTCAATCTGGACGCCACACGCGAGCTATTTGAAGCCGTGCGCCGCGAAGGTTTGGCGGCACCGTATCGGCCGCGCGTAGTGTTCTCGTCCTCGCTCGCGGTGTTCGGCACGCCCCTCCCCGACACAATCGAAGATGACTTCCTGACTGCGCCGCTGACCAGCTACGGCACACAGAAAGCCATGGGTGAACTGCTTGTAAATGACCTGTCCCGGCGCAATATCTTCGACGGCGTCACCATTCGCTTGCCCAATATCTGCGTGAGACCCGGCAAACCCAATAAGGCCGCCTCCGGATTCTTCTCCAGCATCATCCGCGAACCTCTCTCGGGCGCCGAAGCCATCCTGCCTGTGGCCGACGACGTGCGCGGCTGGCACGCCAGTCCCAGGGCCGCCGTGGCCTTCCTGGCCCACGCGGCCGCCATCGACCTATCCTCTTTAGGCACGCGCCGCGCTCTCAACATGCCTGGGCTGTCCGTGAGCGTGGGCGAACAGCTTGAGGCCTTGCGCGCCGTGGCCGGCGACGCGCCCCTGAAACTGATCCGGCGCCAGCCTGATCCCACCGTTGCCCGCATCGTCGGCGGCTGGCCGCGGGCCTTCCGTCCCGTCCGCGCCCAGGCGCTGGGATTCCGCGCCGAGGCTTCCTTTCAGGACATCATCCGCATCTACATGCAGGACGAGCTCGCCGACTGACGAAAAAAGACCGGCTGGGGGATCCCAGCCGGTCCAATCACTCGAAACGCCGTGAAGTCTACATCTTGAAGCGCATGCCGAGGTGGAACATGCGGCCGATGGTGTCGTAGAGGTTCGCGTTGACGCCGTTATTGATGTAGTTGAGGCCGTTGATAGTCGCCACGGGCGGCGGCGACTTGTTGAGCAGGTTGTTCACCGTGAAATACGCCTGGTAGGAGGCGCCGCCCTCCTCGCCGAACTTGTAGGCGAGCGACAGGTCAGTGTAGGTCGCCCCCGGGATCTGATTGTAATTGATGGTCTGGTTCTGCTGACCATTGGCTGCGCTCGTGGGGCAAGCACTGGCGCATTCGAGATAGAGACGGCTCAACACACCCGCGCTCACATAGCGCTCCGTGATGCCGAACCGAACCCGCGGCGAATCATAGACGAGGTTGATGACGCCGCGCCAACTGGCGATGGAGCCCGAATTGACGCCGTCCATGCGATTGGGCGGCACGCTAGGCAAGCCTGAGATCTGCTCTGCCCGCATGACATTCGTCCATAGAGTGCGCAAGGTCAGGTCGCCGTCCCATGAGTCGTTGATCTGCGCCAGCTGCAGGCGGTAGCTGGCCTCGATATCCAGGCCCTTGTTGGTCTGGGTCTGGAAGTTGATGGGCTTGAGGTTGACGAACTCAATCGGATTGGTGGTCGAGGGCGCCGCCCCCGGTGTACGACGGACGATGAACTGACAGAAGCTCGAGACGTTCTGTACGTAGCACTGGTCGACGATCTGCTGGCCGTTGAATGAGCCGATGGCGCCGCTGATGGCGATCTTGTAGTAGTCCAGCGACAGGCTGAACCCCGGGAAGAACTTGGGCTGGATCACGACGCCGAGCGAGGTGTTGTCGGAGTTCTCCGGCTTGAGATCGAGGTTGCCGACAGCGCGGGTGGTGTAGATGAACGACGGGGCGCCCGGCAGTGCGCTGTCGGAGATGTTGCCGGTGGTCGGCTTGGAAGCAGTGAACAGGTCCACAAGGCTGGGAGCGCGAATGTCGCGCGAGCGCACGGCGCGAAGGCGGATCTCGTCGATCGGCGAATAGCTGGCGCCGACCTTCCACGTGGTGACGAAGCCCGATACGCTGTAGTCCGTGGCGCGCACAGCACCCGTGATATCGAACGCCTTGGCCCAGACGGTATCCTTGGCCAGGGGCACCACGGTTTCGAAATATCCCTCCACCACGCTGTAAGCGCCGGTGATGGCGTGGAAGTTGCCCGAGAAGAAATTGTTGATCTCCGAGATCGGGTCATTGG
>CANISR010000203.1 GCA_947470105.1 Fidelibacterota bacterium | reverse complement strand
TGTTCGCGGCGGGAACCGCCAACACCAACATCGTGCTCGATCCGTTCAACGGCAATGCCTCCACTGCCTACCAGGGTTTCAATCAGGGCAACCCTCTGCTCCAGCCGGAGAAGGCGAACACCACCGGTTTGGGCGTGGTGGCGCAACCCGCCTTCTTCCCGGGCCTGAGTGCTTCGTTCGATTTCTTCAATATCGACATCAAGGACGCCATCGGCTCGGTGGGCGCGCAGCAGATCGTGAATTTCTGCTTTGAAGGCAACCAAGCCTTCTGCGAGGCGATCACCCGCGGCCTCGTCAACGGCCAGCCCGCAATAACCCGGATCAGGATCTCGCCGTTCAACACCACCAAGCAGATCGTGCGGGGTTTCGACCTCGAAGGCGGCTACCGCGTCCGGCTGGACGATATAGCTTCGAGCTGGCGGGGGGACGTGGCCTTGCGGATGCTGGCCACCCGCATGCTCAAGGACTATTCGGACAATACCATAAATGTGCCCACCGACAACGTTGGGGCCGGTACGCCCAAATGGAAGTGGACCGCCTCGGTGAACTACACCCTCGATGCCCTCCGGGCATCGCTGTCTGCGCGTGGCAGGAGCGCGGGCAAGCTCAGCAATACCGCGATCCTCTGCACCAGCGGCTGCCCGACCTCGACCACGCAGAATCCCACCACCACCTTCAACGACCGGGCGGGGAATTTCTATCTCGACACCTCGATGAGTTATCGCTTTATGACACGGGAGGACAGCGGCGCCGATGTGGAGGCGTTCCTCAACGTCAGGAACATCATGAACAGCGATCCAAACCCGACTTACCCGGGGCCCGGCAGCCCGTTTTATCCGCTGCTCGCGGACTGCGGGGCGGACGACTGCCTGGGACGGGTATTCAGGGCCGGCGTGCGGTTCAAGATGTGAAGGGTGAAAAGCGCACCCAAGACGAACTGTCCAAACTTCCCCAACGGGCGCAAGAAATTCCCTGCTATCTGGCCGTCCACCTAGCCTTTGGTTCCAACAAGCCCATAGATTGGCGGCTTAGTGGAAGCATTCCCGAATTCCCTGCTATTTCACTGTTCCGAGGGCCGGGAGAAGGCGGCGTTGACAGGATATCCCGAAAATCGGACCCTATCTGTGGGCTCCCGGGAGGCGTGACCTTCGCCAAAACGGCAAATTTCCCTGTAAATTCCCTGGTAGCAGGGAATAGGGGGGCGGAGAATGGCTCGTTCGCGACTGCGTCCACCACCGCAGAGTCGCTCGCGAGCTCAACAGACAATAGTTCGGATTCATGCCGGTACGCGGACCCTGTATAAAGTGTGGTTATGCTGGATGCGGGCTCCCGCAACCCAATAAGCCCGCCGACTCATCCGAGTTGGCGGGCTTTTGTTTTGCGCGGATTTTGGTGCCTCGCGCCGTGGCATCACTAGAATTAAATGCGAGGTGGGGTGGTTAAATTGCAGATCGCTAGGCGGTCGTGACGCTAAACTATAACCTCTCGTAGTGATGGGGAGAACTGGCGCCGTATGGCGCCGGGGTCGGGGGGGGGGCTCGTGTTCCGTAAGACTTGGTATTGTGGCTGCCTGATAGCAGGTGGGCTGCTGTCGTTTTGTCAAACGGCGGCCGCACAGCGCGCGGACGAGAACGCCGTCACGTCGGCCGAAGACGCCTTTGGCACGCGCGTCGGCAACGAAAACGTCGGTCTGTATGATTCCCGCAACGCCCGCGGCTTCGATCCACAGCAGGCCGGCAATATGCGCCTCTACGGCCTTTACTTCGACCAGCAGGCCGTATTCGGCCCTCGCCTGCAGCGCAGCCAATCAATGCGCGTCGGGTTGACCGCTCAATCCTATCCGTTTCCGGCGCCAACCGGCATTGTCGACACTTCGCTGATCATGCCCGCCGACCATTTGATCGTCAGCGCTGCCGCCACATATACCGTGCCGAGCGGACAAAGGTCGCTCACGCTCGATGTCTCGACGCCGCTGATCAAGGATAAGCTTGGCATGTTCGTCGGCACGAATCTCATGAACTCCATCACCGACTGGAACGGCCAGAATCCGTTCTTGACGACTGCTGCGCTCTGGCGTTGGACACCGAGCGAGAATTTCGAAGCTATTCCTTTCGTCTATTACACCCAGGAACTGGACGGCGACGTTCAGCCGCAGATTTTTACCGGCGGGGCATACCGGCCACCGCGCTTCGACCGAAATGTATTCTTCGGTCAGGATTGGGCCGACCGGCGCTACAACGACCTCAATGCCGGCCTCATCTTGCGAGGCGTCTTGGGCGAGAACTGGCGCCTGCAAGGCGCATTTTTCCGCTCGGATCAAGATCGCCTCGATAACTTCGTGATCTTCTACCGCAATACCCAATCGAACGGTGTTGCAGACCTCGCCGTCAGGCGCGATCCGCCTCATCGGCTGACGTCTACCTCCGGCGAGATCCGCGCGACCGGCGCCTACACACAGGGCGTCTACCGCCACACTGTTCACCTTGCCGTGCGTGGGCGCGATACCAACCGCATTTTCGGCGGCGGCCAGACGATTTCCCTCGGTAAGGCGACGATCGGCGTGTACCGGCCGGTGGCGCGTCCGCAGTTTACGTACGGCGTGCGCGACCGCGACGCTGTGAACCAGATCACGCCAGGCATTTCTTACGGCGGTCAGTGGGCGGGCGTCGGCGAGTTCAGCGTGGGCTTGCAGAAGAGCTTCTATAACCGCGAATTCGGCAAAGAGAATGCCGCCGCAACGCCGACCAAAAGCCGGCCCTGGCTTTACAACGCCACCGCCACAGCAACGCCCTCACGCGATCTGGCGATTTACGCCAGTTATACGCGCGGTATCGAAGAGTTCGGCACCGCGCCCGACAACGCCGCCAACGCCGGCGCCCCGGTGCCGGCCGCGCTCACCGAGCAGGTGGACGCCGGATTTCGCTACCGCATCTTTCCCGGCGTCAGCCTCGTCGCTGGCGTATTCGAGGTCACCAAGCCGTATTTCGATCGCGATCAGACGAATATCTACACAGACGTAGGCAGCATCAGGCACCGTGGTATCGAGATGTCGCTAACCGGCCAGCCGTTGCCCGGGTTTACGGTCGTTGCGGGCTCGGTTCTTCTGAAGGCGCGCATCTCGGGGCTTTCGGTGGATCGCGGATTGATCGGCAATGTCCCGCCCGGCACGCCGCCCAGCATCTTCCGTCTCAGCCTGCAATATGGTCCGAGCGCGTGGCGCGGCTTCTCCGTCGATACGCAGACCGACTACACCGCGTCGCAGTACGCAAATCGCACCAACACCTTTCGCATACCGGCCGCGGTGGTGTTCGACGTCGGCCTGCGCTATGCGTTCAAGATAAACGGCGTCACCGCCAGTATCCGCGCGCAGGTACGTAACGTGCTTGATTCCTACGATTGGAATGTTGACGGCGCATCCGGGCGCTTCTCTCCAAGCGTTCCTCGGCGCTTTTCTCTGCGTCTGGCTGGAGATTTCTGACACACCGCGTAAAGCAGCCCGCTCTCTTTGAGACCGGACTGCTTGTTTTGTGCTAGGGTGAAAAGCGCGGAAAGCTGACCGACGGATTTGCATTAACAGGGGAGGATGCTCGTGCGCACTAAACTCTTGGTCGCGGTCGCATTGTCGGTCGTGGCGTTTCCGGCTCTGGGCCAAACGGCGCCGGCGCCTGCGGTTGCTTCTCCCACAATTCTCTACGCGTCTCCCGCCGACCTCGTCTCCGCTGTAGCTAAAGCAAAATCGCTTCCGAGCATGGTGCCGCAGTTTCTAGTGGCCTTCGGTGGATACAGTGCGCGCGTAGAATTTCGCAGAGTGCCCACTCCGGCGTCTCTGCATGAAAAAGACGATGAACTGCTTGAGGTCATCGAGGGGTCGGGCACCATAGTCGTTGGAGGCACTCTCAAGGACTCAATGCGCCGCGACGCATCCAACCTCGGCGGATCGGGCGTTGAGGGTGGCCAGAGTTACGAGGTGACCAAGGGAAGTTTTTTCCTCTTTCCGGCGGGCGTCCCACACTATTTCGCCAAGCAGGGACCCGAGGGGCTGACGGTCATAACTGTGCATGTCCCGCACGGCGCCGAGTTTGCAAAGAAGTAGGCGCCCGGTCAAAAATCCACGGCGAGCTGCAGGGTGACCTCGCGTGCCTCCGTTGGCATGACTTGGCGTTGCGTTCCTTGAACTTCCCAGGCCCAAACGTCGAATAGGTTCGCGACTTGCAGGCGGAGCGTCGCGGGCTGCTCGCCCATCAGGAAGCGATATCGTGCGCCGGCGTTTACCGTCGTCAAGCTGTGCGTCTTGAATGTGTTCTCAACGTTCGCCCAGCTTGGCGCCTTGTAGTTAATGCGCGCGTCGAGCGAGAGTCCCTTCCACTCCGGTGGCCCGTACTGGAGATTGAAGATCCCGGTGATCGGCACGGCTTCGGGAGGAACCGCGCCCATGGTGCCGTTGTCGACCAGGGGTCCCGACAAGCGCGCCTGCAGGCCAACGAGCCCCGCCACAACCGTCAAACCCGGCCTGGGACTTCCGCTCAGGGAGACTTCGAAACCGCGGTGGCGCACGTTGCCCAGCTTGCCGAAGACGCCGCTGGTGTCCAGCTCGAAGAACGGCTTCTTAACCTCGAATACGCTGGCGACGAGGTTGACGCCCGGCAGCACCGTATAGCGAAAGCCGCCATCGATCTGTTCCGTGACCGCCGCCGAAGCACTGGCGCCCGCGCTGATCGAGAACGGCGGCGCGCGCGGCGCATCCTCGAGGCCGCGGGTGTAACTCGCAAAGAGCACCAGATCCTGGGAGAGATACGCAGCGAGCGTCGAGTTGTAGAGCCACGCTTTCGTGGTTTCCGAGGGGGTCGGATTCACCAACGTGGTATAGCGCGTATAACCCGTGCGCTGGAGGCCGGCGCTGAATTCGCCCACGCCTTTCCATACACCTTCATAGGCAAGACCGGCCGTGCCCTGGCGCACGAATTCCCGCCCGCGCGGGCCTGGCAGCCAGTTGGGCGCCGGCAGCATTTGCACCTCGTAATATTTTGCCGTGCCGACGCGGCGCGAGACGTTGCCCCCGTAAGCGTTCTGACTCGATTTGCCGCGCACATTGAAGTGCATCGTGTGGCGACGCTCATCCTCCAGGAACACCCGCGACACCCGCGCTTCGCCCGATACGCTCGCGTTCGGTTTCTCATCGCCGGCCACGCGCACGATCCAGACCTCGGCGTCGCCGTTGGCTTGGACATTGCGGTGTTGCAGCTGCGCGGTATCACCATCCGTCTTCGTCGCCAGCGAGCGGGACATGCCCACGCCCAGGCGCCAATCTTCCCAGCTCATCCTGACAATGCTGCCGTAACTGATGTCGTCGTTGTTGTTGTTCGCCCATTCCGGCACCAGATCCACGGTGCGGTCGTATTTCGGGGGAAACGCGGCGCCCGCCAGGAACAGGAACGGGCGGGCCTTCTTGTCGTACTCGCGGATGCGGCTATAGAACGGAACCACCTCGGCCACATCGCTGATGGTCCAGTGGCCAATCAGCGCGCCGTCGAGCGTCGTGGTGTGGTTTGCGTTGTCCAAATAGCGATCGGCCGAGAGGCCGACGCCGAGGCTGAGCGTGCGGGACAGCGGGATCTGCCCGTCGATTTCCACGGTTTCGGATTCCGGATAGCCCGTGCGCACGACCGTGCTGACGGCAAATTCGTCACCGGGAACCCGCAGGACGTAATCTGCGATGCCGGTCGGCGCCGGAAAGGGAAAGGACTGCGCCGAAAGTCCGACGTGCACGTTTACCTGGCCCGTCAGGCGATTGGAGATTCGCACGCGCGTGCCGCCCGAACTGCGGGTGTCGAAATACAGCCCGTTCATGCGAAGGTTGCCAGCCTGAACGGGGCTGAAGCCGCGCGCGCTCGTTGCACTGTAAAGGCCGATGGTTTCGCCGCCCACTGTGGTGCCGAAGGCGTCCTCGGCGCTGGTGAGCACATCTTCACCGGACCGCTGGGCGCCGCGTGCTGCGTCACCTGCGGCCACGAGTACGACCGCCGCGATCAAGCTGACTCTTAAGCTATGCACTATGCCCCCACTGGCGATAAAAGCAGCCTCGACTTTTTGTCGCATTTCCTCGAGCATCATTCGCGGTGTCATCTCAAGCAGAGTAAAAGGGCTTTTGCCGCCCGCCAAAGGTTCCTTCTGTTTTAACGCA
>CANISR010000202.1 GCA_947470105.1 Fidelibacterota bacterium | reverse complement strand
GGGCGCGCGGTTCACGTGGCAATCGAAGACGCTCATGAAGACGCTGACGCGGGTCAAAGGCGTCGGCCCGAGGCCCAGCTCAACCGGCGGGACCGCCGGTCCGATCAACTGCACCACGCCATCGGCGGGGCTGACCACCAGGCCGGCGCGGGTGGGCGTCACCCGGTCGGGATCGCGGAAGAAGTAGAAGCACCAGACCGTGGCGCCCAGGCCGAGCAGACCGAGGAACGTCCACATCCACCACAGGATCAGAGTGACGACGGCAAAGATCGCGACAAAGCCCGGACCTTCCGGATGCAGCGGCGGCAGCAGGTAATCGCGCCAACCGATCTCGGCGCTCTTGAATCCGTCAGTTCTGGTCTGGCTCATCACTCACCGCTTACTTATTGATCCCGCAGTCATAACACCGAACGGCGGAAGAAGTCAGCGGCTACAGCCGGTCTTTGGTGGGGAGCTTGAAGACTTGGCCCGGATAGATCAGGTCGGGGTTCTGGATCTGGCCCGTATTGGCGTCATAGATCAGGGTGTACATGATGCCCTGTCCATAGACCCGCCGGGCGATGTACCAGAGACTATTGCCCTTGATGACGGTGATTTCGCCCGCCGCCAGGTCAATCTGCGACTGGTCGAGCTTGAAGGGCACTTCCACCCGGGCGAGGACGTTATTGTTGGGCCCCACCTGATCGGCGCGGATGGAGTGGTTGCCGGCGGTGGCCTTGGCCTTGGGCTCCATCTGCCAGCGGCCGTCGGCGTCCGCCACCGCGCGACCGAGGAATTCGTTGTCGAGGTAGACCTGGACGTTGGCGCCCGGCTCGGCCTTGCCGCCGACCGCGAACTTGCCGTCGGCGCCGTAGTCGACGCCTTCCACGGCCAACTTGCCCGGCGCCGCCGACGGGCCTTGGAGCACGCGGCTACGGCCGCCGTCGCGGGACTGCTCGACGATCAGGACCTCGCCGTTGCGTTCCGGCACCGACATGACCACGACGTTTTGCGAGAACAGATCCTTGCCTTCCGCGCCCGGCGTCTTGAGCGAGAACTGGCGCGTGCCCGGCGCTACCGGATCGCTGGGCAGGTAGAGCCACTCGCCGCGGGCATCAGCGGTGACCCGGCCGATTTCCTTGTCGCCGTCGAGGATGATGACCGTGGCGCCGGGCTGTGCCCGGCCGGCCATGACCAGATTGCCCTTGGGATCGATACGCACCACGTCGAAGCTGGGCGAGCCCGGGCCGATGTTGACCTGGGTGGCAGGGGCGACCGGCGTATGCTGCAGGCTGTAGGTCAGCAGTGCGGCGCCCGCCACCAGCAACGCGCCGACGATGGCGATGATCACGGGCGTATTGGCGCGACGCGGCTTTTCAGGAGGCGGCGCCGAATGAGGCTCGGTTTCAAAATCCAAGAGCCAGTATCCCTGTTTCAGTTACATGGACGCGGCGGCAGTAGGAAACGGCGATTGATATGCGGGTTTACGCAATCGACGGCTTTGATGCAACACAGTGATGCAGCCGTCCGATGGCGAAAATATGGCCTTGAGCGCCCTCCGGCCCCCAAGATCGCCCTGATTTTAGGGCCTTAAGAGCTCAAGGTAATGTGACGTAAGCCACCGCCACGGCGAGGACCACCGGCAGGCTGGCGATGCCCGCCAGGACCAGCGGAAACAGCAGTCCCGAGATTCGCGCTTTCGGCAACGGAACGCGGCGCGCGGTACCATCGGCGAACATGATGAGCGGCAGCAGCACCAGCGCTGGCGCCGCCGCCGGGTGGGTGGAGGCGAGGGCCCAGATGATTGCCAGGAGCGTAGCACCGGCCCCGAGCACAATGCTGTCCCCCACAGGCAAGGGAATCAACGCGGCCATGATGCCGTAGGCCGCCAGCGACAGGGCCAACATGAGGGCCGTGACGGACAGCGGAAGGTCGTGGGCCACGGCGGCGACGGCGGACGCGGCCAGCGCCGCCATGGCCGTGATCACCAGCACGACGGTGGTGTCGGTCCGCAGCCGGTCGAGGCGTGCCAGCGTCGCCAGCGCCAACACGGCGAGCAGCCCGATCATCAGGAGGTCATCGCTCGGCAACGGCCAGCGCGGCATCAGCGTGCCGGTGACCGACGCGATCGCCGACACCGCCACGACGCCGATGGCGGCGACGATGGTGGCCGCCTTGCGGCGAATGACGGCGTCCACCAGCAGGCCCATGAGCAGCGCGCCGAGGGCGATATGGCCGATGCGGGCGAAAGGCTCCGCCGGCATCCAGCCCGGCCGCCAGACGATGGCCCAGGCTATGAGAAAGCCGCCGATCACCGCGCCGCCGGCAAGGCGCGCGCCGCGCTCGGCCCCCAGGCCAAGACGGATGGCGCCGGTGAACACCAGCGTCAGCGCGAACGGCAGGATCATCCCGAGCGTGAGCTTCACGGATTAGTCCGCCGCATACTGCACGCCGACGATCCTATCTTTGCTGCGCCACATCCGCCGCCTGGACCGGACGGCCGGTATTGCCCCAGCTCGACCGGACGTAGTTGGCCACCGCGGCGATCTCGGCATCGGTCAGGACCTCGCCCAGCGGCTTCATGGTTTCCCACTGGCCGGTGGAGACCTCTTTCGGCGCGTTGGCGCCGTACATGATGATGTTGATGAGCGACGCCGGGTCCGCGTGCTGAACGATGGCGCTGCCCACCAGCGGCGGACCGTTGAACATGCCGCCGCGGCCGGAGTCCATATGGCACTTGGCGCAGCGATCCTTGTAGACGGGAGCGCCGGCCTTGGTCTGGTCCTCGGCGATGGCGACGCCGCCGGCAGGCTCACGCGGCGGCAGGCTCTTGATGTACACCGCCATGGCCTTGGTGTCCTCGGTCGACAGATGCCGCATGCTGTTGACGATGACTTCCGTCATGGGTCCCCAGGTGCCGGCGTGCCGAGGCGCGAAGCCCTTATTGAGGTAGGCGGCGATATCATCCACCGACCACGCGCCCAAACCAGATTTGGCCGGCGTCAGATTGACGCCCGACCACTTGCGAATCTTTTCTTTGCCCGGGCCTTCACCTTCGCCGACTTTGTCCAGAATCTCGCCGCCGGAATAAGCCTCATCCTGCTTTTCGGCCAGGAAGAGGTTGCGCGGGCTATGGCAGGCGCTGCAGTGACCCAGGCCTTCCGTCAGATACGCCCCGCGGTTCCATTCTGCCGACTGGGTGGTGTCGGTCTTGTAACGCTCGGATTTATGGAACAACGCGTTCCAGAAAATCATCCCATACCGCGACAGCGAGTTGAACAGGAGGCCGTTGGCGGGCGGCGTGTAGGCCACCGGCTTGAGGGTCTTCAGGTAGTGGTAGATCGCCTTGACGTCGTCTTCGCTGACTTTGGTGAAGGCCGTGTAGGGAAACGCCGGAAAAAGATAGCGGCCGCCCGGGGCGACGCCGTCGTGCATCGCCTTGATGAAATCCGCTTCGGTCCATTTGCCGATGCCGGTCTCGGGATCGGGCGTGATGTTGGTGGAGTGAATCGAGCCCAGCGGCGAATGGAACTCCACGCCGCCGGCGAACTCCTCGCCGCCCGCGCGGGTGTGGCAGCTAATGCAGTTGCCGGCCGTGGCGAGGTATTTGCCCTTATCGGCGAGGTTGTCGACCTGGGGCGTCATGTCGCTGGGCGCGGTCGCCGCGGCCTCCGGTGCTGCGACGTCCGACGGCGACTGGGCCGGCCCTTCGGACGCTGGGCGGGGCGCTGCCGCCGGCAGCGGCACATCGGTCGGCGCGGGCGCCGGCGCATCGGCGGCGAATACGATGCCGGCCATGGCCAGGGCCCCCACCGCTACAGAAATCAGCGGGGCGGCTATGAGGGCTTTGGTAGTGCGTTTCATGATGGCGCTCTAACTCTGGTGAACGTGAAGGGGGAATATGACGGGCGGCGCGGCCGGATTCCAGTCGCGTTCGCTGTAGCCTACCTCTTTGTTTCGTCGCGATAGATGTCGTGACAGGCTTTGCAGGTCAGGGCATCGAGCACATTGACTCCCTGGGGGCCCTTTTCCCGGACGGTCTTGGCAAGGCCCGCGGTCTTGCGGGCAAAATCGTCCATGCGCTTGGAGAAATCCGCCCATTGGGTCCAGATCTCGGGCCGGGCCTCGCCGCCCGGAACCTGAAGCTTGAAAGCTTTGGTGGCGTAGGACGCCGTGAGGGCGATGGCTTCGAGGTGCGCCACTGGGTCGCTGTCGGGAATGGACCCCGATAGAATCATGCCCAAGGCGCCGGACTGTTCGTTGAGGGTGATCCTGAGGTGGCGGCGATAGGCCACCACATCCTTGTCCTCCGCCATGGAGGGCGCGGACGCCAAGGCCATCAGCGCGATGCCCAAAGCTGAAACGTGCACTCGCCTCATACGGTAGTTTCCAAGGTCCGGCGCCGATGAAAGACAAAGCGCCTGCCCCCGGACGGGAGCAGGCGCTTTGCAGCAACTAGATGACCGCGCGGACTACTTCTTCTGTTCGCGGTAGGTGTCGTGGCAGCCTTTGCAGCCGAGGCCCGGAGCGGCCATCTTGGCTTTGGCAGCTTCGACGCCGCCGCTCTGCGCGACCTTGGCGAGGTCAGCAGCCGCAGCGGCCGTTTCCTTGGCCTTCTTGGAGAAGTCATCCCACTTGGCCCACACGTCGGCCTTGGCTTCGCCGCCCGGGACCTTCGCAACGAAGGCCTTTTCGACGGTGGCCGCGGTGACGGCGAGGAGCTGGGCGTGGATGGCGACGTTTTCCGCCGGCGCCTTGCCCTGGAGCACCATGGCGAGGGACTGAGCCTGTTCACCCAAGGTCTTCATGATGTGCTGGCGGTAGTCGATGACGTCCTGGTTGTCGGCGCGCGCGACACCCGACAGCGTGGTAGCGGCAAGCAAAGCAACGGCAGCCGCGATATGGCTCAGGCGAGACATGGTTTGAAACTCCAAATGTTTGACCAAGAAGCGGGCGAACGCAAAAAAACTATCGGCCTGGATTGTGGCTCTTTTTGGCTTTCCGCCCAACGGCGTAAACCCTGAGAAGCGCCCCGGAACCCCCATAGCCTCAATGGATCAAAGCTTTACAAAGAACCAGCCCAAGTGGCAAGAGCGTCAACCCCTCCCCGAACCGGATAACTTTCCCGTTATGAGCACCCCCACCCTCCCGCCGGAAGACTCCCTGGACGATATCGTCGCGCCCTTTTCCGCTGCCGCGCCCAAGCGTTTGGGCGCCATGTGCGTGTTCTGCGGGGCCAACGCGGGCCTGGACCCCGCCTTTCGCCAAGCTGCCACGGACCTCGGCAGCGCCCTGGCGGCCCACGGCGCGACGCTTGTAACCGGGGGTGGCTCCACCGGCCTCATGGGCGCGGTAAACGACGGCGCCCTGGCGGGTGGCGGCAAGGTGATCGGGGTGATTCCCGACTTCCTGAAAACCAAGGAGTTGGCCGACCTCAGGTCCACGGAACTGCTGGTGGTCCACGATATGCACACCCGCAAGCGCACCATGTTCGAGCGCGCCGACGCGTTCTGCATCCTCCCGGGCGGCGTCGGCACCCTGGATGAGACCTTCGAGATCGTCACCTGGCGCCAGCTTCACCTGCACAACAAGCCGATCATCCTGCTCAATGTGAAGGACTACTGGACCCCCCTGCTCGCCATGTTCGACCGCATGCGGGATATGAATTTCGCCCACCATGGCCACGAGGCCCTGGTGACGGTCGCCGACACGGTGGCGGAGGTCGTCCCCGCCGCCGAGCGCGAACTGGCGGAGCCCAAGCCCGTGGTGCGGTTCCCGGGCATGAAGGGAACCTAGTCATTACAAGGGCTTATGCAGGCCTTTCCCGGCTTGCGTGGGCCTCGGGCGATGCTCTACTTTCGCCGCTCTTAATGTATCAGAAAATCGGGTGGCGGCGTCCTGCCGCCGGAAACCTTAAAAGCTGCGGCCTTCTGCCGCGGTGGGGATAAAAGGAAAAGCTCATGGCCAAGATCAAGGTGAAGACGCCGGTTGTGGACCTCGACGGCGACGAGATGACCCGCATCATCTGGCAGTTCATCAAGGACAAGCTGATCCTCCCCTACCTCGATATCGAGCTGAAGTATTTCGACCTGGGCGTCGAATACCGCGATAAGACCGAAGACAAGGTTACCGTCGACGCCGCCAACGCCATCAGGCAGTACGGCGTGGGCGTGAAGTGCGCCACCATCACCCCCGACGAAGCGCG
>CANISR010000201.1 GCA_947470105.1 Fidelibacterota bacterium | reverse complement strand
GGGGGCCTTCCTGCTCGCCTCACTGATGCATTTTTACTCCGGCGCACCGATGCATTTTGTCTCCGGCGTTGACACCTGGCGCGGAAAGCGCGGCTGGGTGGCCGCCACTGCCCTCGAATATCATGGCAATGGCGAGCGCGTGGCCCTGGCGGCTGGCCCGCACCCTTCCATCCCGGCGGCGAACTTCGAGCTGACCAGCTACTGGAACGCCAACTACCGTGCGCGCCTCTGGTATAGCGACCGCGCGAAATGGCAGCATCTTGACGGCCACGGCGTGCAAGCTGCGGATGCCGGAGCCCGCTAAGGGCTCGCCAGCAAGGCAGAAAAAAAGCCCTCCCGCACATGGCGGGAGGGCGTTTGATAGTCACAGGGACCCAGCGGAGCGCGGGGGAAGCGCTTGGGGAACGCGCTGAGTCAGGAAAACAACGTCAACCTGTCGTCTTAGTTCCCGCGGGCCGCGAAAATAGAGACCTTAAGCGGCCTGCGAGCGAAACGTTCCAACAAACTGAATTGGTTTGAAAAGCTCAGTTTACGGTGGTGAATGCCTGCACCAGCCCGCGCTCAATATTGTCGAGGCCGAAAGGTTTTTGGATCACTGCGCAGGTCTTGAGCGTGTCCGGCAGATCCCGGACATCGGCGCCGGTTGTCAGCACCACTTTGATACCGCGCTCCAGAAAGCCCCGCGCCGCCGGCTCGCTGAATTCACCCTTGAGGCGGTAATCGAGAAGGACGCAGTCGGCTTCAATACCTTCGGAGAGTAGCATGGCCTCGCGGAGCGTTTGGGCGGACCCGGCCTGCACGCAGCCCAGTTCATCCAGCATGATGCCGAGGATCATTTCGATGGGGGGCTCGTCCTCCACCACGACGACACGCTTGCCGCGAAGCATGGGATTGGGAGCGGTTTCAGCGGAAGTTGTCACGGGGGCTCTTTCGCTCGCGTTGATCCTGAGACCCTAACGCCACAAAAAAGACTAAGTTCCGCCCCGTGCAGCTATCTCTGCTTATTGAACGCCGTCGAAGTATTCAACGACCAGGCGCGCCACGGCCCCCAGCCGGTCGTCGGCGTCGCCGGCGAGGCCGGTGTAACCGCCCGAATAGATCGACATGATAATCGTACCCGATTTGGCGTAGATCATGCCGATGTCGTTCGTGACTTCGTTGTTCTCACCCGTCTTGTGGGCAACCGGAACGCTGAGCCAGTGCGGGATCTTGCGCGTGCCCGCCTGCTGCGCGCGCATCATCCGCTTCATCTCGTCACAGGCGGCCTTGGATGCGATGGTTCCGCTCTCGATGCTTTCCAGGAGCCGGCCCATTTCAGCCGGCGTAACGATGGCCAGCCAGTCCTCGGACAGGCTGCGGACGTTTAGGATCCGCTGGCCATCCGGCTTGGCACGCACGTCGGCGGCCACCTGGGCGATCAAATCCTTCCGCGAAGCGGTGAAGCGGGTATTGCTGGTGCCCAGGGCATAAATGTCCTCCGGAGTCAGGCTCGCATACTTGGGGTCGATGCGTTCGTAGCGGACGCGGCGGACGGTATAGACCGAATGATTAAGATGGCTGACAGTGTAGCCGTTCTGCTTGAGCCAGGCATTGACCGCGTCCTTGCCGCCAACCTTCGCCAACATGATATCCGTCGCGGCGTTATCGCTGGTGATGACCATCTCGGTCAGGACATCGCGTAAGGTCGGATTCAGACCGGGGTCATGGTACTGGAATATCCCGGAGCCGGTCCTGAGGTCGGAGTCCTTGATGGTATAACGCTCGCTGAGGTTCAGCTTCTTCTGGTCGGCCATCTGGAAGGCCATGACCAGGATCACCACTTTGATGGTGCTGGCGCTGTCGAAGGTATCGTCGCCGCGAACCTGAGCCACCTCTCCGGTGCCCAGGTGTTTGATGTAGACGCCGGCGTGATACGGGCCGCCGGGACCGGCGAACCGGGACAACTCGGCTTCGAGAATCTTCGTGAGGCCCGCGGGTTTCGATTGCGCCTGGGCGCCCTGAGCCAGAAGCAATGCCGCCATAGCAGCAAGACACACAAGCCGCATCTGTTCCCTCCCAAAAGGCGGAAGGGGGAGTTCTAAAACTCCCCCTTCCCTATTTCTACATCTTGAAGCGCACCCCGGCGCGGAAGACCCGCCCCAGGCTGTCGTAGAGGCTGGAGTTGAATGGCGGGTTGATAAACGTCACCCCGCCAGGGCCGGTAGCCACCAGGGCAGGATCCTTATTGGTGATGTTCTTGATATTCAAAAACGCCTCCATATCGAGGCCGTCTTCGGCAACATGCTTGAACTTGTAGGAGAACGACGTGTCGAAATAGATCGCACCGGCAATGTAATTGTTGTCGATGGTGCGATGATCGGCGGTCGATACCGGGCAGCCCGAGGTGCATTGGATGAAGGATGTATCCTGCACCCCGGCGCTGACGCCCCGAGCCGCGATGCCGACGCGAATGGGATCGAGGGCGTAGGTCAGGTCTGCGGTCCAACGCCAGTTGGGCGGGCCGTTGCCGGAGTTGCTGCCGACACTATCGGTCGGCGTGGCAACGTTGTTGTTGTTGTAGTTCTTGAGATAGTGGGTCGCCAATGCGCGGAATGACACATTGCCGGCCCAGCTATCGGCCACGGTATCGAGTGCCAGGCGGTAGCTGGCTTCGAAGTCGAGGCCGCGGGCGAGCTGGTTGACGAAGTTGAACGGCGAGGTTTTGATTTCCGAGATGGTGAGCGCCACCGGGTCACGTGTGATGGCGGCGCAGAACTGCTGCTTTCCGAGGAAGCACTGGTCGACAATGGCCTGGGCGCCCAAGGTGCCAATGGCCGCGCTGATGTCGATGTTCCAGTAGTCGACCGAGGCGCTGAAGCCCGGGAAGAACTGAGGCTGCAGCACGACGCCGAGGCCGGTGGTGTCGCCCTTCTCCGGCAGCAGATTGGGATTGCCGTTGTTGTTGGTGGTGTAGGTGGTGCCCTGGTTATTACGGAACGGATCGATCAGGGTGTTGGTGGTGAAAATACCCGAGGCGAACAATTCCGAACGATTGGGCGCACGGATGTCCCGCGACCGGGTAACGCGGACGCGGATGTCCTCGATCGGCATCCAGGTGGCGCCCACTTTCCAGGTGGTGACGTAACCCGATGTCGAATAGCTGGTGGCGCGGATGGCGGCGTTGAGGTCGAAGGATTGCGCCCAGACCGCGTCCTTGGCCAGCGGGATGACGGTTTCCACAAAGCCTTCAGTGACGTTGTAGCTGCCCTGGGTCGCAAGCTGGTTCCCGAGTGTGTAGGCGTTGGCGGTAGAGAGCGCGTCGGAATATCCGCCGCCGCCTTCGGTGCGGTGCTCGATGCCCGCCGCGAGCGACACCGGGCCGGCCCAGCTGGAGAACGGCTCGCCGCGGACCGTCGCCGCCATGACTTCCTGCGTGAAGTACTGGCGATTATAGGAGGTGCCCATGATGTAGTTGATGGAGGCCTGGGAGTTCACGTCCGATCCGAACAGGCTGTAGGGCACGCAGTTGCGGTCGTCGTTGGTGGTGCTGGCGTCGGCGTTGACGCGGCACACCGGAATGCCCTGGGCATTGCGCACGGAGTCCCAGGCCTGGCCGAAATTCTTGGTGAGGCGGTCGAGGAAGCGCTTGGACACGCCGCTCCAGCCGTACTGGTAGTAGGCGTCCCAGCTCCAGGTGCTCTCGAAGGCGTCGAACTTGCCGTTGCCGCCCACCACATAGCGGTTGACCATGCGTTGGTTGTCGGTGGCCGACGGCGGCAACTGGATGTTCATCGAGCCCATTTGGATATTGGTGAGCTTCAGGGCGGTCATCTGTGCCTGGACCGACGCCGGAATGAAGGCGTTGTCGGCCTTCACGGTCAGGTTCGCCTGATTGTACTTAGGCGAGGTCTGGCTGTTGTCGACGTGGGAGAACGACCAGTTGTACTGAATGAAGACGTTGATATCGTCGGTGACGTCGTAGCTGGCGCGGCTGAAGAGGCTCTGGTGCGAATGGCGCGGGTCGAGAGTCGAGAGCGTCGAGATGTCGTTGCCCTGCCACTCGCCCCCCTGCATCCAGGGGTCTGCCACGAGGGATCCGTACTGGAACTGGTACGGTATACCTCCTTTGCCGAAAGCGATGCCCTTCAAGGGACCGGCGGTGATAATCCCACCCGGCGTGATCACGTCCTGGGAGACATGGTTGCGGACGATGCGCTCCGGCACTGACGTGCTTTGGCCCAGGGCGGCATTGGTGCCGTAAGCCGGATTGTTCATGATGTGCCAGCCGTCGTTGGCCCACGGCCGCTGGGTCGTGAAGATGCCGTCGTTGTGGAACGCCTCGGCGCTGAGCAGGAAGTGACCGCGGCCGCCGGCGAACGCCGTGCCGGCGGTGAGGCTCATTTTCCAGCTACGGTCGTCGCCGTAAGTGGTGACGCTGCCCGAGACATCGCCTTTGAGTCCCACGTAGTTCTTATCGAGGATGAAGTTGACCACGCCGGAGAACGCGTCCGAACCATAGGCGGCCGAGGCGCCGCCCGTGACCACGTCAACCCGGCTGATGAGCGACTGGGGAAAGTCGTTGATATCCACTACGCCGGTGGCTTGCGATCCTACGGAGCGCTGACCGTCGAGCAGGATCAGGGTCCGGACCGCGCCGAGGTTGCGCAGGTTGAGGGTGTTGAGGCCGGCGCCGCCGGCGCTGACGCTGGAGATCTGGTTCTGTGGCGTTGCGGAGCCCGCGAGCTGCGGCAATGTGTTGACGAAGTCGGCGATGTTCGGAGTGACGGTGTTCTCGATCTGCTCGATGCCGACCACGGTGAGCGGCGTCGGCGCTTCATAGCCGTCGCGCAGCACGCGGGTGCCGGTGACGACGATTTCTTCCACGGTGCCCGCCTGAGCTGTTTGGGCCGGCGTCTGCGCCAACGCGCCGGTCGATAGCGCACCAAAAGCGACGCCAAAAACCGCAGCGCAGTGCGGAACGACGGCCAGCGGCGAACGCGGCTTGAGCCCGCGCGCGATGTTGTTCTTCACAATGAAACCCCTCGAAAACGGGCGAATACAGGCGCGCCCTTGTTGCCCAAACGCGATGATTCCCTGTCACCGCACTGCAATCATGCAATGCAGCAAGGCGAGGGTAAAGGCGTTTGGCTTCATGACGTCATTCCCCGACGGCATGGTGCGCAAAAGACACAACGCGAATGGTGTTACGCACTGTCACGCAGGTGCGTGGCCGGGCAAGTGCGCATTGCCGCGCTGACGCGGCGATGCTTTGCCGTCAGTCCGCCGATTTTCCGCCATCCGTCGCCGCCAAGATGGCGTCGGAAATACGCTTGGCGAAGGGCTTTATGTTGCCGTGGGCAAGGTTGATGAGCACTGCCACGGCATAGCGCTTCTCGGGGATGCGGAGCAGATAGGTGCTCACCCCGGTGCCGCTGCCGTATTTGTCGACGTAGTGGTTGCCCTTCTCGTCGGACAACTCCCAGCCGACGCTGTATTCGCTGACCGTCCCGTCATTCAATTTATTCGCGGTGCTCATGAGTTTGAGGCTGCCCGCGCTCACCAGTTTTCCTTGGTTGAGAGCGATGTTGAACCGGATGAGGTCCTCGGCCGTGGACATCATGCCGCCGCCCAGCCACTTAATGCTGTTATCGGTGTACGGCGCGTTCCTGAGGACGCCTTCTTTGCTGCGCTCATAGGCCCGCGCCCGGTGCGGCACAATGCGCTCGTTGTACTCCAGCGACGTGGCGGTGAGGCCCGCGGGCTTGAAGATGTTTTCGCTGAGATAGGTTTCGAGCGGCTGGCCCGAGAGTTTCTCGACCGGACCTTGAAGCAGGTTGAAGGCATAGCTCGAATACTGATTCTTGGTATTGGTGGGGAATAGCAGCGGGTCGTCCTTGAAAATCTTAATGGCGTCTTCGAGCGTGTCGAACCGCGTCATACTGCCGTTCTCGCCGGGCTTGTAGTGCCGGATGCCCGAGCTGTGGGTCATGATGTGGCGCAGCGTCACCTTGTGAGGAAAGCTGGGAACGGTGGCGGTGATGGAATCGTCGACCGTGAGCTTTTTGCGATCCACCAGTTGCAGGACGGCGGTGGCCCCGAAGGTCTTGGAGATGGACGCGATGCGGTAAACGGTGTCGCCCCGGGCCGGCACGTCGTTCTCAACATCCGCCATGCCGAAGCCCCCGGAATAGACCATCTTGTCGCCGATCGCGACCGCGATGGAGAG
>CANISR010000200.1 GCA_947470105.1 Fidelibacterota bacterium | reverse complement strand
CTGATCTTGCCGTTCAGCAGGATGAACAGCCCCAGCAGCGTCTCCTTATGGCCGGCGCCGTTGGGGCCCACGGGCGTTTCTTCGCGGAAGTGCACCACCACCGGCCCCTTGGCGTGGGTCTCCAGCGGTTTCATCTGGTAACGCTTGCCGCCCTCAAGATAGGCGTCGAAGGCGGCCGCGAGCGAGGCCGTGCCCATCATGGTCTCTTTGCGCTCGAACCGGAATTCGGCATCGGGAGTCATGAAGGCCGCCAGCTTCGCGCCGGTAGCGTCCTCGGCCGCCCAGAGTTTGAGAAAATCGGCGACCACTTTCACATTGTCACGTTCGGCAGCGGTGGCTTCGCCCGATCCGATCATCGCCGCGGCTAGAATCAGGCCTGCGCCGGCAAAGGCCGCGCGCCGCGAGGGTGCATAATGGGTCATGGAGATTTCCTCTTAAAGCGGCGAAACGGGCTTGCCGCCGGCGAGCCTGACGGCGATCAGAATGATCACACCGGCCGCCAGCCAGCCTAGCCCGGCGGTCTTGGCGAGCACATCCATATTCCACAGCACATAAGCGATGATCGAAAGGCCGATCACAGGCGCTACCAGGTACCTGCCCCAACGGCGGTCTTTGTTCTTCACGGTGTAATGGGCGATCACCGACAGGTGAACGAAGATGAAGCCGGTCAGTGCCCCGAAATTGACCATGGACGCCAGCGTATCGATGCGGTCGCCGAACACCGCCATCAGACCGACGGCGATTAGCATGCTGAGAATAAGGGCGCGGTCCGGCACCTTGCGCCCGGGACTTACGTGCGCGAGGAAGGCCGGCAGTTTGCGGTCGCGCGCCATGCCGAACATCAGCCGCGCGGCTGCCGCTTGGGCCGTCACCGCCGATAGGAAGGTCGCGAACGCGCCGCCCATGAGCGACGCAGCTATTTTCATGGGCGTGCCGCCCATGAGCCCGCCGATGGTGTAGCCGGCCGCGTCGGTCGCCTCACCGGCCGGCAACTCCGTGAGGCCTGGCAGGAACAGGCACATGAGATAGGTCTGGATCACAAACAGCAATGTCGCCACCGGCAGCAAGAGCGCTGTTGCCTTTGCTACGGCCCGGCCGCTGTCCTTGGCTTCCTCTGCCAAGGTGGAGATTGCGTCAAAGCCCAGGAAACTCAACACCGCGATCGACAGAGCGCTGAACATGGTGGCCACCGAGAACATCTCGGGATTGAACAGCGGCAGGGTGGTGAAATGCGCGCCGTTCACACCGTTCAACGCACCATTCACGCCGAGCAGCAGCAGCGCCACAAAGTACACGACCTGGAACACAGTCAGGATAAAGCTCAGGCGGGTGGTGTTCTCGATCCCTGTCAGGTTGGCGGCGCCGTTGACGGCGAGCATACCCGCGATCCACACCCATTTCGGCACGCCCGGAATAATTGCCGCCAGCGCCACAGCCGTCATCAGGTACATCAGGGACGGCACCAGCATGTAATCGAGCAGCATCGCCCAGCCGGCCAGGAAGCCCGCGGTCGGCCCCATGCTGCGTCCGGCGTAGGTATAGACCGATCCCGCCACCGGCATCGCCTTGGCCATGGCGATGTAGCTCCAGGCTGTGAAGGCCATGGCGACCAGGCCAATAATGTAAACGAGCGGCACCATGCCGCGGCTGGCGTTGAACACGAAGCCGAACACGGCGATCGGTGCGATGGGTGAAACCATCGCCAGCCCATAGGCGAACAGATCGCGCACGCGCAGGCTGCGCTTCAGTTCCTGTTTGTATCCAAACGCTTCGAGGCCAGGATTCGCGGCCGCCGGTGTGTCCATATCCCCGCTCCCCCCAGAGCATTCGTTCGCGCCATCATAGCTATGAAACGCGCCGGGACACCTGTATTTCGGGTGGACATGGGGAAAGTCCGCGCGGCACTCTTTCGCGTCCACACCGCGAGGGGCCCATGACAATGCACACCCACACCATCCACTGCCGCCACCACCATTTTGGATGGGATTGCTCCAACGTCCCCGTGCACACCATCGCGCCGGGCGAGACCCTCACCTTGGATACCGTGGATAGCTCCGGCGGACAGTTGAATACGTCCTCCACCGCGGACGACCTGGCCAAGCTCGACTTCGCCAAGGTCAATCCGGTAACCGGTCCGGTGTTCGTGGACGGCGCCAAGCCGGGCGATGCGCTCAAGGTCACGCTACTCGGGTTCGAGCCTTTGGGCTGGGGCTGGACCGGCCTCATCCCGGGCTTTGGCCTGCTGGCCGATCAGTTCAAGGAGCCGGCCCTGCACATCTGGTCCTACGACCGCACATCGTCGGCGCCCCTCGCCTTCGGCAAGCTGGCAGGCATTCCCTTGCGGCCTTTCGCCGGAACACTGGGCGTTGCCCCGGCGGCGCCGGGCCCCCACAGCGTGGTGCCGCCCCGGCGCGTCGGCGGCAACATGGATTTCCGCGATCTGACGTTGGGTTCTGAGATCCTGCTGCCCATCGAATGCGAAGGCGCATTATTCTCTCTGGGAGATACACACGCGGCCCAAGGAGACGGGGAGGTCTGCGGCACCGCCATCGAAAGCCAGATGAACGTCACGGTGAAACTGGAACTGGTGAAGGACACACCGATAGTGTTCCCGCGCGCCTTCATTCCGGCAGCGTCGGCGCGGCCCGTGGATGCCAAAGGCTACGACGTCACCACCGGCATCGGACCGGACTTGATGGACGGTGCGCGCGCCGCGGTGTCGGCCATGGTGGAACTGCTGGCCGCCCGCCATCACATCGCGCCCGGTGAAGCCTATATGCTTTGCAGCGTCGCCGGCGATTTGCGGATCAGCGAGATCGTCGACATGCCCAACTGGATCGTAAGCTTTCACATGCCCAGAGGAATTTTCGACTAGGGATATTTGACTAGCGGGCTTTGGCGGCCTCGCGCGCGGCGCGGGTGAGGTCGATCCGGGAATAGACCCCAAACGCTGATCCGTTATCCAGGAATCCGCCGCCCGGCCCTTGGGTGGCGGTGAGGATGGCGTTGGCTTTGTCCAGCGACAGCGCCGGGAACGCCGCCGTCAGCAGGTGGCCGGCCTCGGGCGCAACCTTCGCCACATCCACTTTCCCGGTGTTCGCGGCATGCACGACAGGCAACCCATAGGTCTGGGTGGAGTCATAGAACGCCTGCACCTTGCCCGCGTCGGCGAAACGGCTCTGATCCTGTTTGGCGCAGACTGCCATGGTTCCACCGCAGCCCGCCTCCAGCACCTTCACCAGGTCGGCGCGGGCGGCGGCCAGCGCCTTCGGATAATCGTCGATCGTAAGCCCCATGCGCTCGACGCCCACATACCCCGGCTTATTGGCGAGGAGTTGCGCGAGATCAAAGAGTGCCAGGGCACGGCCACCGATTACGTCCATGGCGTAGTGGGCCCCAAGGACAATGCGGCTGTTCCCGAACTCCGCGCCGCGCGCGATCATCTCGGCGTAGCGTTCCGGCACCAGGATCGCGAGCACCGTGGCTTCGGTATAGCCATAGGTCGTGTGCCCGCTGGGAAACGACGAACTCTCGCGCAGGTCCTGCCCCGGCCCCACCAGGTAAGCCATGCTATTGGTGGCGAACCCGAACTGGTTTGTGCCGCGATAAGTGATGAGGTAGGGCGCCGTCTGAAACGGCCGGGAATTGCCGCGGGGCCCGGCCCCCAGGCTGCCCATGGGCAAGTTATAAGCGCGCCCGAAGATATCGGTGACACCCTTGATTTCCCGAATGATCGTCACGGCGGCCGGCGCCGGTTTTCCGTCCGGCATGGCGCCGTCGCCAAAGAGCGATTTGGTGACCGCGGAATCCGAATTGCTGGTGCGAAAAGCGTAGGCAATGGCCTGCTGCACAGCAGGCGAAACGTGAGTTGCCTTGACCGTCTTGCCGTTGTCAGCGCTGCTGTAGACCGCGGACGCCTGGTAGGCCGCGCCAAGCTTGGTGCCCAGCCCCTCGGCGAGCTGGTGGGCGTTCAGGGTCGTGCTGACCGCGTCGCGCAGGGCCTGTTGCTGCTGTTCCGGAAACAGGGAGAGGCCGGGTTGTTTCGCGCTGCCGTCCTGGATGGCAGCAGTGACCTTAAGGTTGGCCGCGAGCGCCGCCTTGCCCGCCGGAGAATTTTCAAGTGTAGCCAGCGCGGACAATCCCTTGAAGGCCGCGAGATTGGTTTCGCTCTGAGCGGCGGCGCCGGTCGCGCAGGCTATTGCCCCGAGAAACACCGCGAAACATAGCCTCATACCGATCCTCCTCCGGCCTCGCGGCGTCTGGCGCGATCCTTCTTGGCGAACTTGACAATCAGGCGCCGCAGCCCGGGGTCCGCCACACGCGCTACGGCTTCGGCCACCGTACACCAGCGGCTGTCGCGCGCCTTCTTCTCGACCCAGGTACGGCCGCGGCTTTGCACCTCCAGAGCGTAGACATGGACGATACATGGCAAGATCTCGCCCGACTTGCGCAATTTCTTGTAACGGTAAGTGCCGAGGGCCTTCTCGCCCATGGCGCCGGCCACGCCGGCCTCTTCGAGCGCCTCGTGGGCCGCGCATTCAGGTGGTGTCAGTTTGTCGACCGGCCAGCCCTTGGGCACGATCCAGCGGCGGGTCTTGAGGCTGGTGATCAACAGGATTTCGATCGCGCCCTTTTCCCGCCGCCAAGGGAGCGCCGCGTACTGGATATGCAGTGGTGCTGCCTGGCCCAATGCCGTCCCTACCAGATGAAATCCGAAATCTTACTCACCACCGCGCCCATGAGGGCCGCAGCCGGCATCGTCACGATCCATGCAATGACGATCTCGCGCGCCACGTTCCATCTTACGGCCGATGCGCGGCGCGCGGCGCCCACGCCGACGATGGCGCCGGTAATGGTCTGGGTCGTGGACACCGGAATGCCGAGACCGGTGGCCATGAACAATGTAATCGATCCCGCGGTTTCGGCGCACACACCCTGCATGGGGCTGAGGCGGGTGATACCCGAGCCCATGGTGCGGATGATGCGCCAGCCGCCGAGCAGCGTACCCATCGCCATGGCGCCGTTGCAACTGATGATGACCCAGAACGGCACGTGAAAATCGCCCGACAGCTCGCCGTGGGCGTAGAGCAGCGCGGTGATGATGCCCATGGTTTTCTGGGCGTCGTTGCCGCCGTGGCCTAGGGCATAAGCGGAGGCGGAGATGAATTGCACCTTGCGGAAGATACTGTCGGCCCGTGACGGCGCCACGCGGATGAACGCCCAGGACACAAGCACCACCAGCAGCAGCGCGATCGCCATGCCGGTGAGCGGGGACAGCACGATGGCGCCCATGGTCTTGCCCAGTCCGCTCCAGACGATGGCGCCGGGTCCGCCCTGGGTGACGCCCGCGCCCACGAGGCCGCCGATGAGCGCATGAGAACTTGATGACGGAAGGCCCAGGTAGCCTGTGATCACCTGCCACGAGATGGCGCCGACCAACGCCCCCAGGATAACGTGGTCCGTGATCACATCGGGCGAGATGATGCCCTTGCCGATCGTGCCGGCCACGCCGACGCCGAACACCAGGAAGGCGATGAAGTTGAAGAACGCGGCCCAGGCCACTGCGGCGCGCGGAGACAGCACGCGCGTGGACACGATGGTGGCGATGGAATTGGCCGCGTCGTTGCGGCCGTTCATGAAGTCGAAGGCGAGCGCGATGGCGATGAGCGTGAAAAGCAGGATCATCGCGGGGTCAAAGCTGCTCGATGACGATGCCGCTGATGCGGTTGGCCACATCCTCGAACCGGTCCATGACCTTTTCCAGATGATCGAAGATCTCGACACCGACGATATAGTCCATGGCGTTGCCATTGCGGTGGCGCTTGAACATCGCCTTGATGCCCGTGAGGTTGAGGGTGTCGGTGTCCTCTTCCAGGTGGGTGATCTGCTCGGTGATGCTGTGCAGGCGCGTGGTCTGGTCGCGCAACGTGCGCAGTAAGCCCACCGCCTCGACCGTCAATTGCGCCGCCTGCAGGATGCGTTCGCCCATTTGGCCCATCTCCGGCTCCAGAGCGGTGACCTCGAACAACTGCACAGCGCGCGCCGTCTTCTGCATTTGATCGATGGTGTCATCGAGGGTGTTGATCAGATCCTTGATTTCACTGCGATCGAACGGCGTAATGAACGACCGGCGCGTCAGCAGCAGGATTTCGCGGGCAATGCCGTCGGCCTGGTTCTCCAGCGCAAACACCCGCTGAGCCGCCGCGTCCACGCCTGAACCACCCTTGAGCAGGTCGTTCAGG
>CANISR010000199.1 GCA_947470105.1 Fidelibacterota bacterium | reverse complement strand
AGCCCGTTCCTGGACGCCAAGACCCGCAAGGCCATGGGCGAGCAGGCCGTGGCTCTGGCGAAAGCCGTCAAGTATGTCAGCGCCGGCACGGTGGAGTTCATCGTCGACACCAAGCGCAATTTCTACTTCCTCGAGATGAACACCCGCCTGCAGGTGGAACATCCGGTCACCGAACTGGTCACCGGCCTCGACTTGGTTGAGTTGATGATCCGCATCGCTTACGGCGAAAAAATCCCGTTCAAGCAGAAGGATGTGGAGTTGACCGGCTGGGCCATGGAAGCCCGTGTTTATGCCGAGGACCCGTTCCGCAATTTCCTGCCGTCCACCGGACGCCTGGTGCGCTACATGCCCCCCGCGGAAAGCAAGCATGTCCGGGTCGATACCGGTGTTCAGCAAGGCGGGGAGATCAGCGTGTTCTATGATCCGATGATCGCCAAACTGTGCACCTATGGAAAAGACCGCAAGGCCGCCATCGCCCATATGCGCGACGCCCTCGACGCCTATTATATCCGCGGCGTTTCGCACAACATCCCGTTCCTCGCCTCGGTCATGGGCAAGAAGAAGTTTGAGGACGGCAACCTCTCGACCAATTTCATCGCCGAGGAATATCCGGACGGTTTCTCCGACAAGGACCTTCCGGCTGCTGATCCAGCGCAACTCGTCGCGGTGGCAGCCCTTGTGCATAGCGCACATGCTCACAGGGCGGCCGATATCTCAGGACAGATCCCCGGCCACGGCCGCAAGGTGCCCGCGGATTGGGTAGTGGTGATCTCGGGCCATGGCGACAAGGACAGCGAGCATAAGGTTACCGTCACCCACGACCGCGCTGAGGGTGTCGCCAGCGGGATCGTCAAGGCCGGAAAGAAATCCGTGCGTATCAAGACCGACTGGATCTTCACCGACCAGTTGTTCATCGTCGATATGGACGGGACGCAGGCGACAGTGCAGGTCGACCGGCGCGGCATCGGGTACCGCCTGTTTTACGCCGGCAGCCAGCTCGACGTGATGGTCTATACCGCCGGCGACGCCGAACTCGCCCGCCTCATGCCTCACAAGCCGCCGCCCGACCTGTCCAAATATCTGCTGTCGCCCATGCCGGGGCTGCTGGTCTCTTTGGCGGTCAAGGAAGGCCAGGACGTGAAAGCCGGAGAGACCCTGGCCGTGGTGGAAGCCATGAAGATGGAAAACGTGCTCAAGGCCGAGCGCGACGGCGTGGTGAAGAAAATCCACGAAGCCGCCGGCGGCTCGCTCGCGGTGGACCAGATGATCCTGGAATTCGCGTAAGGCTCACGTGGCCGACGTCATCACCCGCAGGCTCCGCATCACTGGCCGCGTCCAAGGCGTGGGCTACCGCGACTGGTGCCTGCGCACCGCCCGCGCGGCCGGCTTGTCAGGGTGGGTGCGCAACCGCACCGACGGCTCAGTGGAAGCCGTTGTGCGGGGGCAGGCGCTCAGGATTGAGACTTTCATCGCCGGCTGTCATGCCGGACCGCCCTTGGCGCGGGTGACGGCGGTGGATGCGGCGTCTGACGACGCCCTGGACCTGGAGCCGGGCTTCCGTCAGCTGCCGACGGACTGAGGACCAAAGATCGCTGCGAACTCGGCCCGCAAGGCCTCATCGATCGCATCCATTGAAACATCAACGCCCAGGTCCTTGAGCGAAGTTACGCCGTGGCCGGCGATACCGCAGGGCACGATCCCCGTGAAGTGGCCGAGGTCCGGCGTCACGTTCAGGGCAATGCCGTGGTAGGTGATCCAATGGCGCACCCGCACGCCGATGGCGCCTACTTTGTCCTCACGCAGCCCCCGTTTGACCCAGATGCCCACCCGGCCGTCCCGGCGCTCCCCGGTGACCCCAAACCGGGCCAGGGTCCTGATCATCCATTCTTCGAGATTGTGCACGTAGCAGCGCACGTCCGCCTGCCCGCAGGCCCGGGGCCGCTGGAGGTCCAACATGACGTAGACCACCCGCTGGCCGGGGCCGTGGTAGGTGTACTGGCCTCCCCGGCCAGTGCGGTGGACAGGGAATCGGTCGGGTTGCAGCAGGTCGGCGGTCTGGGCGCTGGTGCCGGCCGTATAGAGGGGCGGGTGTTCCACGAACCACAGGGCCTCGGGGGCGCTGCCGGCCCGTATAGCGGCCACCCGGGCCTCCATGGCGGCCACGGCCTCTGGATAGGGCACGAGACCCGGAGAGGTATGAATCTGCACCCCTGAGGCCGACATGGGGGCTAAAGGGAGGAGGGGAAGGGCGGCTTCCATGGTCATGGGAATAGACCCGTTGGCGCCCGGTAAACAAGGGCGGGAAAGCAAGGCAGGGCCCGGGCTTAGACCCCAGATATGAGTGGCCGCCTCTTTCTTGCAAGGGGGCGGGGTATCTGGTATCCACCGCCCACCTCGTTCCGGGGCGGCCTTCACTGGGCGTCCCAGACCACACTTTGCGGTCGTGGCGGAATTGGTAGACGCGCAGCGTTGAGGTCGCTGTGGGGCAACCCGTGGAAGTTCGAGTCTTCTCGACCGCACCATTCGACATTTGCGTTCTGTACTGAAAGCCATGGTCCCCAAACGGGTCCGTGGCTTTTCCGTATGGTGCGGTCGAGGCCCCTCCGCCGGCGGCGAAAATCCGGCGAGTAGGCGGGATCATTTTGCAACCGTCGACGTTAATAGGCCTGGAAATGCCCTGATCTGGGGCAGGAAAAGGACCATTCCTCTTTAAATATCAGCGTCTTGCGGACGCCACGAGGGCCGGAAGGGCTCTGGTGCCATGACGGAACGGGGGTATGCCATGCCGATGCGTAGTCAAGATACCGGCCGCGGTGCGGCGGTCCGGTCCTTCCTCTCCAAATCCCCGCCCGCGGCCGGGCGGTCCCGGCTTCCCAAAGTTCTAACCGGCATCGAAGGCTTTGATCTCATCACCATGGGCGGCCTGCCCGCCGGGCGTCCGACCCTGGTGTGCGGCGGTCCAGGCTGCGGCAAAACGCTTTTTGCCATGACCTGCCTTGTGAACGGCGCCAGCCAGTATGGTGAGCCCGGCGTCTTCATGACCTTCGAGGAAAATGCCGAGGAGGTCGCGGCCAACGTGGCCTCCTTGGGCTTCGATATCGCGGGGCTGGTCGCCGCGAAAAAGCTGGCGGTCGATTATGTCCGGGTCGAGCGCAGCGAGATCGAGGAGTCCGGCGACTACGATCTCGAAGGGCTATTCGTTCGCCTGGACTACGCCATCAAGTCCATCGGCGCCAAGCGCGTGGTGCTGGACACGCTCGAGGCCTTGTTCAGCGGTCTCGGCAATACGGCAATCCTGCGCGCGGAATTGCGCCGTCTGTTTGCCTGGCTGAAGGTGCGCGGGGTCACGGCGATCATCACCGGTGAACGCGGCGACGGCGCCCTGACCCGCCACGGCCTGGAAGAATATGTCTCCGACTGCGTGATCCTGCTCGACGTCGTGGCCCATGAGCAAGTGGTGACGCGCCGCCTGCGGGTGGTGAAGTATCGCGGCTCCGCCCACGGCACCAACGAGTATCCCTTCCTGATCGACGACCAGGGCATCAGCGTGCTGCCGATCACCTCGGCGGGCCTCGGCCACGAGATCGATGAAGGCATTGTATCATCGGGCGTGCCCGGCCTAGACGCCATGCTCGGGCACAATGGATTTTATCGCGGCTCCAGCGTTCTGTTCTCGGGCGGCGCGGGCACCGGGAAGACCACATTCGCGGGCATCTTCGCCGACGCCGCTGCACGGCGCGGTGAACGCTGTCTGTATTTCGCCTTTGAAGAATCGCCCCAGCAGATAGTGCGCAATCTGCGCTCCACCGGGATCGATCTTCAGCCGCATATCGACGCGGGGCTGTTGCGGTTCGAGGCCTCCCGGCCCAGCACCTACGGCTACGAAATGCATTTGGCCCGTATGAACCGCGATATTGACGCCTTCGATCCTGAAGTTGTCGTGGTCGACCCGCTGTCCGCCTTTCGTGGCACGCCAACCGAAATCCACAATACCCTGATGCGCATGGTGGATCTTCTCAAGGCCCGCGGCGTAACTGCGCTGTTCACGCGGCTGATCTCGACCCAGGAACTCCACTCTGGAACCGATCAGGGTATTTCCTCCCTGATCGATATCTGGATTGTGCTGACGGATCTCGAAATCGCCGGCGAGCGTACGCGCGGAGTTCATCTGGTGAAGGCGCGGGGCATGAATCACTCCAGCCAAGTCCGCCAATACCAGCTCTGGGACGGCGGCATCCGCGTGATCGCCGGGGCATTCTCCGGACACCGGAAGCCGTCGGCCGCGCCAGTGCTGATCGCGTCGGGCAAACCTGCCGCCAAGCCGAAGAAGTCCGCCAAGAAAAGCCGCCGCTAGCTCCATCACCAATCGGGAACATCACGGCATGAACCAATCCTTGGATAACGATGGCGCGAAGCCGGCGGGAACTGCTGCTCACCCGCGCACCCACTACAATCTGCGGCTTTACGTCGCGGGCCAGACCGCCAAGTCCATGGCTGCAATCGCCAACCTGAAGGCGCTGTGTGAACAGCATCTGGTGGATCAGTATTCCATCGAGGTCATCGATCTGCGCGAAAATCCTCAACTCGCCGCCGGTGACCAGATCCTGGCGGTGCCGACACTGGTGCGCCATCTGCCGCCGCCGTTGAAACGGATCATTGGGGACCTGTCTGATTCGGAGAAAGTCCTGGTGGGTCTTGATATCCGCGAGCGCGCTCCATCATGACAGTCCCCGGAAGCGGCGTCCCCAACGCCGCGCCGCAAGGTCCGGGTGGCCCGGACTATGTATTGCGGCTTTTCATTACCGGCCAGACGCCGCGGTCGACCACAGCGATCGCGAATATCCGGAAGATCTGCGACGAGCACCTCCAGGGGCGTTACTCGCTTGATGTCGTCGACATCTACCAGCACCCGGAAATGGCGGTGTCGGCGCAGGTTATCGCAGCGCCTACGGTCGTGAAGATGCTGCCCGAGCCATTGCGCCGCATCGTCGGCGACCTATCGGACGTCGATAAAGTCCTGGTGGGACTGGATCTGCGGCCGCAAAAGCAGGTGCCTCCATGACGTCGGACGAGCTGGCCGATCTCCAAGCCCGCCTACGCGAAGCCGAGGAGACCTTGGACGCCATCCGCTCCGGCGCGGTGGATGCGGTGGTCGTCGGCGGCGCCGGCGGGGCGCAGGTTTACACCTTGGAAAGCGCCGATCGCCCTTACCGCCTCTTGATCGAGCAGATGCAGGAGGGGGCGCTCACGCTGAACGACACGGGCAGGATCCTGTATTGCAACCGGCGTTTCGCGGAACTTCTCGGCACCGTCCCGGAAAAGCTTCTCGGCGTTCCGCTGTCAAACTATGCGGCGCCGGCAGACTACATGCTCCTTGCGGGCCTGATCCATCAAGCCCTGACCGCGGAGGCTCGCGGTGAATTCGAACTGGGAAGCGGCGATGGCCAGTGGCGGCCGGTTCACATTTCCCTCGCACACCTTCCCGGCGAGACTGTTATCCTGTGCGGGATCGTAAGCGATCTGACCGAAGAGAACCGCCGCAGCAAACAACTCGCCGACACCAACCGCGAGCTGCGCGAACAGATGAGCGATCGCGAGCGCGCCGAGGCGCAGCTCCGTCAAGCGCAGAAAATGGAGGCCGTCGGGCAGTTGACCGGCGGCGTGGCCCACGATTTCAACAACCTGCTGACCATCATCATCGGCAACCTTCAGCTGGCGCTGCCCAAGGTGACGGACCCGGCGATCAAACGCAAACTCGGCCAGGCCATCACCGCCGCCGAGCGCGGCGCACGGCTCAACGAACAACTCCTCAGTTTCGCGCGCCGCCAGACACTGCGCATGGATGCCGTGAACGTGCACGATATTCTGCCGTCGCTGCAGAACCTCGTCCTGCATGCCGTCGGGCCCAATGTAAAGCTGTTGGTCTCATCGGAACCCGGCTTGTGGCCATGCTCCACCGACCGCAACCAACTCGACTCCGCGCTGCTCAATCTGGCCATCAACGCACGGGACGCCATGCCGGCTGGCGGCGCCCTGACGATTGCGGCTGCGAATGCCGCACTTGCTCCAGGCGATCCGCTCATCGGCCCCGATCTTCCGCCGGGCGAATATGTGGTTATCGCCGTGACCGACACCGGTACCGGCATCGACCCCGTGCATGTGCCGCGGGTCGTGGAGCCGTTTTTCACGACCAAGGGAGTCGGTGCGGGATCGGGCCTCGGGCTCAGTCAGGTCTACGGATTTGT
>CANISR010000198.1 GCA_947470105.1 Fidelibacterota bacterium | reverse complement strand
TGCATGCCGATCCAGGCGCCGAAGGAGAACCCGGCGACCCAGCAGGCGGGTGCGTTGGGGTTGACTGACTGCAACCAGTCGAGCGCCGAGGCGGCATCGGACAACTCGCCCTGGCCGTTGTCGAAGTCGCCCTGAGAGCGGCCGACGCCGCGGAAGTTGAAGCGCAGGACCGAGAAGCCCTTTTTCACGAACACGTAGTAAAGGTTATAGACAACCTTGTTGTTCATCGTGCCGCCGTGCTGCGGATGCGGGTGTAGGATCACCGCAATGGGCGCGCGGGGGGTGTCGCTGTGGTGATAGCGGCCTTCGAGGCGGCCTTCGGGGCCGGCAAAAATGACTTCAGGCATTGTCTTCCTTCGCGCCGGCGCCCGGCTTTGGGCGCCGATATTTAGGGGAACGAACCATCAGGAGCAAACGCAAATGGGCCGGAGGATGCCTCTCATAGCACCTTTTATTCCCCGGAGGGTCATTTAGCTGCGAAACCGCATCGTCTCAAGGCCCGAAAGTCGCCCTAAATACCTGGAATGATTGCTATTTCTGGCGTCGTCCCCGATCCGGTTTCCCCTCGACCAAGTATGCTACAACGACCGGCAAAACCGCCCTTTCCGCACCTTACATATAAATCCCCCCGCACCTCATGACGGCCCGCCTGACCTACCTTGACTACAATGCCAGCGCGCCACTGCTGCCGGAGGCGGCGGCCGCCATGACGGCCACCTTTGCCATGTCCGGCAATCCGTCGTCGGTGCACCGGTCGGGCCGCGCCGCTCGCGCCGTGATCGAGGACGCGCGCGAGGCCGTGGCCGCACTGGTGAACGTGACGCCGTCCCAGGTAGTGTTCACCTCGGGCGCTACGGAAGCCAATGCATTGGCTTTGTCGACCGGGCCGGTGGTGGCTTCGGCGGTGGAGCATCCCTCGGTGCTGGCCTGGAGCGAAGCCGAAGCGATCCCGGTAAGCAGCGACGGCGTCGTTGATCTCGCGGCGCTTGAACACCGCCTGAAGGAATTTCCGCATGCGGTGGTGGCCCTGATGCTCGCCAACAACGAGACCGGCGTGTTGCAGCCGGTGGAAGACGCCGCCGGTCTGGCCCATGCCTGCGGTGCGCGCCTGCACTGTGACGCGGTGCAAGGCCCGGGACGGCTGCCGGTGGATTTCCAGGCGCTAGGTGTGGATACCTTGAGCCTGTCGGCCCATAAGTTCGGCGGGCCCAAGGGCATCGGCGCGTTGATCCTGCGGCCTGGACTTGAATTGCCGGCCGTCGTGCGCGGCGGCGGGCAGGAACGTCGGCGGCGCGCGGGCACGGAAAACCTAGCCGGCATCGCGGGCTTTGGTGCTGCGGCACAGGCCGCAACACGGTTTTTACAGGATGCGCCGCGGGTGGCAGCCTTGCGCGATGCGCTGGAAGCACGTCTGGCGTCGTCCGCGCCCCAGGCGCGTGTGTTCGGGCATGCGGCTCCGCGCCTCGCTAACACCTCCTGCGTCATGTTGCCCGGCGTTTCCGCGGAGACCCAGTTGATGCGCCTCGATCTTGCCCATGTGCAGGTGAGCGCCGGCGCCGCCTGCTCCTCGGGTAAGATCGCCCCATCTCACGTGCTCACGGCCATGGGCGCCTCGGATGCGGACGCAAAATGCGCGATCCGCATCAGTCTGGGGCGGGATACGACCGAAGAAGACATAAATGCGTTCTTTTCCGCCTGGCTGCCCCTTGCGCTCACGGCTGCGGCGTAAGTATTTACCATCATGGTCAAGGTCGTCTTCATCGAGCGCAACGGCAACCGCAAGGAGATTGCGGCCAAGGACGGCGCCACCGTGCTGCAAGTGGCCCAGGCCAACGGAATCGATATGGAAGGCGCCTGTGAGGGCTCCCTGGCCTGCTCCACCTGCCATGTGGTCGTGGACGAGGCGTGGGCGAGCAGGCTGCCCAAGGCGACCGATGCCGAAGAAGACATGCTCGACCTGACCTACGGTGTGACCCGGTCCTCGCGGCTCGGCTGCCAGGTTACGTTGACCAAGGATCTCGACGGCCTGACGCTGCGCCTGCCCGCCGCCACGCGCAATATGATGGATTGAGATGACTGGGCTTAACTCCCAAGCTTTAAATTCGATGGGCTTTGCCAAACCTCCGGCGGCGACGCGCATCGTCGTCGCCATGTCCGGCGGCGTGGACAGTTCGGTTGCGGCCGCCATGCTGGCGCGAGACGGCTACGACGTCGTCGGCCTGACCATGCAGCTTTATGACGTCGACGCCGTCACCGCCAAGAGCAAGACGTGCTGTGCCGGTCAGGACATCTACGATGCGCGGCGCGTCGCCGACCGCATCGGCATGCCGCACTATGTCGTGGACTATGAGACCACCTTCAAGACCGACGTCATCGACCGTTTCGCCGATTCCTACGTGCGCGGTGAGACGCCGGTGCCCTGTATCAGGTGCAATCAAACCGTGAAATTTCGCGACCTGTTCAAGGCCGCCCAGGACCTCGGCGCCGACGCGCTGGCCACCGGCCACTATGTGCAGCGGCTCGTGGGCAAGCAGGGGCCCGAGCTGCACAGCGCGGTCGATCCCGGCCGGGACCAGAGCTACTTCCTGTTTGCCACCACTCGGGCGCAACTGGATTACGTGCGCTTTCCCTTGGGTGGGTTGGAAAAGCCGGCGGTGCGTGCCCTGGGCGAGGAGCTCGGCGTCCATGTGGCGGCCAAGCCCGACAGCCAGGACATTTGTTTCGTTCCTGACGGCCGCTACGCCGATATCGTCAAGCGCCTGCGTCCCGAGGCCGTGCGCAAGGGCGACATCGTGCATGTGGACGGCCGGCACATCGGACCCCATGACGGCGTGATCCACTTCACTATCGGGCAACGCAAAGGCCTGGGCGTCGGCGGCGAGGCGGAGCCGCTCTACGTGGTGCGCATCGAGCCGGACACCGCGCGGGTGATCGTCGGCCCCAAGGCCGCGCTGCTCGAACAAAGCTTTGCGCTGCATGGCGTAAACTGGCTTGGTGACGGCATGCTTCCCGAGGAGGGGCTGGGCGTGGTCATGAAACTCCGCAACACCCACACACCGATCACCGGCACCGTGTTCGCCGACGGGAGCGGCGCCAAGGTGGTGCTGGACCAGCCCGAGGCCGCCGTTACGCCTGGGCAGGCTTGCGTGTTTTACGATGGCACCCGGGTATTGGGCGGCGGTTGGATCGCCCGGGGCGGGGTCTCGGCCCCGGTTTCGTTGAACTTGCGCCGTGCCGGGCCGGAAGCGGCTGCACCGCCGGCCTGATTTCCCATAAAATACAGCCCTTTAAGCCAATAACCACGCCGTTTGCGGGGTTTGACAATCGCCGCCCCTGGACTTAAAACCCCAACCTCTTCGGGCCTTATCGGCCCGTCTGCATTGGTTGGGCGGGGTAGCTCAGCTGGTTAGAGCACGGGAATCATAATCCTGGGGTCGGGGGTTCGAGTCCCTCCTCCGCTACCAATGAAAGCATAATAAGGCTTTCTTTGGCGACCAATGCAAAGTGAGGCATCGCCTCAACCTGAATTGCCAGGTTTCCACGCCCCTCTTTGGGATAGACCCGTACCTCACGGAAGACCTGACGTAGCACGACTCCGGCCTCCCGGCGCGTTTCGTCGTCCCCATTCAACGCCTTGGCGAGATTTTCGAGCTGGGACCGGAAAATCGCGCCCAGGTCTGGAGGAATGGGAGTTACCTGCGACTTTGGCATCGCTCTTTCATGGGCCCGGAGCCGACCGATCTCGTTTTCGAGTTCAACAATGCGTTTGGCGATTGAGGGCACACGCCCACCTTCTTCCAGGGCTCTCACCAGCATATCGATTTTGCCCTGTGCAGATTTGATATCGCCGCGGATGCGAGCCCCAAGCGCGGACGCGAACCGCCGGATCCCCATGATCACACCTTTGACCGTAGCCGGGCGCAGAGGGCGGGAGGGAGCATCTGGGTCTAGCGGATCGGGGTTGGTCACCCGCTCGACCCAGGTATCCACGTCCTTCTGGAAGCTCACGGGAAATGAGGACAGGGGGAAGGTGTATGGCGTCGTTTTGAACGGCGAGCACAGGGCAATATCCGGCCAGCCGGGCACACCCCGCTTACACATGTTCCAGATAGCGATGGCCATCTTGAGAAGCTTAGCGGGGTCCTTAACTACTTCCTCGGCCTCCAGAGCGGCGTGGAAGCCCAGCAGAGCCTCGGGCCCTACCAGGGCCGGGAGGATACGCCGGCAAGACCCACCGGCGCATCGTCTCGGCGTGGATCGGCACTGCGTTCGCGCAAGACGACGCCGCGGCGGCCAGAAAGCAATGGCGCGATGTCGCCGACCAGGCGAGGCCACGGGTGCCCAAACTCGCCGCGCTCATGGACGAGGCCAGGCTGACGTGCTGGCCTACATGAACTTCCCCGCGCAGCACCGGGCGAAGCTGCATTCCACCAACCCGCTCGAACGGCTCAACGGCGAGATCAAGTGGCGCACCGAGGTGGTCGGAATATTCCCCAACGAAGCAGCCGTCACCCGCCTCATCGGGGCTCTTCTGCTCGAACAAAACGATGAATGGGCCGTCCAGCGCGCCCGCTACATGAGCCTGGAAACCATCGCCCCCTTGAGCGATGATCCCTTCGTCAAGCTGCCGCCGGTGGCCGCCGCCTGACACGCAGCAAACGCTGCCCAGGACCACCGCTCCTACACCACGCTAAGGGGCGCGATCTCGATCGACGCAGCGCAAGATTCCTACGACACCTGATGACGAGGCAACATTGACTGCCGACATCATCGAACTTGCCCGCCAATATGGTCGCTACGGATATCGCCGGATTACGGCGCTACTGCGTAGAGCCGGGTGGGCGGTGAACAAGAAGCGTGTTGAGCGGATCTGGCGATGTGAGGGGCTGAAAGTGCCAGTCAAGCAACCTAAACGTGGGCGTCTCTGGCTCAACGACGGCTCATGCGTCCGTCTGCGGCCTGAGCGACCCAACCATGTCTGGTCTTATGACTTCGTCGCTGAGCGCACTCATGATGGCCGGGCGTTCCGAATGCTATGCATCATCGACGAGTTCAGTCGTGAAAGCCTGGCCATCCGTGTCGCTCGGAAGCTCAAGGCGACTGACGTCATCGAAGCACTCTGTGAGCTGTTTATCTCGCGGGGTGTTCCTTCGCACATTCGCTCCGACAATGGCCCTGAGTTCGTCGCCTTGGCTCTGGGCTCTTGGAATATCGTCATCAACTAAGACCGTTTCCATGGTCCAGACCCTCCCTCAAAAAAACTGTGACTGCGGCCCTGTACAGAGATTTCAATTTGTTCAATGTTTTCCTGTGACGCGTGCCGATCCAACGGCTTTGTCAACAAGACGGCAAGGCCGGGGGATCTTGCAGTTTGCCAAGTTCCTTGGTCACATTCATCCAGATGTTGGCCAACTCTCGGTCGGCACTGTAAGCGACGACATGCCTTCGGGCCTCTCCGAGAGCGTGCGGACCAAAAGTCACCAGCATGAATCGGCACAAGGAGCTAGCCTCAAGGTCCTGGCCGCCGCTCCTCACTCTGGCCAATGGCGACACAATAATTCTCCTTGTTATGAAATGTAGCGAGGGGCAGACCCAGGAAAATCGATGAACGAGCGTGTATGGAACCTGGCCTATTCTGCGTAGGATACGGGTCTTATAGTCAACGCTAGCACCCCCGTTCGGGGGTGTTTAGGGGGGCGGATTACGGGAATGCTGCCGGTACACACTTGCATAACGGCATCGCGCGTAGCCATCCCCGCGGAAGCTGACTCTGGGGCATTCCCAAGACTGATTTAACGTGATTCAAGAGAGGCCAACCTGGGTGGAGGTTTGCCATGGGATATCTGAACCGTCTGATTTGTTCGATTTCTACAATTCCAAGAAGTTGTTTCTTAGCATTCGACACAGTGTGTCTGTTCTGAGTTTAATTGCGAGCGCTTATGCGGCTTGCTTGTTTGAAGAGTTCGCTATGTCACAGTTCGATATTACTGAACAGCTGGAGAATCTCTCGAAGCTTAAAGCGGCTCACATGATATCAGATGATGAATATGACGATCTAAGGTTAAAACTGCTGAAGAAAAACGCGAGGGCGCTAGTGGGCGCGCAGCAGCTCCAAGAAGTGTCGCCGCCAAGCAGTGGCCTGACCGATTCTCTGAACCAGTCGTGATGTGAGTCTAGTGCATGATCGGGCTCTGATCGAGCGGTGTTGGGATTGAGCTATAGGCTACCGGCGCCGGTGGCTGAAGTTGCCCTCGTTTAGCGTCTCCCTTAGCTGAGCCATCATGCGGCGACAGCCGTTTCATCGCCAAGCTGTTTTTTCTCGAATGCCATTGGGCTGAGATAGCCCAGCG
>CANISR010000197.1 GCA_947470105.1 Fidelibacterota bacterium | reverse complement strand
GGCGTGTGCTATCCGCCGGAATCGCAGCTCTACAAGAAACTCACCCAGGGCTTCGTCCCCTTCGTCGCCATGGTCGATTGCCTGAAAAGCGGCGGAGAGGCAGCCAAACGATGAGCGCACGGTTCACAGTGGGCTCCAAGGCCATCGCCAAGGACGGGCGGGTCTATACCGTCGATGAAGTCACCGGCGGCATGGTCTATTGCCGTTCCGAAACCGGCATCGAGACCGAATTCCCGGAGGCCAATCTCGCCACCGAGACCGAGTGGGCGTCCCAGGCCGATGGCCGCCGCGATCTGGCCTACAGCCGCATTCGCCAATCGCCCGCGTTCACGACACCCGGCGGCAAACTGGACCGCGCCGCCGCCGAGCGCATGCTGGCGCAGGCCGACCGCGTGGTGTTGGGCCTGCTGGACTTCGCCGCCTACACATCGGCGGTGCGCGTGCTGGAGGACCAGCGCGATCATGCCGGCGCCGAGAACCTCTCGATCATCAAATGCCGCAAGGTGTTCGACGCCGCCACGCCGGAAGTGCGCGTCAGCCTGCTGGCGAGCGTGCTGGGCACCGACGCCCCCACCCTGCTCAGCGCCGCCAAGCTCGGCGACAACATGGCCAAGGCCATGATCGACAAGGGCCTGGCGCTCCGCGGCGAGGCGTTCGAAGACTTCTGCGACAGACCCAGGCGTTAGTCGCTATCCAGCGGCGGCACCACCGGCGCGGGAACACCGCCGCGGCGGTCCGCATCGAAGCTCTGCGCCTCGATGAACACCCGCGTCACGTCCGGATGGGCGGCTTTGATGGCGCGCTCGATATGCGTGACGATGCGTTCCACTTCGCTCGCCGGCAACGCGTCCTCGAAATCCAGGCTCAGGGCCACGAACACATCGTTGGGTCCGAAATGCATGGTCATCGCCTGGTTCAGCCCCACCACGCCGGGGGTCGCCCGGGCAATGCGGTTGATGCCGAGGCGCGTGTCATGGCTGGCGGCTTCGCCGGTCAACAAACTCCGGCTCCGCGCGGCCAGGAAAACCGCGGTCACCGTGAGGATCAATCCGATGGCGATGGACGCCATGCCGTCCAGGATCGGCATCTCCAACTGCTCGCTCAGGAAAATGCCGATGAAGGCCACGATCAGCCCCAGAAGTGCTGCGGTGTCCTCGAACAGCACCGTGAATACCGTGGGGTCCTTGCTGGCCCGGATGGCCTGGACCCAGGTGCGGCCGGCGCGCTCGGTATTGAATGAGCGGAGCGCCACGCCCCACACCACCGCCTCGAACACGGCGCTGATGCCGAGGACGATGTAGTTGACCCACGGGTCCTCGACGCTGGACGGATTCTGGATCTCCTCCAGGCCGCGCATGATGGCGGCCACGGCGCCGCCGCCGAAGATCAGCACGGCCACGACAAAGGTATAAAAGTAGAGCTGGAGCCCGTAGCCGAAGGGGTGCCTGGCGCTGGGCGGCTTGGCCGCCGTGCGAATGCCCAACAACAGCAAGAACTGGTTGCCGGTATCCACAACCGAGTGGATCGCCTCGCTCAGCATGGCGGCGCTGCCCGTGAGGCTGGCGGCGACGAACTTGGTCACCGCGATCATGGCGTTACCGATGAGCGCCGCGTAGACGACGCCTTTGGAGGTGTGGGACGCCATGGACTGGAGGGGGACCGGGGCTCGCGGATTGGGGGTTGGCGCCCAAATAAGCATACTTGGGCGCGCGCAGGTTTCACATTGGGTTGAGACCCCCGAAATCTACAAGCAACGCATGCGGTTAGACACAAAAAAAACGGCGCGAGCCGAAGCCCGCGCCGTTGTTTTGACGTCTATAGACTACGGCCGGTAAGGATTGTTCGGCCGGGTGTCGAAGCGGTTCGGCACGCCGTCGCCGTCACGGTCGCGGTCGTAGCGGTTCGGGACGCCGTCGCCGTCACGGTCGCGGTCGTAGCGGTTCGGGACGCCGTCGCCGTCGCGGTCACGATAGGTGCCGTCGTAAGCCGGACCCGTGGAAACGCCGATGCTGACGCTGGAACGGTCGCGGTAGTAGCCGTCATCGTAGGTGGAGCAAGCGCCGAGGCCGGCAAGGACGCCGACGGCGGCGATAGCAATCAGGCTGGTTTTGATCGATTTCATGGTGCACCTCTGCTGTTGATACAAGCCTAACGAGGCGACAGGGGCGGCTTTGCGTTCAAACTGTGGCCGGATCGAGATTTTTCGGGGTTTTGGAGGTTGCGTGGTCCGGCGCCCACTCCTGGGATGCACCCCTGCCGCCATGTTACTTTGGCGCGGAAACATCCTGGAAAGAGATGGCCATTCCGGTTCTTAAAACCCAGCGCCTCACCTTGAGGGCATTCAACCTCGCGGATGCCCCGCGCGTGCAATCTCTTTATGGCGCCTGGGAAGTATTACGCATGCTCCTCGGTTCGCCATTTCCATATCCGGAAGGCGCCGCAGAAAAGTGGATCGCCACTCACGATGAACTAAAAGCAAAGGGCATTAGTTGCCTTGCTCTGGAAATGGACCGGCAATGCATTGGTTGCCTGCGCCTCAGCGTGCGAGACGCTGAAACGGCAGATATCGGATATTGGCTTGGTCTGCCCTACTGGGGCCAAGGATTCGCGAGCGAGGCCGTTTCCGAGATCGTTAGGTTCGCCTTCGCAGACCTCCGGCGGGAGCGAATAACGGCGTGTCATCATAGCGACAACCTCGCCTCCGCTCGCATTCTCGACAGGCTTGCTTTTGTTGAAACTGGCAGAGCACCGCGCTTTTCGCTCTCCCGGGAATGCGATATTGAGTCTGTAAGTCGGGAATTAACGCTCCAAAAGTGGAGTGCGACAACCGCGGCCGCGCAACGCGACGAACGGCTCGGACCATAGCGTGCGGGATATCGTTGAGACCTACGCCGGCGTTCCCGCGGTCGTGATGTCCGGTTCAGTCGATTCCGCCACGGCGCGCGCGTGTATCGATGCCGGCGTGGCCGGATACATCTCCAAGACAGTTTCACTGAAATCGCTGCGCAACGCGTTACGGGTCGTACTCGACGGTGAAAAGTATATTCATCCGCATGCAATTTCAGATAGTTCCGTATTTGCTCAGCCTCCGGAAACGCGTTCGGAGAGCCGGGCAATGCCTGCGCTTACGCTACGCGAGACTCAAATCGTCGATCTCCTGATTGCCGGAAGCACCAATAAGGCTATTGCGCGTGCGCTGGATTTTAAGGAAATGACCGCCAAGACCCACGTCCGAAATCTCTATCGCAAGCTGAACGCGACCAATCGCGCGGATGCTGTACGGATCGTCCTCGAATTCCGGGCAAAGTCACGGAGCTGATCGCGTCGCTCCCTTAAATCAGTTTTCCGGGCGTGAAGTGCGGTGGGCGCCACGACAGGTATCGGGACGGTCATTTCCGCCCCCGGTCGCTCGCTGTGGTCGATTTTGTGGCACGGCTACACTCCAACCGGCGCTTTTGTTCCCCTTTCCTTCCGTATGGGCAGTTGCGGTTAGGGCAATTAACCCTTAGAAAACGCCGGTCGGGGCGTAGGTCAGCCTGGTAGACCGCCAGCTTTGGGAGCTGGATGTCGCGAGTTCCAATCCCGCCGCCCCGACCAATACTCTGCCTTGGACGCCTGCCGCAGCTTGAGGCTCGAGGTTGAACGCCTTGAGTTCCCGCCAACGCCCCAGGGATTCGAGCACCTCACGGAATAGCCGATGAAGATTGAGCTTCCGGATTTTGACCGATCGCGCCCGCTGGTGCTCTGCCTGTACGGCCTTCAGTTCAATCGCGATATTGCCGCGCTGCAGCTCCGCACCAGCAAATATAGCTGGGCGGCTTTGCCGGATACCTTCCTCTCGGAAACCCAGGATCCGTGGATGCCGGAGCGGCTAAAAGTCCAAAGCAGCTACGTCAATGAGTCGGGACCGGACGTTGACGCCGCCTGGCAAAAGGCTAAGCGCTTCGGGATAGGGATCCTCGCCAATCTCGTGGGCCAGGGCATGAAGATCACGGCCGTCCTGGCCGGAAATTTCGATTATTGGTACGAGGAATGCCTGCGCCTTGCCTGCGACGAAGTGGGATTGCCGTTCCTGGTGCTGATGCGCGAACACGACCTGACCGACATCCGGTTCAAGACCCAGGACGATTACTACCGCCAGATGAAACGCATTCCTGACGTGGCGGCCATGGCCTGCGCCGGCGAAGCCACGGCGGAGGTCTACGCCGGACTGAACCTGTTCCCCCGTTCCAAGCTGCGCATCACCGGTTGGCCGCGGCACGACGTGTGGCGCGACCCCGTAACGCCGGCCTACGACCGCCCGGTCATCCTGATGTCGTATCACAAGGGTTACGAGGCGACGCAGGACTTCGAGGCCATGATGGACCGCTTCGCGCACCTGTCGCGGCGGTACCCGCAGGTTCCGTTCCTGGTCAAAGCCAAGCACGGCGTCGAGGAAGCCAACCTGCGCCGCATATCGGACCAGTGCGGCCTTGGTTTGAACGTCATCGACAGCATGAATCTTCCGTCGCTGCTCTGCAACGCCCGGGTCGTCATCGGCTTCCACTCGGCCGCCATGTACGAGGCGCTGTTCGCGCCGACGCGTATTCTGATTCCCAAGTGGGGTGAAACGGACCAGGACCCGCACACCCTCGCGCCCTCGCCGGCCGATCCTGTGTTGGAAGGCCACATGGAGTTCCTGCCGACGGAAGAGAGCCTCCGGCGCGCCGTAGCCGAGAGCGCAATATCCGGCCCTTATGCCCCCGACATGGCCGCCCGCACCCGGGCCTTCGGGCAATACTTTGCCTATGACCTCGACCACACCGCGGTGCCGCGGGTGGAGGATTTCGTCGCGGAATTCACTGGGTAAGCATGCAACTCGAAATCGACGACTTCGATCCCGACCGCCGGGCGGTTCTGTGCCTGCACAGCCTGCAATTCAATCGCGATATCGCGGTACTGCAGGAACGCAGCACAAAATACATCTGGCCGGCTCTGCCGGACACCTTTCTAACTGACACTCAAACCGCGTGGATGCCCGAGCGCGCAAGAGTGCAGACGTCATATCTCAATGAGTCCGGCCCCGACATGGACGCCGCCTGGGCAAAGTCCAAACGCTTTGCCGTGGGTATCCTCACCGGCCTCATGGAAAAGGGCATGAAGCTCACCGCGGTCATGGGCGGCAATTGGGATTACTGGGCTGAGGAGTGCATGCGGCTCGCGTGCGCGGAATTGGGCCTGCCCTTTTTGGTCCTCCTGCGCGAGCACTACCTCGCGCCCAACCGGCTGGAGGCCGCCATGGAGTATTACCAGAGCTTTCCACGCGTGCCGGAGGTCGCGGGGATCGCGGTGGCGGGGCCGACGGTTATCGACCTCGCCGTCGTGCTGGGGCTATTTCCGGCTTCCAAGCTTCGCGCGACAGGTTGGCCAAGACTGGATGTTTGGCGCTATCCCGTCGCACCGCGAAGCGATCGCCCTGTCGTGCTGATGGCCTATCTCAAAGGCTACAGCGCCGATGAGCATTTCATAAAGATGCTCGGGCTCTTTTCAATCGTCGCCAGCCGCTTCCCGCAGGTGCCTTTCGTCGTAAAAGCCAAAAACCCGGAGGAGGCGACCTTCCTGCAGGGATTTTCGGATCGTCACGGCCTGGGTCTGACCGTCGTGGACACGTGGAACCTGCAATCGCTGCTGTGCAACGCACGCGCCGTCATCGGGTTTCAGTCCGTCACGCTCTATGAGGCGCTGCTTTCGCCCGCCCGAATATTGATTCCGCGGTGGGGCCAGACCGAGCAGGACCCCCTGCAAATGGCGCCGGCGCCGACGGATGAGCGGCTGCGGGGGCACATGGAATTTCTGACTTCCAAGGAAGCCCTCATACGCGCCATCGAGGAATGCGTGACGTCGGACCCGCCGCCCGTGGACATGACCGCGCGGCGAAACCTGTTCGGTGCGTATTTCACCTATACCGCCGATATATCGGCGGTAGAACGGGTGGAACAATTCGTTGATGATTTCGGCAAAAGGTAGTCAAAGCGGCACGTTGCGGCACGCCGGGCCCGGTATTCCCGGTTGCGCGACGCGCCGGGGGACACTAGGACTCTAGCAGACAGGCCCGCATCTGACCCTGCCAGGCGGCCCAAGCAGACCCGGGAGCAAGCATGAGTTTTCCAACCATTTGGGAAGACATCTACCGCAACAACACCCATCTGAGCATATGGCCGTGGTCCGACATGGTCAGCTATGTCATGCGCTACGCGCGCCCGACGGGTCCCGCCTTCCGCGTTCTTGAAATCGGCGTCGGCGCCGGCGCCAACGTGCCGTTTTTTCGATCACTCAACACCGATTATTACGCCGTCGACGGCAGCGCGACAATTATCGCCAAG
>CANISR010000196.1 GCA_947470105.1 Fidelibacterota bacterium | reverse complement strand
TGGCGCGTAGGTGCCGAGGCTGGCGCCATTGGCGGCGTCGGCCACGTGCAGCACGACGGACGCCGCCACCGTGCTGGTATTATAAACCACGATGGAACTCGCATAGCCGGCGGCGCCGAGGGCCCCGTTGTGGACGTTGGCAGCCCGCGTGAGGATAGGCGCAGTGCCTGAGTCGCAGGTCGAAAGATTAGTGAGCGTGCCGTCGCCGGGCTTCCACAAGATGTGCTGGAACGTTCCATTGAACTGCGCCTGCATCGTCACTGAATACATTGCCGGCTTGGCGCTGAATCCCGGCAATACGCCCTCAAGGGTGGAAATGGCGTACTGCGGCGCGGTTCCAGGCGCGATGCTGGGGCTGGTCCACTGGCCGAGTGCTATACCCGAGGCGTAATCCGACAGGGTCACGGTCACCGTGCCCGCCGTCCCGCCCGCATTGTAAAAGCGCAGGAATGATTGGTACGTGGGCGAGACACTGGAGAAGACGCCCGCCTGGCGCAGGACTCCGGTTATGTTGCGGGTGAAGGTGCCGGCCGCGGCTTTGTTGGCGTTCATGGTGATCTGGCAGGTGGCCGCCGTGCCGCTGCAGACGCCCGACCAGCCGGTAAAGGTCGATCCGGCTTCCGCGGTAGCGGTCAGGGTGACCACCGTGCCGTCGACATAGGATGTCGCGGCCGGACTGGCGGTGATGGCGCCGGCACCCGTGCCCGCCGTGCTCACCGTCAGAGTGTAGCTGTTGACTATAGCGAAGGTCGCGGTCACCGACCGGGCCGTGCTCATGGTGACAGTGCATGTGGCTGTCGTGCCGGTGCAGGCGCCACTCCATCCGGTGAAGCTTGATCCGCTGGAGGCTGCGGCCGTCAGGGTCACCGACGTGCCGGGCACGTAGGAGGTGGCGAATGGGTTCGCCGAAACCGTGCCGCTTCCGGTGCCGGCGTAGACCACGGTCAGGTCATAGGTAAGCGTGCTGTTGAACGTCGCGGTCACCGTTGTATTGGCGGTCATGGTGACCTGGCAGGTGAGCGCCGTGCCGCTGCAGCCGCCGCCCGACCAGGCGGCCAGGGCCGAGCCGGTGGCGGGGGTGGCCGTCACGGTCACTACGGTGCCAGCCGGATACGCCGACGTGATGGGGTTGACGCTCAACGTCCCGGTCCCGGTGCCATTTTTCGCAGTCGTCAGCGTGTACGTACTGGCGCGGGTGAACGTTGCCGACACTGCCGTATTGCCGGTGATGGTGACCGTGCACGTGGTGGCCGCGCCGGTGCAGGCGCCGCCCCATGCGGTAAAGCTTGAGCCGCCGGCGGCATTCGCCGTCAGGGTGACCGTGCTGCCGTAGGAATAGGTGGGCGACAGCGGGCTGACGGCGATAGTGCCGCTTCCCGTTCCCGTCGTGGTCGGCGTCAATGTGTAGGCGACCGCCGGGCTCGAAATGGCCGTCACCGTCGGGATCGTCTCGAAGAGCTGCGTGGTGTTGCTGGCGTTATAGATCGTGCCGCTCAGAGTCACCGAGGATTGGTACACCGAAAGGCCACTGCCGTTGGTGTAGGAGACGCCGGCAACCTGGAATGCCACGGTGCCGTTGGTGGTGACCCCGCACCCTTCAAAGATCAGCCTGTTCTGCACCACCGTGATGGCCTGACAGGTCATTCCGGCGATGGTCGGGGTGGTGCTGGCGGAAAAGCTGGCGGCGCCGCTGATGTTCACTGCAATGCTGATACGCGTCGATGGCGTGTAGGCGTTCCCGGTGGTGAGCGTGAACGATTGGGGCCCCAGAACGACCGCATCCGCCGCGGCCTGGCCACCGGTGAGGACGGTCGATGAAACCGTGACCGCACTCAGGGTCCCGATGGTCGCCGCCTGGGTTACAGCCGGCCACACCGCCAGGAGGCAGAAGACCAGAAAAGCGGGCAGCACCGCGCACCTGGCAACCGCCAGCCGTTGTGCACGGAAATATGCCCGCCCACTGCCCCAAGCCAAAACAGCCTCCCCCATATAACTGGTGTGTAAAAATTGGTGTGTGGGAAGAGCTTAGCACAATCTTCGGTATAGTGAGCAGGAGCTAGATATAGTGGCAAAGCCCTCAAAGGTGAGGCTGCCCATGGAGAGCGACATGACCAGGCACTTCCTGCCGATTCCCGTTCTCCTTGCTGTTTTGCTGGGGCCCCCGGCCTTGGCCGCCGACAAAGAGAAAGTCGCCTGGCTGCTTTCCCAGAACGGCGGCAAGTCCTGGTGCGCCTATGCCGACAGCGGAGAGTACAAACGCGCTGTGGCGGTCCAACAGCCCGCGGAGACCGCGCGCGTCATCAACTTCGCCGGCGATGTGGTGGAACTGGAGTACCAGATGAGCGCCCCGACCGGTGACTGGGTGGTCATGGACAAATATTCCTACACCGGCGCCAAGCTGGGTCTGCACAGAACCAACCTCCTGCTCCGGGAAGGTCTCGAGGTTGTGCAGGAGACGACCATCACCGGAAAATCCGCCGCGCCCCTGCGGGTTATAAGCATGACGACGCTCGACGGTAGCAAGACCGCCCGCACTGATGTGGTGTATCCCGAGGTGCCGGTGCGGACCACCTGGAAGGCGTTCGGCTTCCTGGATGTAGCGAAGAAGCTGGAAGTCGCCGCCGCACCCGAGGTGTGCGACAAGGTGAATTAGCGGTCGCCCGCTCTCTCGCCACCCGGCGCTCCTCAGGCTAAAATTGGCAAGCTCTGGAACCCGCGGGGCTTTGTCCGGCACCGCATCACATTGGGGGAAGCCATGACCCGTCACGCGGTTGCCTTTAGCCTTGCGGCCTGTCTGTTTGCGCCTTCGGCGTTTGCCGCTGAACCAGCGCATCCTTTCGCCCATGTGCGCGCGGCCATCCAGGATCTGGTGGTGACGGGCGTGATCCCGTCCATGAGCGTCGCCGTGACCAAGGACGGCAGGATCATCTGGGAGGAAGGCTTCGGCCTGGCCGACGTGGCGAAGAAAATCCCCGCCACGCCCAACACGCTCTATTCCATGGCCTCCATCTCAAAGCCCATCACCGCCACGGGCCTCATGGTGCTGGTCAACCGCGGCGCCATTTCCCTCGATAAGCCCATCAACGATTACCTCGGTCCCGTGAAGCTGACCGCCTACACCGGCAATGTCGCCGACGCCACGGTACGGCGCGTGGCCAACCACACCTCGGGTTTGCCCCTGCACTATCAATTCTTCTATGAGGACGAAGCCGTCCGCCGTCCGGCCTTCGAGGACAGCATCCGTCGCTACGGCAAGCTCATGGCCGTGCCGGGCCAGACCTATCAGTATTCCAACTTCGGGTTCGGCCTCATCGACCACGTCATCGCGCGCACGAGTAAGATGCCCTACGAGGCCTTCATGGAGGCCGAAGTCTTCAAGCCCCTGGGCCTGCCCAACATCGTCGCCGGCCGGCCCACGCGTTTCGACGAGAAGCAGATCGCCAAGCGCTATGCGCCCACCGGCGCCGTCATCCCGCATTATGACTTCGACCACATGGGCGCCTCGGCGGTCTATGCCAGCGCCCACGACCTGGCGCGGTTCGGCATGTTCTACCTGAAGGATCACCTGACCGATCAGAAGGCCATCTTCCCCGATGCGGTCATCGACGAGATGCTGCGGGTCTCGACCCCGCCGGGCAAAGGCCCGAACCCGACACGCTACGGCATCGGCTGGTTTGCCTACGACATCTCCGGCAGCGCCGTGCGCGGCCACAGCGGCGGCATGGGTGGCGTTTCCACCGACCTCTCGCTCTCGGTGGACCACAACATCGCCATCGTGGTGCTCGTCAACGCCCAGAGCCAGGCCCCCACCATCAACCGCATCAGAACCATGATCCACGACACGCTGGTGCCCAGCGCACAGACGCAGAGAGTCTTCGCCAACGACGGCCCCTTCCCCGGCGTCTGGCGCGGCACGGTGGAGAGCTACGAGAAGAAGATCCCCGTCACCCTGACCGTCGGCGCCGACAAGGCGTCCGTGAAGGTCGGCAGCGGACCCGAGCAAACCGTCGCCGACCTGCGCGTCGACGATGAGGGTTTCCTGTGGCTGGGGTCCGTGGAGGGCGATGTGGGCACGGCCGACGCCGGGCGCTATCCCTACCGCCTGCAGTTCAAGCTGTCACCCGCAGGCAAAGAGCTCACCGGTTACGCCACAGCCCTCTCCGTGGGCCTCAACGGCCGCACCGGCAACGGCCTGTCGTCGTGGGTGAAGCTGGCCAAGAACTGAACGGGATATGTCCTCGACCTGCGAACCGCCTGATGTGATCGCCGGATACCTGCGGCGGCTGTCGCCGGCCTATGCCGAAACGCCGCTGCTGTCGCTGGCCGATATCGCGGAGCGCACGGGCGTGGCCGCGGTGTTCGCCAAAGACGAAACCCGCCGCAGCCTGGGCAGTTTCAAATCCCTGGGTGGCACTTACGCGGGACTGCGCGCCATCGCGGAGTATATGGGATGCAGCGTCGCGGACGTGATTGCCGTGCGCTCCACGCCGGCGAATACACCCGTGCTTCTGACCGCCAGCGCGGGCAATCATGGACTGGCGGTGGCCGCGGCCGCCCGCTTCGGCGGCGCGCGGGCGCGCATATATCTCTCGCCCGGCGTGCCCGCCGCGCGGGCCAAGCGCATTGCCGATGAAGGCGCGGAGATCGTCTGGATCGAGGGTACTTACGACGATGCCGTCGCGGCCGCGGCAAAGGCCGCCGCCGAAAGCGACGGCATCCTGGTTGCGGATACTTCAGCAGACCCCGGCGACAGAGGTGTCGCCGACGTCATGGCAGGCTACGCCGTTCTCGGCCATGAGATCAGGTCCCAGTTCGACAGAGGCGGCCAAGCCCCGCCCACACATGTCTTCGTGCAGGCGGGGGTCGGCGGACTTGCCGCCGCGATGGTGAACGACCTGAAGGATTGGCTTGCCCCGCCGGCGCGGTTCATCGCGGTGGAACCCGACCAGGCGGCCTGCCTCACGGCGGCGCTGGAGGCCGGGAAACCTGTGCGCATTCCGGGCGCCCTCAAGACTGTCGGCGACATGCTCGCCTGCGGCGAAGCCAGCGCGCCGGCCCTGGAGGTTCTGCGGGGCGCCATCACGGCCATGACCGTGAGCGAGGCCCAACTGCGTGCTGCGCCGGCCCTGCTGCCCGCGACCATTGCCACCACCCCTTCAGGCGCGGCCGGCCTTGCCGGACTGCAGGCCGTGGCGGAGAGCCAGGCCCTTCGGGAGAGATTTGGCGTGACCGGCCAGAGCCGCGTCCTTCTGGTTCTGACCGAAGGCCGGTAGCCACAGCGCTTACCGCGGGATAAAATCCGGGCTCATCACAGCGCGTTCCGGGGGATCCAGCCATGACCGTCACTTCGGCCACCAACCGCCGCCGTTTCCTGCAGTACCTGGCGGCGAGCCCTCTGGTGGCGCATGAGGCCTTGGCCGAGGAAGGCATCACCTGGCCCCGCGGCGAGACCGATCCCATGGTTTGGGCGCCCGGGCGCCTCGAGAACGTCATCAAGAGCGCCAAAGACGCCATCGATGTCTTCGACTTCGAGCCCGTCATGTACAAGAACGTGCCGCCGGCCCATGTGGGCTACATGGTCAGCGGCGCCGGAGGCGAAAGCACCCTGCGGGCCAACCGCACCGACTTCGCCAAGTTCGCACTCCGGGGCTTGCGCCTGCGCAAGCCCGAACCCGTCGACCCCAGCATCACCCTGTTCGGCGCCAAGTGGGATACGCCCGTGTTCCTGGCCCCCACCGGCTACAACAAGGCGTTCCACCCGGACGCCGAGATCGCCGTCACCAAGGCGGGCGGCGGCAGCAACACGCTGCAGATCCTGTCGTCCTCGGCCAACACCTCCATCGAGGACGGCCAGAAGGCGCGCAACACGCCCATGTGGTTTCAACTCTATGCGCCGACGAACTTCGACCTGGCCAAGGGCATCGTCGCGCGGGTGGAACGCGCCGGAACGCCGGCCCTGGTCATCACGGTGGACAACGTCGGTTCACGTCGGCTGATCACGCAAGAACGTATGCGGCGCATGGACCGCCGCAATTGCCTGGAGTGCCACAAGACGCCCCAGGGCGGCTCGGGCACGCTGGCCATGGCCGCCTATACTCATATCGACCCCGCGGTCCTCAAGACCGCGGTGATCCAGGCCGGCGCGCTGGATTGGGATTTTGTGCGCCGCCTGCGCGACACCACCAAGATGAAATTCCTGATCAAGGGCATCCTGGATGCGGACGATGCGGCGCTGGCCGTGAAATACGGCTTCGACGGCATCATCGTTTCCAACCACGGCGGCCGGGTGGATGATTCCGGCACCTCCGCCATCGCCTGCCTCCCCGACGTGATCGCCGCCGTGAAGGGCAAGTTCCCGGTGCTGGTGGACAGCGGTTTCCGCCGGGGCATCGATGTGGTGAAGGCGCTGGCCATGGGCGCCACCGCTGTCGGCATCGGCAAGCCCTACCTCTGGGGCCTCGGCGCCTTCGGCCAGGAAGGTGTCGAGAGCGTACTAAGTCTCCTCAAG
>CANISR010000195.1 GCA_947470105.1 Fidelibacterota bacterium | reverse complement strand
TTCTCGCGCCCCATGGGGAACGTGTCGGTGCAGGCCTACGGGCAGAATCTCTCCATCGAATTGCGGCGATTGGGCATCGCGCCGCCGGCGGCGGCCCCAGGGGATTCGGCCGTGCCGGTACAAGTGGATGGGTCTTTTGCCGCCGGCGCTTTCGTCCCGCGCCGCATGGAAGCCCCGCCGCCGCCCACCGACGGTGCGATCCCGGTGGAACGTCCGGCGCAGACCGCGCCTAACCCTTCGCAGCCCGTGACGTTGCCGCCCGCCATCGGTCGCCCCGGCCCCAATACGCCGCCGCCCCAGCGCGGACTTGAACGCCCGCCTCTGCCGCCCGAGATTTCACGGCCGGAGCGCCCGGCTCCACCCCAGCGCCCGGAGCGCACGCCTCCGCCGGACCGCCCGACCCGCCCAGAGCCGCCGCCCCGGCCGCTCTAGACTCTCATCACCTTCGCCCGGATGGGCCGGCGCTTTCGCAAAGCCCACCTGCAAAGCCAGAAATCGCCTTTTCGCGGCTGACCTGCTATGCCCGAGCCCATGAATGTCTTCGATGAACTCAAGGACCTGAGCGGCCTCGAGCAACTCCGCGCCATGATCAAGGCGGGCCGCAGGCCCCCCATCGCCGAGACCATGGACTTCGCCTTGGTGGAGGTCGATGCCGGTCGCGCGGTGTTCGCCGGCGCGCCGGGCCCCAAAGTCTACAATCCGCTCGGCAGCATCCACGGCGGCTATGCGGCGACCTTGCTGGATTCCGCCTGCGGCTGCGCGGTGCATTCCCGCCTCGACGCCGCCCAGGCCTACACCACCCTCGAACTCAAGATCGCCTACCACAAGGCCATGACCGACAAGACCGGTCTCGTGCGCGCGGAAGGCACCGTTCTCTCCTTCGGCCGGCGCGTCGCCTTCGCCGAGGCCAAGCTCACCGACCAAGCGGGCAAACTCTACGCCTCCGCCACCTCGACCTTATTGGTCTTCGAGCGTAGCTAGAGTCCTGACGATGGACGATCTCCTTCAACACGCCTTTGCGGTTTCCCTGGTCTTCATTCTTGCCGGACTGGTGAAGGGCACGTTGGGGCTGGGTCTGCCCACTGTGGCGGTCGGCATCCTCGGCCTGTTCATGATCCCGGCCCAGGCCGCGGCGCTCCTTGTCGTGCCGACCCTGGTCACCAATATTTGGCAATTGGCGACGGGCCCAAAGCTCGGTGTGTTGTCGCGCCGCCTGTGGCCGCTGCTCGCCGGCACGGTCATCGGCTGCTGGCTCGCCGCCGCGGTGTTCGCCGATGCGCCGGTGCGTCTCGCCACCGCTGTGCTGGGCGCCGCCCTTTTGATCTACGGTACTGTCGGATTGCTCAAATTGCCCATGCGCGTGCCCGCGGCGGCGGAACCATGGGCCGGGCCGTTGGCGGGATTCACCACCGGCATCATGGGGGGCATCTCGGGCAATTTCGCCGTGCCGGCGGTGCCTTACTTCGGCGCGCTCGATCTGGACCGCGATGAGCTTGTACAGGCCCTGGGCCTGTTCTTCACGGTGGCCGCTCTGGCGCTGGGTTCGGCGCTGGCTTGGCATGGGGTGTTCTCGACCGCGGTCGCCGGCAATTCAGTGCTCGCCCTGATTCCTTCGGCCATCGGCATGTGGGTTGGCGGCTGGCTGCGGGCGCGCATCCACCCGGCCACGTTCCGGAAAATCTTTTTCGTCGGGCTCCTGATCATCGGCGCCCAACTCGAATGGCGGAGCTTTTAGCCGTTCTTGAACTGCGTCAGCAGGTTCTCAGCACCCCGCGCCAGAATTCCCCCGTCGATGCCGATGGCGGTGAAGAGTGACCCCGCGGCGATGGCGCGCCGCGCGATGGTAGTGTCCGGCGTCAGGAACCCCGGCGGCTTGCCGCAGGCCTTGATCCGTCCCAGCGTGGTGTCGATCAGCTTCAGCATGTCTTCGTGTCCGGGATTGCCCAGATATCCCATGCTGGCCGCCAGATCGCTGGGCCCCACAAACACACCGTCGATGCCGTCCACGCGCGCGATCTCTTCCACCACATCTACCGCCGTGCGGGTTTCCACCTGCACCAGCAGACAAATCTCCTCGCTCGCCCGCTTCACGTAGTCCTTCACCCGGCCGAAACGATTGGCGCGGGTGAACATGGAGATGCCGCGCACGCCGCCGGGCGGATAGCGCACCGCTTCCACCGCCGCCCGCGCCTCCTCGGCTGACTGCACGAAGGGAATGAGCAGGGTCTGCACGCCGATATCGAGGAAGCGCTTGATCAGTACGGTGTCGTTCCAGGCCGCACGCACCACCGGCGAGACATCATAAGGCGCCATGGCCTGCAACTGCGGCAGCACGCCCTCCACGCCGGACGGCGAGTGCTCGGTGTCGATCAAGATCCAATCGTAACCGGCGCCGGCGATGATCTCGGCACTATAGGAACTGGTCAGCACCGACCACAGACCGAGCTGCTGGCGGCCCGCGGCGAGGGCATGTTTGAATTTGTTCTTGGGCAGGTCCATGGCGCGTCCTACTGGTTTTGGGCGACACGATATTGCCACAGGGCAAGCGCGGGCGTGACAACGAGTTCCATGGCCAACGCCGCGGTCATCGCCAGGCTGGGGGGCCCCATCACAAGCAATGACACCAGACGCCCGAGGCCGCCGCAAACAACGATCGCGGTCAAAAGGCGAAAGCGCGCCCCGTGAATCGCGATGCGGGGAATGGTCGAGGCGAAGCCGAGGCCGATGGCGAACAGCAGGCCGGAGAGGTAGCGGTAGTGACTGTCGAGGTCCGGCACGGCCTGTGCGCCCAGCATTTCAAGTCCAAGCGCCATGCCTGCCCCCCCGGCAAGAAGCGGCACCACACACCCTAGAGCAACCGCCGCCTGCAATAGCCTGACGTTCAGCCGGTTCATATCAGTGGTCCTTCCCCCGTGCTCAGCCAGACTAAACAATACGGGCCCTGACTCCAGGGCCGCGCGGACGCGCAACCCCTTTTTGTCTAGACATAAAAGGCATAAAATGCAGGTATCCTGCGACGCGCATATGAAACAAACGGCCTCCTGCTGATGCCATCCTGGGACGAAAAACGCGCGGGCGAGATCATCGACGCCCATAAGGCCATGGAGGGTGCGACCCTCCCGATCCTGCATGCCGTGCAGGACGCCTTCGGCTTCATCACCGACCGCGCCATCGAGATGATCGCCGACGCGCTCAACCTGTCGCGCGCCGAGGTGCATGGCGTCGTGTCGTTCTATCACGACTTCCGCCGTGCGCCGGCCGGCCCCCACGTCATCAGGCTTTGCCGCGCCGAGGCCTGTCAAGCCATGGGGGCAGATAAGCTGGCGCAGCAGATGCGCGAGACCCTTGGCGTGGACTGGCACGGCACCACCACCGACGGCCGCGTCACCCTGGAGCCCGTGTTCTGCCTGGGCCTGTGTTCCTGCGCCCCGGCGGCCATGCTCGACGGCAAGGTGATGGGCCGGGTCGACCATGCGAAGCTCACCGCCGCCACGCTCACCGGCTCCACGCGCGTGAAAGCATGACCGTGCGCATTTTCATTCCCTCCGATGCCGCCGCCGTGGCCCTCGGCGCCGATGAGGTGGCCGCGGCGATGGCGCGGGAAGCCGTTGCGCGCGGCGTGAACCTCACCATCATTCGCACCGGGTCCTATGGCCTGACCTGGCTGGAGCCGCTGGTGGACGTCGAAACCGCCATTGGCCGTGTTGCCTATGGACCGGTGAACCCCACCGACGTCGCGGGCCTGTTCGACGCGAAATTCTTCGAGGGCGGCGCGCATCCTTTGTCGGTGGGGCGCATCGACGATCACCCGTTCATGAAATCCCAGATCAGGCACACCTTCTCGCGATGCGGCCGCATCGATCCATTGTCCCTGGCCGACTACCGCGGCGCCGGCGGCCTGCGCGGACTCGCACAGGCGGTGAAGCTGGGACCGGATGCGACGCTCGCGGCGGTGACCGAGTCCGGCCTGCGCGGCCGCGGCGGCGCGGGCTTCCCCACCGGCATCAAATGGAAGACGGTCAAGGACGCCAAGGCCGACCTGAAGTACATCGTCTGCAACGCGGACGAAGGGGATTCCGGCACCTTCTCCGACCGCATGATCATGGAAGGCGATCCCTTCGCCGTGATCGAAGGCATGGTGATCGCCGGCCTCGCGACGGGTGCGACGCGCGGCTACATTTATATCCGGTCCGAATATCCCGGCGCGGTCGCCTGCATGACCCGGGCCATCCAGATCGCGCGGACCGATGGCTTGCTCGGGGTGGCCTTCGACATGGACGTGCGCGTCGGCGCCGGCGCTTATATCTGCGGCGAAGAAACTTCGCTCCTGGAAAGCCTCGAAGGCCGACGCGGGCAGGTGCGCGCGAAACCGCCGCTGCCCGCCCACGCGGGCCTGTTCGGCAAACCCACCGCCGTCAACAATGTGATCACACTGGCTTCGGTGCCGGCGATCCTTGCGGAGGGAGCGGACAAATATAAAAGCCTGGGCACGGGTCGTTCACTCGGCACTATTCCCATCCAGCTCGCAGGCAACGTGAAGTATGCCGGGCTCTATGAAGCGCCCTTCGGCATGACTCTCGGGCAACTGGTGATGGACATCGGCGGCGGAACCGAGTCGGGCCGGCCGGTGCGCGCGGTGCAGGTGGGCGGGCCCCTCGGCGCCTATTTCCCCGTTAGCCTGTTCGACACACCGTTCGATTACGAAGCTTTCGCCGGCCTGGGCGGCCTCATCGGTCACGCCGGCGTCGTGGTGTTCGACGACACTGTCGATCTCGCCCGCCAGGCCCGCTTCGCCATGGAATTCTGCGCCATCGAGTCCTGCGGCAAATGCACACCCTGCCGTATTGGCTCCGTGCGCGGCCAGGAAGTCATCGACCGCATTCTCAAGGGGGTCGAGGTGGACAAGCACATCGCCCTGCTCGAGGACTTATGTAGTACACTGAAACTTGGCTCGCTCTGCGCCCTCGGGGGCTTTGTCCCCTTCCCGGTCCTGAGCGCGCTGACGCATTTTCCGGAGGATTTCCGGGCCCGGCCCCGATCCCTCGCAGACGTCGCGTAAGAGAGTAGTATGGGTCTCGTTCACGAAACTGATTACGGCACGCCGGCGCCCACCGCCGCCGACATGGTTACGGTAACCATCGACGGCGTCGCCGTGCGCGTGCCCGCGGGAACGTCGATCATGCGCGCCGCCGCCGAGATGGGTGTGGCGATCCCCAAGCTCTGCGCCACCGACAGCCTCAATGCCTTCGGCTCCTGCCGCCTGTGCCTGGTAGAAGTCCAAGGCCGTAACGGCACACCGGCGTCCTGCACCACGCCTGTGACCGAAGGCATGCAGATCTCCACCCAGACCAACACCCTGAAGAAGCTCCGCCGCAATGTGATGGAGCTCTATATCTCCGACCATCCGCTCGACTGCCTCACCTGCGCCGCCAACGGCGACTGCGAGTTGCAGGACATGGCGGGCGCGGTGGGCCTGCGCGAGGTACGCTACGGCTATGAGGGCGAGAACCACCTCAAGGCCGAGAAGGATACCTCCAACCCTTATTTCGATTTCGATCCGTCCAAGTGCATCGTCTGTTCGCGCTGCGTGCGGGCGTGCGAGGAAGTCCAGGGCACCTTCGCCCTCACCGTTGAGAGCCGCGGTTTCGAATCCAAAATCGCCGCTGGTATGAACGGTGAATTCCTCGATTCCGAATGCGTGTCCTGCGGCGCCTGCGTCCAGGCCTGCCCCACGGCGACGTTGATCGAAAAGTCCGTGGTCGAGATCGGCCAGCCCGAGCATTCGGTCGTGACCACTTGCGCCTACTGTGGTGTCGGCTGCAGCTTCAAGGCTGAAATGCGCGGGACCGAAGTGGTGCGCATGGTCCCGCACAAGGACGGCAAGGCCAATCACGGCCACTCCTGCGTCAAGGGCAGGTTCGCCTGGGGCTACGCCACCCACAAGGACCGCATCACCAAGCCCATGATCCGGGAAAAGATCTCCGACCCATGGCGTGAGGTGTCCTGGGACGAGGCCATCGGCCGCGTCGCCTCCGAATTCAAACGCATTCAAAAGACCTATGGCCGCAACGCCATCGGCGGCATCACCTCTTCCCGCTGCACCAATGAAGAGACCTACCTGGTGCAGAAGCTTATCCGCGGCGGATTCGGCAACAACAACGTCGACACCTGCGCCCGGGTCTGCCACTCGCCCACCGGCTATGGCCTCAAGACCACCTTCGGCACCTCAGCCGGCACCCAGGATTTTGACTCTGTCGACGAGGCCGATGTCATCGTCGTCATCGGCGCCAATCCCACCGACGGACACCCGGTGTTCGCCTCGCGCATGAAGAAGCGCCTGCGGGAAGGCGCCAAACTTATCGTCATCGACCCGCGCCGCACCGATATCGTGCGCTCGCCTCATGTGGAGGCGTCCTACCATCTGCCCCTGTTGCCCGGCACCAACGTGGCCATGGCGAACGCCATTGCCCATGTGATCGTGACCGAGGGCCTGGTCAACGAAGCCTTCGTGCGTGAACG
>CANISR010000194.1 GCA_947470105.1 Fidelibacterota bacterium | reverse complement strand
GAATCACTTCGGCGGCGCGTCGGCTTGGACGCGTGCCTTCGGGCGCCAGTTTCGACAGCGCCGCAGCGAAATCCGCGGCTTGGGCGGTGCGGCGCAGCTCGTCACGCAACAGGATGGCGATGTCATCGGCGAGAATGTCGGGGCGGCACTTGCCCTGCAGGCGCTCGGGGATCGCTTCGTGATCCACCAGGATATTCACCAGATTGAAATGCTTGATGCGCGTTAGCAGGCGGAAGGCGACGGCCGAGAACGGATTGACCTTGTAGGCGATGACATGGGGCACGCCCGCGAGCGCCAACTCCAGGGACACGGTGCCTGACGCCGCCAGCGCCGCCTCACACGCCGCAAAGGCGTCGGGACGCTGCTCGGGGTCCATCACCACCGTCACGGGCAGATCCCATTCCTTCACCATGGTGTAGACCTCGTGCGCGACGGTCTCCACGGTGGGCACCACCACATGCAGATCGGGATAGCGTTGTGCGAGCAATGACACTGCAGACTTGAATACCGGCAGCAGCCGGCTCACCTCGCCGCGCCTGCTCCCCGGGAGAATGCCGATGACGCGCTTGTTGGCGGCAATGCCGTGAAACTTGCGGAAGCGGTGGCCGTCGCCCTGTGCCCAGCCGCTCTCAATGACCGGGTGCCCGACCCACGTGGATGGTAGCCCGTAGCGGGTGAAATACTGCGGCTCGAACGGCAGCAGGGTCAGCAGATGATTGATCCAGCGCGCGAGCTGCTTGGCGCGGCCCTTCCGCCATGCCCACACCTGCGGCGCTACATAGCGCACGCGCGGGATGGCGGACTTGCGCTTGGCGAGCCGTTCGTGAACGCGGCCGGTAAAACCCCAGGAATCGATCGTCACCAGAATGTCGGGCTGCTTGGCCTCGATATCGGCCACGGTCTCCTTGACGCGGGCAAGGACCATGCGCGCCTTGGGCAGGACCTCGAACACCCCAATGAGTGCAAGCTCCTTGGTATCGAACAGGGTCTGAAGGCCTTGGGCCTGCATGGACACGCCGCCAATACCCGCGAAGCGTACTTTGTCATGGGTGAGCGTCTTGAGCGCGGCCAGGAGTAAACCGCCGATTTGATCACCCGAGGCTTCACACGCAATCACATAGATCAGGGGGCCTTCCGCGTCACTCATGCGGAAACGCCGATGACGAACAGGCCGGCAGCATCGGCGGCGCGCGCAACGTCTTCGCGGCCGAGCACCAGCGTATGCCCGGCTTCGACGGCGATGCCTTTGAGGCCGGCGCGGGCGGCGTTGGTTACGGTGTTCGGCCCAATGGTGGGCAGGTCAGCGCGGCGTTCCTGCTGGGGCTTCTTGGCTTTGACCAGAATGGCGCCCGGCTTGGCGCAGCGCGCCATCAGAGCGTCGGTGCCCTGGGCATCTTCGGCGCCGAGGATGGCGCCGGCAAGCACGATCACAGCCTGCCCCCGATCCGCAGCACCCAGTTTCCGCGCCGCGTCCAATCCGACCGCGATATCGGCCAAAGCCGCGTCATCCGGCGCCACTGCACCGAGGCGCCCCGGCGGCGCCAGCAGGTCTGTGAGAATCTCATCGGCGCCCACCACGCGGAATCCTTCCCGCTCGAACTCCGCGATCACGGCGGAGAGCAAACTGTCGTCGCCTATGCCCGGAACCAGGCGGGCGGCGATCCGCGCCAGGATAGCCACGCCTTTGATATCGGGCTTGATGTCGGAAAGCGCCGGACGGCGCACGCCGCCGGCGAGCACGATGTCGGTGACGCCGGCCGCGCGGAAGAGCGCGAAAGCCCGGCTCGCTTCCCCCATATGAATCCAATCATCGACCGGGACGGCGGCGGGATCCGCGAAACCCGTAAGACCGAGGACGTGAAGCCCACGGCCCTGGGCGCGGGCCGCTGCCGCCAGAAGTCCCGGAAGAGCGCCTGCCCCGGCGATGATACCGAGATTTGGCGCGGGCGTGACCATCAGGCGCCGTTGCCGTTGGTTGCGCCCGGCGTGCATATGGGACGCGAAGAGTCTTCGCGGATGAAATTGATGATGTCCATCACCCCGGCGTGGCCCGCGAACAGGTCGGACACTTCGTTGAGCCGCTCTGCCATGGTACCGCCTTGCGAAAACAGCAGGCCGTAAGCGGTCCTTAAGGAGCGGATGTCGTCACGCGAGAAGCCGCGGCGCTTGAGGCCCACAAGATTGAGGCCCGTGAGCTTGGCGCGGTTGCCCATGGCCAGGGCGTAGGGGATGACGTCCTTCTCCACCCCGGTGACGCCGCCGATCATGGCGTGCTTGCCGATGCGCACATACTGATGCACACCCGAAAGTCCGCCGATGATGGCGTATTCGCCTACATGCACATGGCCGCCCAACGCCACGCTGTTGGTCAGGATGACGTGATCCTCGACCACGCAATCGTGCGCCACATGGGATCCGACCATGAAGAAGCAATGGTTGCCGACCCGCGTGATCGTGCGGCCCTGGGCGGTGCCCACATGCATGGTGACGTGTTCGCGGATGACGTTGTGGTGGCCGATGGTCAGCTTGGTCGGCTCGCCCTGATACTTCAGGTGTTGAGGCGACAGGCCCAGCGATACGAACGGGTGGATGACCGTGTGGGCGCCGACGGTGGTATGACCGTCAATCACCACGTGGGACGTGAGTTGGACGCCGTCCTCCAGGACCGCATTGGCGCCTATCACGCAATAGGGCCCGATCTGCACATCGCGGCCGATCTCGGCGCCGGGGTTCACCAGCGCCGTCGGGTGAATCCGAGGGATGATTGGGGTCGTGTCCAGGGTCTGCTCTTTTTCTGAAGGGCGTCAGGTGTCCATGATCATGGCGGTATAGGTCGCTTCCGCCACCACGGTATCGCCAACCCGCGCTTCGCCGGAGAACTTCCAGACGTTGCCGCGCTGACGCTCCTTCTTGCAGATCAGGTGCAATTGATCGCCGGGCTCGACGGGTTTACGGAACCGGGCGCTATCGATGCTCATGAAATAGACCAGCTTGCCTTCGGCGGTGTTGCCGAGGGAGGCGACCACGACGACGGCGGCGGTCTGGGCCATGGCCTCGATGATCAACACCCCGGGCATGACCGGCTTGCCGGGAAAGTGGCCCTGGAAGAATGGCTCGTTGGCGGTGACGTTCTTGAGACCGATGGCGGACTCGCCCGGAATGACGTCGAGAACCCGGTCGATCATCAGGAACGGGTAGCGGTGAGGGATCATCTCCACAATGCGGTGGATATCGATCGTGAAGCCCGCTTGCGCAGAAGTCTGTCCGTCCATGGCTGGGCTCCTTTCGTTCACTTGGTACAGTGTATGACGTTTTTACGGTTACTTATCGCGCCGGGTCAACCGGCTCAGGCCGGCAATCTCACGCCAGAACTGGCGGATCGGCTTGGCGGGATAGCCCATAACCACCTCACCGGCCGCCACATCGCGCATTAGTCCTGATTTCCCAGCGATTTGGGCGCCGTCGCCGACAGTGAGGTGATCCGAGACCGCGGTCTGGCCGCCGATTAGAACCCCGGCGCCGATGGTGCAGCTTCCGGCGATTCCAACCTGAGCTACAATCACGCAATTGGGGCCGATCCGGACATTGTGGGCGATCTGGACCAGGTTATCGATCTTGGTCCCTGCCCCCACAACCGTGTCACCGGCAGCCCCCCGGTCGATGCAGGAATTGGCGCCGACCTCCACGTCGTTTTCGATGATGACGCGGCCGAGCTGGGGAATTTTGCGCAGGCCCTGGCGCGTCGGCACGAAGCCGAAGCCGTCCTGGCCCACTTGCACGCCGGGATGCAGGACCACCCGGTCGCCGATGAGGCAGTGAGACAAGGTCACGTTGGCGCCGATGCGGCAGTTGTCCCCCACGACGACACCCGCGCCGATCACGGCATTGGCGCCTATGCGAGTATTCGCCCCGATGACAGCACCGGTATCGATGAACGCCCCGCTTCCGATCTCAACGCCGTGACCGAACACCGGCTCAGCGGCCACGGGCGGGCTGTCGTCCGGATAGAACGCGTGGCAGATCTCGGCGAAGGCCGCGCGCGGGTCGGCGGCGATGACGATGGCGCAGCCCGAGGGCGCATGAGCGGCCAGGGCTTCGGTGGTGACGCAAGCCCCCGCTCTGGTTCCGGCAAAAGCGATCACATAGCGCCGGTCATAGAAGGCGGTGATGTCCGTGGGGCCCGCATCGTCGATGGTGCCGACGTCGCTGATCGCCAGATGCATATCAGCGCCGGGGGTGATTTCCACCCCCGTGCGCTGTGCAATGTCCGCAATTGAGAAAGGTCCGGCGCGGCGGAAGAACCGGGGATCAGGCATCCTCGCCTCCCCGCACGCGCCGGAGCGTTTCGCTACTTCTTGGCCGGAGCCGGCGGAATCTTCGCCGCCGGAGCGCCCGGAGCCGGAGCCGCACCCGGCGCGCCGCCGGCGGGAGGCTGGACCTGCAGAGTCGCGGGATCCTGGAACTTCACCGACGGCAGACGCTGGTTGATGCGCTCAAGGATCGGCGCGGTGATGTCCATGGACGGATCCACGTAGACGACCTGGTTGCGGGCGATCACGGTCGTGATGCCCTGGGCCTTCGCGACTTCACCGGAGATCGTCACGATGGTGTTGCCGATTTCCTGCATCGCCTGCTGGAAGGAATAGTCCAGGCGATCCTGCTTTTCCTTCACCTGGCCCTGGAAGTCGGCCAGCTTCTGCTGGAACGCGGTGGCGCGCTGCTGGAACACGTCGGGGGCCAGAACGCCGCGCTGCTGCGACAGTTCCTGGTCTTCGGCACGGAGCTTGGTTTCCATGTCCTTGACCTGCGCCTGGTAGGTGTTGGCGTACTTTTCGCGCTCGAGGCGCACGCCCTTGGCGGCAAGCGAGTCCGCCAGCAGGCGGTCGGCGTCGACGATGCCGATGATGGTGGCGGCGCGGCCTTGGGCGGCCGCCGGTTGGACGCCGGCGATGCCGGCAACCAGGGCGGCGCCGAGAGTCACGGCGGCCGCGAAACGGATGATGGAGCTTGTCATTTTAGACCTCTGAGGTGTGTTGGTAGTTATTGGAATCGTTGACCAAAATTGATGCGGAACTTGGTTTTGCGGTCGAAGGGCTGGGCGCCGACGGTGAAGAGCGTATAGTCCACTGAGATGACGCCTACCGGCGACTTCCAATCGAAGCCAAAGCCGGCCGAACCACGTGGTTTCGTACTGTAGAGAACGGATACCGTGCCGCTATCGACGAGCGCTTTCGGGGGACCGATGATCCCCCAGTCGCTGAACAGGCGGCTCTTGATGCCGACGTCTTGGGGCAGGCCGAGCGGCACGCGGAGTTCGAGGTTGCCGGTGACCATCCAGTCGCCGCCCAAGGCATCACCGGTAGTGCCGTCGCGGGGGCCCGCGCCATAATCCTCCCAGCCGCGCAAGCTTTGGCCGCCGAGCTGGGAGCGCTGATAGATCTTCACGTCCTGGCCCAGGCCGACGATGTAAACGCCTGATGCGCCGGCAGAGATGATCCACCCCTCGAACGGCATGGTGTAGATGGCGCCGCCGATGCCGCCGCGCACGAAACGCTGGTCGCCGCCGAGGCCGGCGAGATCGCTGTTGATCGCGATAAAGTAACCCCGCGTCGGTTCGATGATGTTGTTTCGCTTGTCGAAGGTGGTGACCTGCGAGACCTGCGACAGGAACGATGATCCCGCCTGCTCGCGCACATATTGCGACGTGGCGGTTGTGAGTCCCGACAGGCTCTGCAGGAAGGCCTGGTAGTTGAAGCGCTGGTACAGGCTCTCGTTGTACTGGAAGCCGATGCGCACCGTGCCGCCGTAGGTGTTGGACGTATAGCCGGTGTACCTGCTGTAGTCCGACTTGCTGGCGACGATATCCGCACCCGCCACCACGCGGCGATCCATGAAGTACGGGTTGGTGTAGCTGAGGCTCACCTGGCTGTTCTGCTGGGCGATGGACAGGTTGGCCGAGACGGCGTTGCCCGTGCCGAGCAGGTTGCGCTGGGAGATGCCGATGTCGAACAGCGCACCCGACGCGCTCGAATAGCCGACCCCGAACTGAAGCTCGCCGGTGTTGTCTTCCTCGACCTTGACCTTGAGGATGGTGCGGTCGGGATAGGTTTCCGAACGCACGTTGTCGATGGTGACGCCGGTCTCTTGCTTGAAGAAGCCCAGGTTCTGGAGGCGCTCCTTGGAGCGACGGACCTTCGCCGTATTGAAGGCGTCGCCTTCGGCCAGAATCATCTCGCGGCGCAGCACCTTGTCGATGGTGACGTTGTTGCCGGCGATGTCGATGCGTTCGATAAACACACGCGGACCTTCGCGCACATGGAAGGTCTCGGTGATGGTCTTGTTTTCCGGGTCTCTCTGCACCTGCGGCGACACGTCGACGAAGGCGTAGCCCGAAGCGCCGGCCGCGTCGGTGATGGCGTCGACGGTGTCTTCGATCTGCTTGGCGTTGAACCAGTCGCCGGCTTGCGGGATCACCGCGCGTTGGAGGTTTTCTTTGGGCACGTCCTTGATCTGGACGTCGAGGTTGACCTTGGCCAGGCGGTAGCGCGG
>CANISR010000193.1 GCA_947470105.1 Fidelibacterota bacterium | reverse complement strand
GGCGCGGGCCGCACTCGCTCACCCGGCCCATCTACGTCACCGGCGCCGAACCCGGCGATGTGCTCAAGGTGCATATCAACAAGATCGTACCCCGCACCTACGCCACCAACTTCAACGTGCCCGGTATGTTCGGCGAATTCCCCAAGGACTTTCCGGAAGGCCAAGTGCGCTACGTCTATCTCGACGTGGACAAGAAGACCGCGGAATACATCCCCGGCGTCACCGTGCCGCTGCGCCCGTTCCCCGGAACGTTGGGTGTCGCCCGCGCCGAGCCCGGCCAGTACAGCTCGGTTCCGCCGGGCCGCTACGGCGGCAACCTTGATATCCGCGAAATGATCGAAGACACCACGCTCTATGTGCCGGTGTTCGTGAAGGGCGCTCTGCTCTGGTCCGGCGATTCCCACGCCGCTCAGGGCAACGGCGAGGTCAACCTCACCGCGTTGGAAACCGCCTTCAAGGAACTCAATCTCACCATCGATGTGATCAAGGGCGGCGAGGCCCTGGAATGGCCGCGCGTCGAGACGCCGACCCACTGGCTCACTGTTGGCTACGACCAGGATCTCAACAAGGCCTTCGATATCCTGAAAGCCCAAACCACCGCTTTCATCGCCGAGACCAAGAAGGTCCCCGCCGCCGAGGCCGCCGCCCTTATGCTCAAGACCTGGGACTGCCCCATCGCCGAAGTGGTGAACATCGTGAAGGGCCTCTACTGCTACAACGCCAAAGGCGCGCCCGCGCCCACCGCGCTGCCCACCGGCGAAACGCCGGACGCCTATGTCACCACCGGCACGGATGAGGACTTGAACAAGGCCATGGACACGGCGTCGATGGCCATGATCGGCGTATTGGTGGACAAACAGAAACTCGGCCGTCTCGATGCTTACGGCGTCGCCAGCGTCGCCATGGACTGCCGCGTGGCCGCGCATACGGCAGGCCCCAAAAAGGTACACTGCATGCTGGCCAAGAGTGTGTTCACGAAGAAGTCTTAGCGCCCATCTTCTTTCTACAGAAGGAATGCGATCATGCGAATCCGGCCCGTATTGTGTATCGCCTTGGTGTCCGCGCTGGCGCTCGCCGGCTGCTCCAAGAAAGAACAGGCGTACTCCGTCGAGGAAGTACCGCTCACGCAGATCACGGCCGACCTGGCGGCGGGTAAGACGACCGCGGTGGCCGTCACCAACGCTTACATCCGCCGCATCAAGGCTTACGACGGCCCATTGCATGCGGTGATCGGGATCGCACCCGATGCGCTCGACCAGGCGGCGGCGTCGGACAAACGCCGCGCGGCCGGCAAATCTCTCGGGCCGCTCGATGGCGTGCCCATCCTCATCAAGGACAACATCGATGCGGTGGGCATGCCGACCACCGCCGGCTCTTATGTCCTGATCGACAATCTGCCGGCCAAGGATGCGGAAGTGACCCGGCGGTTACGCGCGGCCGGTGCGGTGATCCTGGGCAAGACCAACCTCTCGCAGTGGGCGGGGTGGCGGGGAACGTCGTCCTTCAACGGCTCGACCGTCGGCGGCAGCCCGAAGAACCCTTACGATCTTACCCGCACACCCGCGGGATCAAGCTCGGGCCCCGGCATCGCGGCGGCTGTCAGTTTCGCCGCGGCGACGGTCGGCAGCGAGACCAGCGGCTCGGTCATCGGGCCGGCCAATGTCGGCGGCCTCGTCGGCATGAAGCCGACCATCGCGCTCATATCGCGGCGCGGCATCGTCCCCATCAGCCACACCCACGACATCGCCGGCCCCATGGCGCGCTCGGTCACCGATGCTGCGGCGCTTCTGAACGTGCTGGCGGGGTCCGACGCGGGAGACCCTGATTCAAAAGACGCCGACGCGCATAAAACCGACTACGTCGCGGCGCTCAATGCCGCATCGCTAAAGGGCGTGCGGCTCGGCGTCGTCCGCGGTGTCCGCGGCTATACCCCGCAGACTCAGCCGGTGTTCGATGCGGCGCTGGAGGCTCTGAAGGCCCAGGGGGCGGAACTGGTGGAGATTCCCGACGATCAGATCGAGGATATCGGGGCGCTGATGCGGGTCGTGCTGCTGTACGATTTCAAGCAGGACGTGGCCGCCTATCTCGCCACAACGTCGCCGGAGCGGGTCAAGACCCGCACGCTCACCGATCTCATCGCCTTCCACACGACCGACGCCCGCGAGAAAACCCACAGCAACGAAGTCTGGGAGGCCTCCGACGCGACCACCGGCTTCGACACCCCTGAATACACCCAGACCCTGGCCGAGGAGCGCCGCAAGTCACGGGAGGACGGCATTGACCGGTTGCTGGCCGCCTATAATGTCAGCGCCCTGGTAAACCTGTCCGGCGCTCCAGCACAGCCGATCCCGCCCGACGGCACGGTCAACACCACGCCCCGGCCGCCCGGAGCAGCACCCCCGTGTCCTTGCGGGCCGCAAATGACGCTCTATGCGGCCGCCGCTGGTTACCCGCACCTCACGGTCCCCATGGGACAGGTGGACGGGCTTCCGGTCGGCTTGTCATTCATCGGCACCGCTTGGTCCGACGCGCAACTGCTCTCTTATGGCTACGCTTACGAGCAGGCGTCCCATAAGCGGGTACCGCCGCCGGCGGCAAAGCCATAGGGCCCGCTTTAGGCCTTCATCTCTTTGCTGCAGATCTGCACGCCGAAGCCGTCCGGGTCTTTCACCGAGACGCTCAACTTCTCGGCGTCCACGGTGGGCGTGAGGTTGCGAGCCTTGCACGCGGCTTCCACGGCGGCCGCATCCCAGTTGTCGATGGTATAGGCGATGTGGTCGACGAACGGCTTGTTGTCCGGCTGGCGGGTCTTGCGCACCACGAAGAAGCTGTCGCCGAAGCCGAGGTTGCACTGCTTGCCGTCGTCCTTGCTGACCTTCATGCCCAGCAGGTCGGCGTAGAAGTCGCGGGTGCGGGCGTAGTCGGCCACGCCATAAGAGACGTGGTTGACCGCCACTGTCTTGATACCCTTGGCCTGAGCCCCGAGCGCCGGGGTCGTTGCAGCCGTGGCGGCGAGCGCCAGAGTCTGCACGAAGTGACGGCGCGACATCTGGCCGCGGTCGTACTGTTCAACGAGTCCTGAAATGATCTGTTCCATGCTGCCCTCCTTGAGTGTGGGACGGAAAGACTAGCATACGCCGGCGCCCGCGCGATATCGGCGGCGGGGTTTTTACCCCATTGCCTGCTGGCCAAACGTGATTTCACCGAGGTACGCTAACCTTTCAGAAGGTCGTACCGGGGATGACAGATGCAGGCCGACGCCGACGTGCGCGCCGTTACGGCGAAGATCGCCGGGGACTACAACAGCGTTCCCTATAAACCCCTGAGCAAGGGCAGCCCCGGCCTGGACCCGGCCCTGCTGTTCGGCCTCGCCGGGGTGTACGGCGACTTTCCCATGCGCCGCGACATGGACGTGCTCGACCTCGGCTGTGGCAGCGGCGGCCAGTTGCTGCGCCTCGGCGGGCTGACCACCGGCCGCATTCTGGGCGTCGACATCTCCCGCGTGGCCTGCGATGACGCCATCAGGCAGTGCAAGCCGCTCGGCTCCCGCTGCGCCATCCATTGCGCCGATCTGCTGGATTTCGACCTGGCGACCCTTGGGCAGTTCGACCTGATCTACCTGCTGGGCGTTTACTTCGTCGTGCCGGATGCGGTGCAAAAACGCCTGCTCGAAGTGATCGCGGCCTGCCTCAAGCCCGGCGGCGTCGCGGTCATCAGCTATTACACCGGCGAGGTCTGGCGCCAATACGACGCCATGCGCAAGACGGTGCACGCCGTGGTCGACCGCACCACGGCCCCCGCCGAGCAGATCAAGGCCGCGCGCCGCTGCCTCCAGGATATGGCCGCGGCACCGGGACAGAAGGCCATGACCACACGGATCATCACCCACGCCCTGGCCGGCGACGAGACCGCGCTGTTCCATGAAATCATGGGCGAGGTCCACGCTCATGCCACGACCACCGCCTTTGAAGAAGCGCTGGCCCCTGCGGGCATCCACTTTCTCAATTGGCTGCAACCGGGACCGTTCGCCAGCCCCGATCCCAAGGCTCGCGCCGCCGCCGCCGACCGCGGCAGTCAGGGTGGCTACCTCTACGGCGTGTTCGGCAAATACGATCCCGCCCTGCCCGCCGATTGGTCCAAGATCTCCTGGATTACCGGCCTGCGCCGGGCGGGCGCATCGGCGTACGGAATCCCCGTGTTCCGCGACACCGCCGCCAGCGGAACGGTGGAGGTCATGAACACATCGACCGCCGCGGCTCTGGACGTGCTCGCGCGCGGCCCCGTCGCCTGGACTGACATTCAAAAAGCCCTGGCCGCCCAGCCCGCAGGCCTCGCCTACCTCGCCGCCGTGAAGCGGGATTTCCTGACCTACTGGCAAGCCGGCCAGATCACGCCTCTCGCGGGCGCCGCGTAATGCTCAACGCCGCGCCCAGCATCACCACGCTGCTCTACGTCTTCGCGGTGGCCGGCTCCGCGGTGTTCGCCGCCAGCGGCGTCCTGGCGGCGGGGCGGCGGAACCTCGACTGGATCGGGGCGCTGGTGCTGGCCATGGTGACCGCCACCGGCGGCGGTACCTTGCGCGATATGCTCATGGACCGCCCCATCTTCTGGATCTCCGACACCAATTACCTCTATGCGGCCCTCGGCGCCGCCGGCGCCACCATCGCCTGGCTGCGGTGGAGCCACCTGCCCGAACGCGCCCTGCAATACGCCGATGCGTTTGGAATCGCCCTGTTCGGCATCAGCGGCGCCCAGATCGCCGAGACCGGCGGGCTGCCGCCCGTGCTGGTGGTCTTAATGGGCACGATTACCGCCACAGCCGGCGGCCTGATCCGCGACGTGCTGAGCGCCGAAGTGCCGTTGGTGTTCCGCAAGTCCGAACTCTACGTCACCGCGGTCGTTGCCGGGACGGCCACGTATGCAGTGTTGCGTTACTTTGGCTGGTCCATCGACACCGCCAGCCTCACCGCCGCCGCCGCACTGCTCTCGCTGCGCCTCGCGTCCATCCGCTGGAACATCACGCTGCCGACGGTGAACGTGCGGGATCAGGGTTAGCGTTTTAAGTCGCCAGTTCGCCCACCAACACGGTCTGATTGGGGTTCACCTCCACGGCGATCTCACGCAGGCGGTCGATCATATCCTTGCTGAGGTAGGTGCCCCTACGCAGCAGGATCACGCCTTCCTCGGCTTCGATATCCCGCATCAAGTCTATCGGGAAAGGCCCGCCGCGGCTTCCGAAAAGAGGTTATTACTCCCTGCAGGCGCTTCAATCTTCATCGCCTCACGCAGGAAGGGCTGGTACCTTCGCTCCGGCGCGCACGACCGATCTTTTGAAAAAATGTCTTTGGTGGCGCCACGCTTTAGCTGCCGGTCCGGGGGGACTCCATGAACGACCAATTCGGAATGTTCGAGCAGGCCAAACAGACGGCCCTGGACCTGGCGCTCAGGTTCGGGCCCAAGGTCGTGGTGGCGCTGCTCCTGTTCGCCGCGGGGATGATCGCCGCGCAATGGGCCGGCCGCATCGTCGATGGCGCGCTGCACAAGCTGCAGCTCGAGCCGCCGGCGCGCCAGCTCCTGGCGCGGACGGCGCGCGCCATTGTGGTCTGCCTGTTTTCCATCATGGCGCTGCAGAACCTCGGCGTCGAACTGCTGCCGCTGATCGCCGGTCTGGGCGTCGCCGGCGCCGGCATCGCCCTGGCCATGCAAGGCGTGCTCGGCAATCTAGTGGCGGGTCTGTCGGTTATTTTCACCAAACCCTTCGGCGTCGGCGAATATATCTCGATCGCGGGCGAGGAAGGCCGCGTCGAGGACATTACGCTGTTCACCACCGTGCTCAGCCACGCGGACCTTTCGCGTGTCGTTATCCCCAACCGGAAAGTCGTCGGTGAAATCCTGCATAACTACGGCAAGGTCCGCCAGCTCAACGTGGTCGTGAGTGTCGGCCAGGACGCCGATCTTGCCGGCGCATTATCGGCGCTGGAGGATGTGTTGCGACAGAACGCAAAGGCGCTCAAGGATCCGGCGCCGGTGCTGGCCGTCAGTTTGCGGGCGCCGGCGCTCATCGACATTACCGTGAAACCATGGGTCGGCGTCGCCCACTTCGGCGCGGCGGGCAGCGAGATCGCGCGTTCGATTGCCGAGACTTTCCGCGACCGGAAGATCGCCGCGCCGGTGCCCCAGCGCGAAGTAAGAATGCTCGGATAACATCGGGCTGCTCCAACGATATTGGAAGCAGACTAACCCGCAATCATTTCCGTTACCCATCGCGCGGCGCAGGGGTACAATCCCTGTTCGTGCCGCGATCAAGACTGGCGCGAGCCAAGGGGGAGTCTCATGAAGTACCGGATTTTTGGCGTTTCCGCGCTTGTCCTGCTGACTGGAAGCAGCGCCTTTGCGCAGAACCGTTATGAAGGTCTTCCTTACCGCCAGGACTACCGGCAGGAGGTCCGCGGCAGCGTGTTCTGGTCGAAGGGCGACCGCCTGCCGCGGCATTATCTCAGTGGCGAGTTCGTGGTCAGGGACTACTGGGGCGACAATCGCGACAAACCTCCGCGCGGATACCACTGGGTGCGCGTGAACAATCAGTTCATTCTGATCAGATC
>CANISR010000192.1 GCA_947470105.1 Fidelibacterota bacterium | reverse complement strand
GGCGGCGGGCTCAAGCACGACGGGCGTCGGCATCGGCATGCTGACCGGGCGGTAATCCTTGCTTTGGGTCGGGCTGGATACGGGCGTCATGGACGGCGCCTCACCGATGCGCGACAGGCGTTCGGCGGCGGCGCAGCCGGTGAGCGCGGTGGCGGCTAGAAGGCAGGTGAGGGTGCGGATGATGGTCATGGCCGTTTCCTTTTTACGTACTTAATGACGTTTGGTTAGTTCGCGCCGGCAGTCTGCTTGGCGCCGATTCGTACGGTGCGGGCATCGATCACTTCAGCGACGACAGTAGTGTTGCTCTTGCTGTTGGTGACGCGGATGGCGTCGCCGACGCCGCCCTTCTCCTGGGCGATGCCCTGAGCGGTCAGATTGATGAGCGGCACGTCATAGAGAATCGTCACCATCTTGCCGCGCTCGATGGCCACCGGCCGGGCGATATCGAATGTGTGCATCATCTGGCCGGCGCGCATGGCGTGCTTGGTGGAGCGGCCGACGATGTCGTCCACGGCGGTCAGGACATTGGAGACCACTTCAGTATCGGTGAGGGTTATCATGGTGAGGTCGCTTTCCTGCAGCATCTCGCCGCGGCTGAGGTCCCGCACCGCCACCGGCACCTGCACCTGGCGGACGATCTGCACGTCGCCGCGGCGGATCGGGCTACCGGCGGTGAGCATGCGGCGCGGCGTCTTGCCGACCAGCTGGCCGGCGTCCAGCACCGCATCCGGCGGCAAGTCGGCGGCGTTGAACGAGGTCATGACGATCTGGCCGGCGGTGATCTTGGAGTCGCGTGAGGTGTCCACGGCCAAAACCGGCACGTCCACCATGCGGATCTGGGCGACATCGCTTTCCTGCACCGGCAGACCGGCCTTGACGAAGAACTTGGGTGACTTGCCGATCAGCAGGTTGGGGTCAATGATGGTCGTGGGTTTGACCAGCTCTTCACGCACGGTGACGACATCGATCATCTCCGCGGTGATGGTCTTGTTCTTGGCTGCGTTCTCTTTCAGAACCGGCACTGCCATGGTGGCGAAGGCCACGCCGCGCAGCGGCACGAACAGCGCCTTGGGGTCGCCGGCGGGAATTTCGACCACGGCGGTGAAGGCCTTGGCGGTCGGGTCGTAGTAAGCCTCGCGCACGCCCACATCGGCGTTGGCGTCGAGGGCCACGGTGATGGTTTCAATGGTGTTGGTGGCGGTCAGGTCGAAATTGGCGGGCAGGCCCTTGGCCGTGAGTGCGGCGCGGACGGCCGCAATGACCTCGGTCTGCGCGATAGTCTTGCCGGGCTGATAGGCGATGGCGCGGTCGTAGACGCTGGCCGGATGCCAGTCGAGGCCGTAGGTCCGCGCGAGCGTGGTCAGCCATTCGGCGCTGAGCACAACCCGCTGCCCGGGACGCGGGGCGTTGGCCACCACCTTTTCCGGACGCACGAGGAAGCCGGAGAACACGTCGCCGAGACGGATCACGTCGCCGGTGACGGTGATGGACGGGTTGAGGCGGATCTGGTCGCCGGCTTCAGGTTCGGCCGCGACAGGTGCCGCCGCCGGAGGCGCGCCCATCGGCAACGCCGCCGGGGGTGCGCCCAGCGGCAATGCTTTCACCACGTCTCCCGCGAAGGCCGGGAAGGCGAGTGACAGCAGAACTGCAGTGGCGAAACCTTGAAACTTCATGACCCGAATTCCTGAAACGTCGCTTCTGTAGATAGGCCGCTTAGCTCATTTGCCCGCTTAGCTCATTTGATTGATGGTGGAGGCCATCTCGTCGGCGGTCTTGATCACCTTGGAATTCATTTCATAGGCGCGCTGGGCGCTGATGAGGTCGGTGATTTCCGAGACCACGTTGACGTTCGAAGTTTCGAGGAAGCCTTGCAGGATGGTGCCGAAGCCCGGCGTGCCCGGCGTGCCCTGGGTGGCCTGGCCCGACGCCGGTGTGTCGAGGAACAGGTTGTCGCCCTTGGCGTCGAGGCCGGCTTCGTTGGGGAAGTTGGCGAGCTGGAATTGGCCGGCCTGGGCAGGCGTGATCACGCCGTCCTGTTTGTAGAACACCTGGCCCTGGGGGTTGATCGAGATGCTGATGGCGTCGACCGGGATCGCGGCCACGCCCTGCACCAGGAACCCGTCGTGGGTCACGACCTGGCCGGTGGGCGAGAGCTGGAACGAACCGTCACGGGTATAGGCGGTTTCGCCGCTAGGCAGGGTCACCTGGAAGTAGCCTTTGCCCTGCACCGCCACGTCGAGGCTGTTGTCGGTGGAGAGCAGCGAGCCCTGGCTGCTGATGCGGTAGACCGAGGCGGTCTTCACACCGAGGCCGAGCTGCACGCCGGCGGGAACGATGGTGCCGGCGTCCGATGAGGTTGAACCGACGCGCCGCAGATCCTGATACAGCAGATCGTTGAACTCGGTCCGGCGCCGCGTGTACGCCGTCGTGTTCATGTTGGCGATGTTGTTCGAGATCACTTCGACATTGGTCTGCTGGGCGAGCATGCCGGTGGCAGCGATGGAGAGAGCTCGGATGGCCATGGCCTTATTCCTTTTTCCGTACGCTTAAGCGTTAACTTGGCGGCTGAAGAGGTCGGACGCGCGGCGTTTGCGGTCGTGCTCTTCTTCGACAAGCTTGGTCACGTCGCCGTAGGCCCGGTTGAGGGCGATAAGGCGGGTCATTTCACTGATGCCGTTGACGTTCGAGGCTTCCAGCACGCCCTGGGCTACTTTGGGCTGGGGCTCATCGATGGGCTGCTGGCCGTTGGCTTCGAACGCGGTGCCGGTGACCTGCTTGAGGTCCCGTTCGCGGTCAAAACGCACTACCCGGATGCGGTCGATGGTGGCGTTGGTGGCCTTGTTGATGATCGAGCCGTCGCCCTGGATCATGATCTCGCCGACGGTGGCGGGGATCGTGATGGGGGCGCCGTTGGTGGACAGAACCGGCGCGCCTTCCTGGGTGACCAGCTGGCTGTTGCTGTCGAGGGTGAAGCTGCCGGCGCGGGTATATTGATCGGCGCCGCCGTTGCGGCCCTGGACTACGAAGTACCCTTCACCCTGCAGGGAGAGGTCGAAGGTGTTGCCGGTATAATTGAAGGCGCCCTGAGACAGATTGCGCACCAGACCGAAGTCATGGGTGAAGGCGATCTTGTCCTTGAACGTGCGGTCGTCGTTGTTCACCCGGACTACGTACTGGGCGAACAGGGTGTCGGTACCCTTGAAGCCCGTCGTATTCACGTTCGCGAGGTTGTTTGCGACAACCTCGAGCTGGTTCCAAAGCGCGGCCTGCCGCGACAAGGCGATATATGTGGTGTTATCCATGGCCTATCTTTCCGCGCCATTTTGACGCGATGTTTTGCCCTGAGGTTTGCAGGAAGCGTGCCAGAGACAATTATATAATATTCTCAATTACTTAGTGTTCTGGCGGGCCGTCTGGCAGGGTCACGTAAGGCCGATTTGGCCGGGGGGTGGGGGCAACAATTGCCCCCTGAAGGGCCTGGACGGCAGGCTTCGCTGCAAAGCGCGCCTCCTTATATGGCGACTCAATATATTGTTAACCGGGCCCCGGTAGGTTCATCGTCTCCGGAGGGGTCTTTGGCATAAGGCCTTGTCCGGACTCAGGAGCGCGTGAGCGCCCTTACTAAGGTGGCATATGGCAGCAGAAGAAGACTTCGAGGGCGATGAGCCCGAATTCGAAAACGCCGGAGGCGGTGGCGGCAGCAGCAAGAAGAAGCTGCTGCTCCTGATCGTGCTGCCGCTCGTGCTGGTCCTGGGCGGCGGCGCCGCCGCGTATTTCACCGGGCTCGCCGATCCGTTGCTCGCCATGTTCCATAAAGAAGCTCCGGCCGAGGAGGGCGCCACCGCTGAAGCCGGTCATGAAGCGCCCGCCAAGGCCGCCGAGGGTGAACACGCCGCCGCTGCGCCCGGTACCGCGGCTGTTATGTACGCGCTTCCGGAAATGCTGGTGAACATCAACACCGCCGGCCGCGCCAAGAATTTCCTTAAGATCAAGGTCAGCCTCGAACTCAACAACGAAGCCGACATCAACCGGGTCGAGAATGTGTTGCCCCGCATCGTCGATAACTTCCAGGTCTACCTCCGTGAACTGCGCCTTGAGGATCTCCAGGGCGCGGCCGGGGTTTACCGTCTGCGTGAAGAACTCCTGAACCGGGTAAATGCCGCCGTGCGGCCCGCCCAGGTGAAGGACGTGCTGTTCCAGGAAATGATCGTCCAATAGGCCTATAAGTAATGGCTCCTCCCTCAGATACCGATGATCTGGCGGCGGCCCTCGCGGACGCCCAAAGCGACGCGCCGGCGCCGAAAGCCGGCGGTGACGCCGACGCCGACGCCGACGCCATGGCGGCGGAATGGGAAGCCATGCTCGGCGGCGCCGACGAAGGCGGCGACGATATGCTGGGCGGCGGGGGCGGGCGTGAGTCCACCCGCGTCCTGAACCAGGACGAAATCGACAGCCTCCTCGGCTTCGACGAAGCCAGCGACGAAGGCTCGGACCGCGCCGGCATCCAGGCGATCCTCAACTCTGCGCTCGTGTCCTACGAACGCCTGCCCATGCTCGAAGTGGTGTTCGACCGCCTCGTCCGCATGATGACCACCTCGCTCCGCAATTTCACCTCCGACAACGTCGAAGTGTCGCTGGACGACATTCTGTCGCAACGTTTCGGCGACTACCTGAATTCGATCCCGCTGCCGGCCATGCTGACCGTGTTCAAGGCCGAGGAATGGGACAACTTCGGCCTGATGACCGTGGATTCGTCGATGATCTACTCGATCGTCGACGTGCTGCTCGGCGGCCGCCGCGGCACCGCGACCATGCGCGTCGAAGGCCGGCCCTACACCACTATCGAACGCACTCTGGTCGAGCGCATGATCCACGTGGTGCTCGCGGACCTTTCGGCCGCATTCGATCCGCTGTCGCCCGTGACCTTCCGTTTCGACCGCCTGGAAACCAACCCGCGGTTCGCCACCATTTCCCAGCCCTCCAACGCCGCCATCGTCGCCCGCTTGCGCATCGACATGGAAGACCGCGGGGGCCGCCTTGAAATCCTGATTCCGTTCGCCACGCTGGAACCCGTCCGTGAACTGCTGCTGCAGATGTTCATGGGTGAAAAGTTCGGCCGTGACTCGATCTGGGAAACCCACTTGGCCGAGGAAATGTGGTTCACCGAAGTGCCGCTTGAAGCGGTGCTCGATACCCAGATACTGCCTCTGTCCCGGGTGCTGGACATGAAGGTGGGCTCCAAGTTCCTGCTTAACGCCGGTCCGGACTCGCCGGTGATCCTGCGCTGCGGCGATCAGCCCATGTTCGTGGGCAAGATGGGCCGTCGCGGCAATAATATTGCCATCCGGGTCGACCAGCGCCGCCGTGCGGATCCCAAGTAAGCCGTAGTATTATAAAGTCTGGGGCGTTGGCGCCGGTTAACGGAATTTTATGGCCCTTTTGCCAAATTCCATCCAACACTACCGCCCGGAGTGCCCAGGTGGGGCACATCTTGAGAGCGACGGGAGACGGATATGACGACCGGTATGATCCTAGACGTTGTCGTCATCCTTCTGCTCATTCCCACCATCATTTACGCCGTGATTCTGAATCGCCGCCTGGCTGCCCTGCGCCGGTCGCGGGAGGAATTGTCCAAGGTGGTTGCCAGTTTCAACGAAGCGACCATGCGGGCGGAAGCCGGCATTCCGAAACTCAAGAAGGCCACCACCGAAGCCAATCACACGCTTAAGGACCGCGTCGAGAAGGCTCAGACCTTGCGCGACGACCTGGCGTTCATGATTGAACGGGCCGAAGAACTGGCCGGGCGCCTCGAAGGCGCTGTCCGCGCCGCCCGTGCCGAAGGTGTAGTCACCCATCAAGCCGCTGCGCCGCCGGCCGCCAATCCTTACCCCGCCGCCGCTGCCGCCCCGCCGCCCCGGACTGTCGCCGCCGGCATGGGCGGAGAAATGCCGTCGCGGAACGCGCCGGGCTCGGTACCTCTGTCGGCCGCCACCCTGGCGCAAACTGCTGCCGGATTTGAAGAAACCGCTGCCGAACTGCGCAATGCCCTGGGCGCTGCCCGGGCCGAAGCCCGTATGAGCGGCACGACGCCCGGTACTATGAGCGGCGCCATGGCTGGCGGGATCGGCGCGGCCCGCGCCAAGCGAGCCCTGGCCCAGGAACAGCAGCCGCGTCAGGCCGCCGAACCGGGTCTTGACGAGGAACGCTCCGAGGCAGAGCGTGAATTGCTCAAAGCCCTTCAGTCTGCCCGCTAAGTCCCGCGAAAAGCCCAAAGAACCATGAATTCACCGCTCAATCGTCAGCCCCGCCCGCGTGACATGCGCGCCCAAGCGCAAGATCTGCGGGCGCAAGTGGGCCGCTCGGCCTCCGCGGGATCTCCGGTTGGCGAATTCCCGGGCCCGCTTAAACAGGGGCCGGCCGTGCGTCTGCTGCCGATCGTAATTGTCGCAGCCGTGTTCATGCTGGGCTTTCGCGTGCAGATCGTGGTCCAGGACATCGCCCACACCAAGACCGCCACTGTGAAAGTCGAGCCGGCTTTGGCCCAGGCTGCCGCTGCTCCCGCGACGCCGCCGGCCGCGGCGCCCGCCGCCGGTGCGCCTCCCGCTGCTCCCGGAGCTGCCGCGGGCGCAGCTCCTGCCGGTGCG
>CANISR010000191.1 GCA_947470105.1 Fidelibacterota bacterium | reverse complement strand
GGCCGGTGAGAGAACTCACCGGCCCGGGAAGCTTACCTTACGCTACGTTTCTCTTAGTATTTGAAGCGGACGCCGGCGCGGAACACACGGCCTTGGCAATCGAAGTTGCCGCAGGTCGAGTTCAGCACGTAAGCGGGCGTACCGCTTGGGCCGGACCCGACAACCGCCGGATCCTTGTTGGTCAGGTTCTTGACGTTGAGGAACGCTTCCGCGTTGCCCGCTTCCTGCAAGAACTTGTAGGCGATCGAAGCGTCCCAATAGAGCGCGCCGTCGATGGAGTTGATGTTCTGCGTCGGGTTGTTGGCGGTCGAGACCGGGCAGCCCGAAGTGCATTCCACGTTGGCGTTGCTGTAGACCGACTTGCTGCGGCCACGGGCGGTCAGGTTGAGGTTGATCGGATCGAGCGAGTAGCCGACCGACGCAGTCCAACGCCAGCTCGGGTTGGTCTGGGTGCCGGCCTGGACGCTCGGGATGCTGCCGGGAATGCCGCTGGCCGAGGTGTCCTCGATGAAGTGCGTGGCGAGGAAGCGCAAGGACAGATTGCCGCCCCAGTCGGCGTTGATATTGTCGAGCGGGGTGGTGTAGCTGGCTTCGATGTCATAACCGCTGGCGCTTTCCACCACAAAGTTCAGTGGATAGGTGGTGATGCGGATGATCTGGTTGGTGCCGTTCACCAGACCGCGGGTGATCAGCGGGCAGAACAGGGTGTTGCCCTGATAGCAGAGATCGACGGTCTGCTGTGCGCTAACCGACGAGATCGCGCCGCTGATGTCGATGTTGTAGTAGTCGAGGGCGATGTTGAAGCCCGGGAAGAACGAGGGCGTCAGCACCACGCCGAGGCCGGTGGTGTCGGCGTCTTCGGGCTTCAGGGCGTTGTTGCCGATCGAGTTGCCCTGGTAGGACGTCAACAGGTTGTTGTTGAACGGATCTGTAACGCTGTTCGTGTTCTGCAGGCCGGCGTTGAACAGATCGGCCAGGGTCGGTTCGCGAATGTCGCGCGACCGCGTGACGCGGACACGGATATCTTCGATCGGCGCCCAGGTCGCACCCACCTTCCAGGTGGTGACGAAGCCCGAGGTCGAGTAGCCGGTGGCGCGGATGGCGGCGTTCAGGTCGAGGGCCTTGGCCCACACGGTGTCCTTGGCAAGCGGGAACACGGTTTCGACGAAGCCTTCGGTCACCGAGAAACTGCCGAAGGTGGGCAGGTAGTTGCCGACGAACCAGTCGTTAGCGCGGCTGCCGTCATCGGAGTAGCCGCGCACCTTCTCGCGGCGGGTTTCGATGCCGGTCGCGATCGACACCGGGCCGGCCCATGACGAGAACGGCTCGCCGCGGACAGTGGCGGCGGCGACGTTCTGGATCAGGTCCTGGTCGATGAACGGGCTGCCGCCCATGTAGCCGAGCGATGCCTGGCTGTTCACGCCGATGCCGAACACGCTGTAAGGCACGCAACCGTTGGTCGGGTTAGTGAGCGTCGAGCGGCAGACGATCTGGCCGTTGGCGTTGCGCACGGCGTCGATGGCGAGCGCGAAGCGCGCCTTGCTGGTGGCGTAGGGGATGCGGGAAGACGAGAGGCTCATGCCGTTCTGGTAGTAAGCGTCCCAGGTCCAGGGCGTGCCGAATGCGTCGACGTTGCCGTTGGCGCCGACGACGAAGCGCTGCACGCGACGGCGATTGCTTGTGGAGATAACGGGCAGGTCAGCGTGCCACGAGCCCATGGTGATGGCGGTCAGCTTGTTGGCGGCCACCTGGGTGGCGACCGAGGCCGGGATGAAGGCGTTGTCGGCTTTGATGCTGATATTGGCCTGGTTGAACTGCGGGCAGCAGTAGATCGTGGTGTGGGTCCCGTTCCAGTTCGCTTGGGCGAATACTTCCACATTGTCGGTGATCTGGTAGCTGGCGCGGGCGAAAATGTTCTGGCGGGCTTCCTGGTCATCGATCGAGTTGCCGCGGAAGTCGCGCTGGACAGTGTATTTCCAGTCGCCGCCCTGCATATCGACGGTATTGGCGATCGGGCCGTAATTGAACTGGAACGGCGTGCCGCCCGGACCGAAGGCGATGCCTTTCAAGGGACCCGCCGTGATGATGCCGCCCGGCGCTGCGTTGGCCTGGCTGACGCGGTCGAGCAGCAAGCGCTGCGGCACCGACGTGCTCTGTCCCGGACCCGTACCGTACGCCGGGTTCAGGATGATGCCCCAGCCGGCCTGGTTCCAGGCGCGGCCGCCGGAGGTGAGGATGCCGTCCTTGCCGACGATTTCGCCGGAGAGCAGCAGGTGGCCGCGGCCGCCCGCGAAGTCAGTGCCCGAGGACAACGCGACCTTGAAGTTGCGGCCGTCGCCGTAAGTGGTGACGCCGCCCGACACTTCACCTTTGAAGCCGGTGAATTTCTTGTCGAGGATGAAGTTGACCACGCCCGAGAGCGCGTCAGAACCGTAGGCGGCCGAGGCGCCGCCGGTGACCACGTCGACGCGGCTGATAAGCTGCGCCGGCAGGGCGTTGGTGTCGACGACGCCGGTGATGATCGAGCCGACCGAGCGCTGGCCGTCCATCAGCACCAGGGTGCGGACTGTGCCGAGGTTGCGCAGGTTGAGCGAGGCGACGCCGGCCTGGCCGTTGGAGACCGAGGCCTGGTTGGTGGCGGCCGACACCGAGCCCGCGAAGCTCGGCAGAGTGTTGACGAATTCGGACAAGCCCGCGGTCGCCTGAGTGGCCATTTCCTCGGCGCCGACCACGGTAACGGGCGTGGGCGCTTCGTAGCCGTTACGCACCACGCGCGTACCGGTGATGACGATTTCTTCCACTTCGCCGGCCTGCGCGGTCTGCGGCGCGGCCTGGGCGTATGCAGCGTTCGATCCGGCAATGCCGGAGACAGCCAACAACGCGGCCGTGCTAACGGTCGCCAAAGCGGCGCGACGGGCAGTCATCACAACAGTCATGTATCCCCCTAATGAGAAACGTGTGGCGCTAGAAATTTTGAAAACCCCAGCATGTTGCCATGCAACATCTTGGTAATATTTAGCAAATTCCCCGCTGTCAGGGAAACGCAAGAAAGCCAGATTGAGAATGCGGACCAGGGTGTTGCATTCCTGCACGGCGCGCGGAAAAGCCCATTTCATAAGGGTAAAGCTGGGGTTGTCAGACCGCTGAATGTTGCGCCGCCATAACCTGCGCGCATGGGTTCAATACCCTAGGGTATGGCGATCGCCCAGTAGAGCGCCGGTGCGCCGTCCATGGGCGTTCCGAAGTCGAACGGCTTCTTCACGCCGTCCATGCTGGGCAGGTCGCTGAAGGCGTACATGAAGGTGTCATTGCCGTTGATGTCACCGGGCTTCTTGTCTCCGTCGTAAGTCCACAGTGCATAGCCCTGATACACCCACTGCCGGCTGCCGTCGGCCCGTGACGCCACGTCCCAGAACCCTTGCGGCTTGGCGCCGGCGGGCGCGACTAGGGGATGCCACAGGCGGGCGCACTCACCCTCGCACCGCGCGTCGGTTCCGATATCGCGCCCCACCGCGGGGCGCGGCGGCTGGCCGCGATGAAGGCTGTGACCGCCACCGGACTGGAAAATATATCCGTCACGCCGGTAGAGCGTCATGCCCTGCCCGGCCGTGAGGACATAGCCCTGATTCAAGGAGCGGCGCAGTTTGACTCCCTCGGGCATGAAAAACGACGCGACCGCAGCAACGGTGAGCTTCGGGTTCACACCCATCCCGTTGGCATCCCCGGGCGCCAGGTCGCCGGCAAAAGTGTAGAGGCCCCTGCCCTTGTAGGCCCATTGCTTGATGCCGTCCTCGCGGACGATGACGAAGAAGTCTCCACCCGCTTCGGCAAGCTGCGGCGCTGCGGCCGGCTGCCAGGCGCAGGGGATTTGGCACTTCAGCGTGCCTGAGGGCAACGGCTCGTCGAGGGCGTAAACCGTATGGCCGCGATGATCCACCAGGGCGAACGCCGCAGCGTCGGCGATTTCCCTGACGGCAAACCCTGCCGGAAGTTTGAGGTCGGACATGGGGTACGCGAGCGCCACTTTCCAATCGGCCGGCAATGGCGGATCGGCTGATGCGCCCTTGGCGTTGGAGCCGCGAATGCCGCCGCCCACGTAGACACCGGCGCCGTTCTTGCGCCGCGCACCGAAGCGCGCCGGGCTGTTGCCCCCGACCGCGCCGGGATCGACATCCTTCACATTGGTATACAGCGGTTTGTCCTTGAAGGCCCACTGATGCGCGCCGTCGGCGCGCGCAATCACCGACCATGGGCCGAATACCGCTGCGTCATGGGGCGCCAGGGCCGGAGCCCAGGTCTTGGAGCAGGCGTCGATACAGGCCGACTTTCCCGGGGGATCGTTGCGGTGGGTGTAGAGGGTCAAACCTCTGGCGTCAGCGAAGGCAATGCGATCCCGCGGCAACGCGGCGGCGCTCTGCTTGCCGAGATCGTACCCCTGCCCTTGGCCCAGGACCTGCAGCGTAATGCCGGGGGGCGTGGCAGGGGTTTCCGCGCGCGCAACACCGCACGTCAGACTCAGGGCAATCAGCCCCGCACACTGGAGGAATTCGCGCAACTTGGTCATGGAAAGAGTCTTACCCCGCGTCGGCATTCAACGCCGGCCCGGACAGTATAGCGCAAAGTCCCGCCGATTTGGAATCAGACCGTCAGGATAGTCGATCCGGTGGTGGCGCGGGCCTCCATCGCCCGGTGGGCTTCCGCGGCGGCGCTCAGGGGAAATTCCGCGCCGATCTCGACCTTGACGATACCTTTCGTCACGGCCGCGAACAGGGCGTCCGCCATCCTCTGCCGCTCCGCGCGGTCCTCAATGTAGTGAAACAGAATCGGCCGCCACAGCGCGTTCGACTTGGCGGCCAGACGCGATGGCGCGAACGGGGATATGGGGCCCGAGGATTGGCCGAAATTGACGAGACACCCGCGCGGCGCCAGCACCGCCAAGGACCCTTCAAAGGTATCGGCGCCCACGGAATCATAAACCATGTCGACGCCCTTGCCGCCGGTGATGGCGGTGACGACGTCAGCGAAATTCTCCCGGGTGTAGACGATGACATGGTCGCAGCCGTTGGCTTTAGCGCGTATGGCCTTTTCGTCGGTACCGACCGTGCCGATCACTGTGGCCCCGAGATGATGCGCCCATTGGGTCAGCATCTGTCCCACCCCACCGGCCGCCGCGTGGACGAGGCAGGCTTCACCCCGGGCCAAGGGACGCAGCTTCGACAGCAGCATTTGCACCGTGAGACCCTTCACCATCATCGCGCCGGCAGTGCGGTCGTCGATGGTGTCGGGCAGGCGGATGAGTCGGTCGGCGGCAATCAATCGATGGCTGGCGTAAGCGCCATAGGCGCTCGTGATATAGGCCACCCGATCTCCGCCCACGACACCTGTGACGCCGGGCCCAATATCCTCCACTACGCCCGCCGCCTCGATGCCGGGGATACCCGGCAGGGCGAGCGTGCGGTAAAGCCCACTGCGCACATAAGCGTCATGGAAATTGATGCCGACCACGGTCTGGCGCAACCGCACCTCGCCAACACCAGGCGCGCCGAGGTCTATGTCCTCGGCGCGCAATTCTTCCGGACCACCGTAGTTTCGCAGAACAATGGCTTTGGCCATGGTGCTTCTCCAAAAAGCAGCGAGGCCGACCGCGAAAGCGGCCAGCCTCGACTTTTAACAATAGTACGTCGGCTTACGGAATCGCGATCGACCAGTAAAGGGCCGGCGCGCCGTCGGTCGGCGTGCCGAGATCGATCATCTTCTTCTGCGCATCGCTCACCATCGCCGGGGTGTCGGCGAAGGCGTATTGGAACGAGTCATTGCCGGTGATGTCACCGGGCTTCTTGTCCCCGTCGTAGGTCCACAAGGCGTAACCCTGATAGACCCACTGCTTGGAGCCGTCGTCGCGGGCGATGGTGCTCCAGAGACCGCGCGGTTGGGCGTCGGCGGGCGCCAGGTAGGGATGCCAGACCTTGGCGCATTCGCTATCGCACAGGGCATTCGTACCGATGTCGCGGCCGACAGCCGGACGCTGCGGCTGGCCGCGGCGAAGCGAGTGCCCACCGCCCGATTGCAGGATGTAGCCGTCCCGCTTGTAGAGGGTCTTGCCCCCGGTGGTCGCCAGCACCTTGCCCTGGCCGGGTGTGGTGTAGAGCGAGATGCCGGCCGGGATGTAGTAATTCACTACGGCGGCGACGCTGAACTGCTTGTCGGCGCCGATCCCGTAAGCATCGTCGGCCGAGAAGTCGTTGGCGTAGGTGTAGAGACCCTTGCCCTTGTAGGTCCACTGCTTGATGCCGTCGGCGCGCACGACGAAAGCGAAGTCGCCGACCGCATCGGCGAATTGCGGCGCCGCCGCCGGCGTCCACAGGCCGGCGGTCTTCTGGTCGCGCGCGGGGTCGCCGTCAAACGTGTACAGCGTCTGATTCTTGTAATTCACCAGCACGATGGCGTTGGCGTCGGGCACTTCCCGCGCCGCGATGCCGTCTGGCATTTTCACGTTGGATACCGGGAAAGCCAGCGCCGCGGACCAATTCTCAGGCATGGGGGCATCGACGACGCCGCGGCCGCCGGCGCCGCGCACGCCGCCGCCCACGACATTGCCCGCGCCGTCGATGCGCTTGGCGCCCGACCGCGCCGGGCTATTGCCGGCAATAGAGCCCGG
>CANISR010000190.1 GCA_947470105.1 Fidelibacterota bacterium | reverse complement strand
TGCGTACCCAGGCGAAGATGTCGAATCGGTCCGTCCGGAAGCCGGCGCGGACGTTGTGCAGCGCATAGCCGTTGACATCTGTGTAGATGGACCGCGAAGCGTTGGACGAGAACTTGGAACGGTAGTTGCCGTCATAGCCGATGTAAGCCGCGCCCTCGAGGCCGAAGACTTGGGTGGGCACGTTGTATTCACCGCCCCAGGAGAAAGCCCACTTGGAAATGCCGGACATCCATTGTCCCGACACGTTGCAGTTCGCCGGGCTGTTGGCGCCGGGCGTGGCCGCGGGGCCCGCCGGCGTACCGGTGCCGCCGCCCGCGAGTTCGGGCGGGCAAGGAGCATCAACAAACCGTACCCACTTGTGGTCGGTAAGGGCGCCGCTGAGGTAGCCGCTCAACTGGTCGGTCGGGCGCACAGAGAGCTCGGCTTCCAGGCCCCGCACCCGCGCCTGGCCGGCGTTGGCGAGATAGCCGCGCAGCACGTTGCTGCCGCTGACATTGCTGATGACGCTGGCCTGGAAGTCATCGATCTGGGTCCAAAAGCCCGAGAGGTTCAAGGTCGCCAGGCGATCAAACAACTGGTTCTTCAGGCCGACTTCGAAGTGATTGACCTTTTCCGGCTTGATGATAGCCACGTCGAGCTGCGGCAAGCCGTTGGCCTGGCTGGGCACGCCGTTGAGGTTCACGCCGCCGGTCTTGAACGACCGGGCATAGGTGACGTAGGCGTTGACGTCGTCCGTAACCTTGTAGGCGAGGTTGAGATCGTAGGAGAGTTCCCACTTGTCGTAGGGAACCTTGAAGTACTGCGACGCCTGCACGCCGCGCTGCGCTGTTGTCCACGCGTCGCTGTACGAAGGGCTGGTAGGATCGTTGCTGACGATCTGACGGGTGCCGTTCGAGGCTGTTCCCGTAACGACCGAATTATAGAGCCCCTTCTTGGTGTCGTAGTTGACGCGTAGACCCGGCGAGATGGTGAGGCGGTCCGTCACTTCCCAATTGAGCTTGCCGAAGGTCGCAAAGCTGTTGTTGTCCAAGCGGATATCGTTGTTGGCCAGCAGCCCATTGAGCACCGCCGGATTGTTCGACAGAGCACTGGTGGGCGCCAGCAGCCATGCGCTCGCCGCCGTGCCGGATTCCTGGACGCCCTTGGTGCGGATCTTCTGGTAGAAGCCGAAAGCGCCAACCACGAAATTGAACTGATCGGCTTCATAATTGTAGCGGAACTCCTCCGAAACCTGCTCCTGCTTGGTGGGATTATTGACCTTCGTGTAAACCGGGAGACCGGTGAAATCGCGGTCGTTCTTCGGACCCCAATCCCAATAGCGCCAGGAGCTGATGGACGTCAGCGTGCCGGGTCCAAGTTTCCATTCGACCAGTGCCGAAGCCCCGCCGATCTCGTTGCGCGCGGCAAGAGCAGCATCAAGGTCGGTCAAACGGGCGAACGGATTGGTGCTGGGGACGCGATACCCGGGGAAGCGCGCGATCAAAGCCGCATACTGGCGGTTTAATACGCGCTGGGTCGTGCCGACGCTGGCATAGATCTGGGCGCAGCAGATGGGGTCCTGAAGATTGTAGTCGGCCGATATCGTGACTTTGATGTCGTCGCTGGCTTCCCAGAGCACGGAGCCGCGGAGGCCTAGGTTGTCCTGGGAGTTCACATACTGGTTGGTAGCGACATTGTAGATGGTGCCACGCCGGTCGGTGTTAGAGACGCTCAGACGCGCCGCGACTTTTTCGCTCAATGGACCGGAGATCGAGGCTTTGCCTTGCTTGAAGCCGTAGTTGCCGACCGACACTTCCGCCTTGCCCTCGAAATCGAAGCTCGGCGGGCGGGTGGTGATGTTGATGGCGCCCGCGGTCGTGTTCTTGCCGTAGAGCGTGCCTTGGGGGCCACGCAGCGTTTCGACCTGCTGCACATCAACAAAATCGAGGGTCGCGGAGGCAATGCGGTTGTAATAGACCTGATCCACATAAACGCCGACACCCTGTTCGAAGCCGTCGTTGGTGAGGCCGAACGGCGCGCCGAGACCGCGGATATTGACAAAGGTATTGCGCGGGTTGGTGGAGTAGAACTGCAGCGACGGCTGAAGCTGTGTCAGCCGATTGATATTGTAGACGCCTTGCGCATCGAGCACTTCGCCGCCGATAACGGAGACGGCCACCGGCACCACTTGGAGATTTTCCTCACGGCGGCGGGCCGTGACGACGATTTCTTCGATCGCAGGCGCACGCGGCGGCGTCGGTTGCACATCCGCAGCGGCGGTTTGCACACCCCCCTGCACCACCCCATCATCGGCCCAGGCCGCCGATGTGAGCGCGGCCAGCGCGACTGAACTCAGGAGGGCGCGGACATAGTTCGAGCGGTGGGCAGTCATGGGGTGTTCCTTGGGAAAATTTTTGACGTGTAGCGGGCGCGGTTAAGCCGAAGTCATCACGGCTTGTAGATCTGGTCGAAGACACCGCCGTCGTTGAAGTGCTCGGCCTGGGCCTTGCGCCAGCCCCCAAACATGTCGTCGACGGTGAACAACTCCACCTTGGCGAAGGTGACGCCGGCCGTCTTGACGGCATTCTCATCGCGCGGGCGGTAGAAGTGCTTGGCGATGATGCCTTGGGCCTCGGGTGAATACAGGTGATTGAGGTATTCCTCAGCCAGCGCACGCGTCCCCTTCGCATCCACAGTCTTGTCCACCAGGCTCACGGCTGGTTCGGCGAGGATGCTGATGGAGGGCACGACGATCTCATACTTGTCGGCGCCGAATTCCTTGAGGATGAGAAAGGCCTCGTTCTCCCAGGAAATCGCCACGTCGCCGAGCCCACGCTGGGTGAAGGTCGTAGTGGAACCGCGGGCGCCGGAATCCAGCACCGGCGTATTCTTGTAGATCGCCGTCACCAGTTCCCGGGCCTTCTCCGGGCTGCCGAGCTTCTTGAGGCCGTAGCCCCAGGCCGCTAGATAGTTCCAGCGGGCGCCGCCGCCGGTTTTGGGGTTGGGCGTGATGACCTGGATCCCCGGCTTCGCAAGATCGTTCCAGTCCTTGATGCCCTTGGGATTGCCTTTGCGCACCACGAACACGATCGTCGACGTGTACGGCGTACTGTTGTGCTCGAACCGCTTCTGCCAATCCTGTGGGATGCTCTTGGCGCGGTCCGCGATATTGTCGATGTCATAGGCGAGGGCCAGCGTCACCACGTCCGCCTTGAGGCCGTCGATGACCGCGCGCGCCTGGGCGCCGGAGCCGGCGTGCGATTGCTGGACCGTGACGGTGTCGCCGGTCTTCGCCTTCCAGTACTTGTCGAATACGGCATTGTAGGCCTGGTAGAGCTCACGGGTCGGATCGTAGGAGACATTGAGCAACGTCCGCTCCGCAGCCCGAGCGGGATGGCCCGCGCCCATGATGATGACCGCCAGGAAGGCGAACGCCGCGACCGCGAGCGCGTACGTCAGATGGCGTTGGTCGAGGGCAATCGTGCGTTTCATATTCGGTATCCCCTGCCCGGGTGTTCGGGCCGGCTGCTGCTATGCACATGCTGTGCCAGTGCCGGGGACGCCTATTTCGCTGGGCTTGCTGGGGGGACCTGCTACTAAACCAACACCGTACTGTCTCTAACGCGACAGGTGTTGGTGAGCGAACAGCCGCCTAATTGGCGGCCGCGATCCAACCGTAAATCGTGTCGACAATAGCCTGGGGCGTCATGGCGCGCGCATTGGACAGGGCGGTGGGATTGCCCGCGTTCACGAAGCGGCCGCCAGGATCGAGGATGATGACAGTCGGTACGGCGCGCACGTTCACGCCGTAAGCCGCGGCGATCTCGAGGTTCTTGTTCATCCGGCCCACGTCGATGGCGACGACCTCGAAGGTCTTGCTGATGGCAGGGCCCACTTCGCCCAGTTCCAGTACGCCCGCCAGAATGCGGCAGTCGGGGCACCAGTTGCCGCCGAGATCGAGCAATACGTATTTGCCGTATGCTTTGGCTTTGGCGATGCCCTTAGCCACCGCCGCCGCGGCGTCGGCGGCTTCATCGTAGGGCAGCGGCAAAGGCGCCTGGAGTTTGGCCGCCGTCACGCGCGGCGCTTCGACGGCGCTCGCCGCGCCACTCAGGAACGCGAGCAGCATCGCCGGCAGCAAAAGTGTGCGCATCTTCATGGGGGGCCTCCGCTATTGATCGAGGAATTTACGCAGGAATGCCTGCCCCGCCGGCCAGGCGCCGATATCCGACTTCACGTTGATATGGCCGAGGGCGCCCACGTCGGTGAAGTCCGCACCCCAGGCAGCCGCCATCTCCCGCGACCGGGCGATGGTGGCGTAGGGATCATTGCCGCTGGCGATGACGGTGGTGGGAAACGGCAGGCGCGCGGTGGGAATCGGCGCAAAGCGGCGCAGCCGCGCGCAGGCGCTTGGCGCTTCGGGATCGCAGGGCGCCACCAGTAGCGCGCCGATTATATGATCATCGTTCCGGCGCCCGTTGGCCCACAGGGCGGTGGCGATGCAGCCGAGGCTGTGCGCGACGATAATCGCGGGGCCTGGGATGTCGCGGACGGCGCTTTCCAGGCGGGCGATCCAGCGTGCGGGCGTTGGACCTTGCCATTGGCCGAGATCGGCACGAACGCAGTCTTCGCGCTCGCGTTCCCACGCCGATTGCCAGTGGGCGTCACACGAGCCGTTGAGGCCCGGCACAATGAGGACCGTGGGCGGCAACGGCGCGGCAGGGGCGGCGCTATGGGGTGTAAGTTTCTCGAAAGACGTAGGCCGGGGCATTGCGGTGTCTCCGGAACGGGCTGACCGTTTCTGGGAACGCAAAACCCGTGCCACCGGCGGATCTTTGATTTCGCCGGCGTTCTCAAACACAGACTGCTGCTCTTGAAACATTGCTGTCTGCCCCTGCTCAGATCAGGCCGTACAGCTTCATGCGGTGGCGCAGGATATTGCGGCTGATGCCGAGCAGCCTGGCCGTATGCACTTGGTTCTCGCGGCAAAACGCAAAGGCCGTACGCACAAGAGTTTCTTCGATGGACGCATAAAGCGCGGGCCCGCCCCGGGCAAAGACGGCGTTGAGCGCCTCCGTCAATTGATCATTGCCAGGCACAGGCGCTTCAGGCGCAATCTCACCGCGAGGCTCTGCGAACAGGCGGTAGCCGGTCAGATTCAGATCCCGCGGCGTGATGGTGTTGTCGCGCATCACCAGCAGCGCGTGGTGCACCACGTTTTCCAGCTCGCGGATATTGCCGGGCCACGGATAGGACAGGAGCGCCGTGCGCGTTTCCGCCGACACGGTAGCCGGCGCTAGGCCGAGGCGTTCCTGATAGAGGCACAGGAAATAGTTCACCAGCGGCAGGATGTCGCCGCGGCGTTCGCGCAATCGAGGCAAGTCCAGCTTGGCGACGTTAAGCCGGTAATAGAGATCCTCGCGGAAGCGCCCGGCGCGCACGGCGTCTTCCAGATTGACGTTGGTAGCGGCCACAAAGCGCACGTCCACGGCGATGGGTGTGCGGCTGCCGACGCGGTTGATTTCGCGCTCCTGCAGCGCCCGCAGGATCTTCACCTGGGTCGCGAGCGGCAGATCGCCGACTTCATCCAAAAACAATGTGCCGCCGCTGGCGGCTTCGAACCAGCCCTTGCGCTGTCCTACGGCGCCGGTGAAGGCGCCGCGTTCATGGCCGAACAGTTCGCTCTCCACCAGGTTCTCGGGCAGAGCGGCGCAGTTGACGGCGATGAACGGCCGGTCGCGCCGGGGGCTCAGGCGATGGAGTTGCCGCGCCACCAGTTCCTTGCCGGTGCCGGTCTCGCCTATAATGAGCACCGTCGCGTCACTCTGGGAAACGCGCTGCATGCGCTCCTGCACCGCCTGGGACAGGGGATCCTCGAACACCAGGGCCGTGGCGCGGATCGAGCGGGCGTAGGCATTGGGGTTGTCGAACGCGACAACCTTATCGCCGGCCTGCAGCGCGTGCTCGGTCGTGGAGGGGAACGTGTTCATGGGGTGCGGTATTGCCAACATGGAAAATAAATCTTCCAAGGCCGCTCATTCCGCAATTTACTTCCGGCAGATCTGCTCAAATCCCCCCTTTTGGAGAATTTATTTCTATAGAAGACCAAATGCGTAGGCGCGGCGTCGCTTCCCGCATTGCATGATGCATGCCAAGCAGCACAACCAGCTGAAATGGGGCTTTTCCGGACTGTTCGGGCCTGGATTGTTTGTGAAACAGCAAATCTGCTGATTAACCAGCAGTTGCTGCCTGCTGCGAAGCACTTTGACCGGATACCCGAATGTCAGCGACCGCGGTCGCTTTCCACGATCGACAAATAAAAAGGGGCGCATTTCTGCGCCCCTTTTGTCTTAGTCGATACGCCGGACCTTATGGGTCCATCACGATTTCGACGCGGCGGTTCTGGGGCTCGCGCACACCATCGCCGGTCGGCACCAGGTTTTGGGATTCGCCCTTGCCGGAGATGGTGACCTGGTTCGCCGCGAAGCCCTGCTTAGCCAGTTCCGCCTGCACCGCGCGGGCGCGACGTTCGGACAGCGCCAGGTTATAGACGTCGCTGCCGGCACGGTCGGTGTGGCCGTCGACGTGGATCACCGCCTTACCGTTCTTCTTGGCGTACTCGACGGCTTCGGTAACGATCCGGGCGGCGTCAGGCCGCACGTCGGAGCGGTCGAAGTCGAAGAACACCAGGAACTTCTGCGGCACGGCCGGAGCGGCCGGACGCGCGGGTGCGGGCGGCGCCGGAGGAG
>CANISR010000189.1 GCA_947470105.1 Fidelibacterota bacterium | reverse complement strand
GGCGAGGCCGAAGGCCGCGATCAGAACTCTGAGCCACGGCAGCGGTCGCGGGCGCAAGCGGAGGGTCCAATCGGCTTCATGCACCACCGCTATGCCCGCCGCCGCCATTGCGGCCCGGTAACTCGCGGCGTCCGCCAGCACCGGGCAGCGCCAACATCTCTTGAATTCCGTCAGCAGGACGTTGTCGCGGCCTTCAACCGGCATGTCGTCGACGATCAGCAGCAGACCGCCCGGCGTCAGGGTGGCGGTGAGGTTGGCGATGGTGGCGCCGGGGTCCGGGCTATGCGCCAGGGATTCAACAGCGATCACCGCATCGAACGGCCCGGCAAGCGAGCCCGGAACGCCGGCACGCTCCGGGATCGGCTCCTGATAGCTTCGGATGTGAAAGCGGCAGGCGTCCGCGACGCCGCGCCGCGCCGCCTCCAGCGTTGCGCGCCGGTGCTGCTCCGGGCTCAGGGTCAAGCCGTCGTAAGAACCGCCGCGCCGGCCCCGCCAGAAGAAGATCGTTCCGCCCAGACCGCATCCGGCGTCGAGCACCCGCGGCGCCACCGGCAAGCCTGCCGCAACCGCCGCCTCAAACACAGAGTGGTCCAGCCGTTCAGGCCCGAGGTTCTCTCCTCGCGCTTCGCCGGGACCGGCGGCGAGGAAGCGGTGGACGGACCCCTGCGCGGCGCCGCCGCCGCGGCCGAACGCCTGCGAAAAATCGAGAAACCGCGAGAGGTTATCGTAGTACGAGGCGATGCCGGCGGAGTCGTAGGTCACGAAGCGTCGTTCCTTGCTGAGGTAGGCCCTGATGCCGGAGGATCGCCGATTGAGTTTCATCGCGAAAGCCTGAGAAGAGAAAGCGCGGCCCGATTTTTTACCTCCCGGGCACAAGGAAAAATGGTGTGGGCATTCCGACCAGTCCTTAAAGCCCGAATTTTCCCATGGGGTGGACGTTTTGGTTTCACGCCGCCTTCTTCAACGGCTCCGCGATTTCAGCAAATACCCTGACGCCGCGCTCGCAGATCGCCTTGAGGCCGGCCTTGTGGTTGGGCGTGAGCTGGTCGCTGGCCGTACGCACGCTGGCGTCGCGGTTGATGTTCTGGACCAGTTGCTTCCAGCCTGAGAGGTACGCATCGTCGCGAATCCAGCACAGGAAGGTCTCTGGGCCGACGCCGGCGCGCAGGGTGCTCACGGCGAAGGTGGCGGCGCGGGCGTCGGTGATCTCCGCCAGCGCGATCGAGACGCGCTCGTGGATCTCGGCCGTCAGCGCCTGGAGCTCGGCAGCAACAGCACCCGGACACTCAGCGATACGGCGCAACGACTCAGCGTCCTTGAGAACCGTCCAGATGTTCCCCTGCATCACCGGCGCGAATTTCGTGATCGCATCCTTGGCCAGGTCCCGGTGACTGACGGCGACCGCCATGAATGCTGGCCCCGCACATAGCATCTCCGCCAGCGCCTTGCCGACCGGCGCCGCCGGAGTGGCGGGCATGTCTTTGGGCACGGCGTCGAGGGCGCCGCGGGCTTCGACAAACGTCTCCGCCATCTCGATGGCGATCTTGACGGAGGCGCGGTCGAGATCCGCCAGGCTGCGGATGGGCGCTGGAGCGTGCAGCGCGCCGATGACGGGCCCCAGCATGGAAACCGTGCGGGTCGGCAAAGCCGACAAAGCTTCGACCAGCGCGAACTGTTCACGCCGCAACAGGAACGGTTTCAGGGCTTCGTAAAGGCCTTTCTGGGGATAGTCGGCCAGCAGAACCTCGGTTTTGACGGGTGACAGCAAACCGAGTCCGCGCAGAGCAGCACCCACGATCGGCATCTTTGAGAGTGTGCCGCGGCGGCGCTCAGGCTCCTCGGCGAGCCATTCGTTTTTCCGGCGTTCGCACACCAGTCGCATGGTCCCCATCAAATGGGCGATGACGATATCGCCGAATGACTTTTGCGACAGCGCCATGACGTCTGACGGCGTCTCCGCCACCTCGCCGGCATCGGTGCGGAATAGCTCTATGAAGCCGGGGGCTTTGCGCGCCCGCCAGGCAATGTCCAGGAACAAGGGCACCAGCGCGGGATAGGCTTGCATGACGTCTTCGGGCTTTTGCCAGCCCTGGATCAGCGTCGCGATGGCGTCCGCGCCCTCGACCTCGGTGATGTGAAGGCGCAGGGCGTCGAACCAGGCCTGGGCCTGGTGGCGAAGCGAATGGTTGTGGCGTCTATCAGTCGTCGGTTTGGGCGTGTTCATGTTTGGCACAATCGCGGGGCTCTTCGTGCCCCGAATATGGTCCAAAACTGCGTCACCACAGCGTATCCAAAAGTATTAGGGCGATGGACAAAGGTATGCGCGCCAGAAATCTGTTGCCGGTTGTTGGCGCCGTGATGTAGCGGCTAAGATATTGGGAAACAGCGGTAAGTGGACATGTCTAATCAAGTGATTTTGCGTCTCAAGGACGGCGGCACGCGGGTGTGCCTGATTCCGTGGAACCCCGAGATGCGCCAGAACCTGATCGACTGCGGCCAGGACGGGGCACGCATGCGCGGCAAGACCTTACGTCTCAGCACACCCGAGCGCGGCATTTTCGAGATCAGTGCCGACGACATCGCCGCTATCGAAGTGCCGCCGCCGCATGTGATGATCCGCGACCTCCTGTCGCCGCACGAAGTCGACCAGGCCATGGACTATGTGCTGGCCCGCGAGAGCGCCTTCAAAGATGCGACCGTGTACGCCGTCGATCGCACCGGCGACACTCCCGACGGCCGCTTCCGACGTTCGCGCATCCTCGATGATATTGCCGATATCGCGCCGATGGTCGGCAACCGGCTGCAGGCCCTCATCCCGGGGATCTGGCCGCAACTGCGCTTGCCGGACGTGACCATCAGCCGCATGGAATGCCAGATCACCGCGCACGGCAACGGCGACTTTTTCGAGACCCACACCGACAACAGCATGCCGGATATCGCCCATCGCCAGGTGAGCTATGTCTATTACTTCCACCAGGAGCCCAAGCGCTTTAGCGGCGGGCACTTGCGGTTCTACAACACGCTGCTTCAGGATGGCTTCAACACCTGTGGAACGCTCGTGGCCGACATCGAGCCGCCGCGCAACAGCATGATGGTGTTCCCGAGCCACGTTCACCACGAGGTCACGCCGATCCGCAGTGAGTCCACTGCACTCGCCGACCAGCGGCTCACCATCAACGGCTGGCTGTGCGTCTAGAGCGGCGCGCCGCACCTTACGCGGACCTGATTGCCAAGGCGTGAGCGGGGCGCCCGCTACCGCTTTCGCCTGTTCACCAAATCCGCCGTCTTCCGGCTCCAGGCCCAGGACCTGACAGACGTGTACGGCTGGGACATCAACGCCCGGCAGGTCGCCTTCGAGCCAAACGAGCAGCGGCGGGTGAGCCTCAGCCTGGCTGTCGACTTCTAGAAAGGTTGGCCGGCCGTAAACCGCCGGCTTTCACCGACCTGATTGCTATACCCCCACCAGATGCATAAATTGGCGCCAGATTCGGGGGGCCGCCGCGCAACGTGACAGCGGCGGAAGAGGGGGTTTTCAGTGACATTGCGTGCGTGGGCGCCGGCGGCGCTTTTTTCGTGTCTGTTGGCTTCGGGTCCGGCTCTGGCGCAGCGCGCCGGCGAGAATGCCATGACTTCGGCGGGCGACGCCTTCGGCACCACGGTCGGCAATGAGTCCATCGGCCTCTACACCTCGCGCGAGGTGCGCGGCTTCGATCCGGTACAGGCGGGCAATATCCGGCTCGAAGGGCTCTACTTCGACCGCCAGTCGCCGAACCCGTCTGAAATCCTCATCAACCGCATCGTCACCGGATCGTCGATCCGTGTCGGCCTGACCGCGCAGTCGTACCCGTTCCCTGCCCCGACGGGCATCGCCGACGTCAAGATGCGCGTTCCCGGCGACAAGCAGGTGACCAGCGTTTTCCTCGGCTTCGGTCCCTACGACAAAGCCTGGGTCGAGGCGGATTCCCAGATCCCCATCGTGGCGGAAAAGTTCAGCCTCGGCGTCGGTTTCGGGTGGATGCGCGACGACACCGCCTATGGCAGCCGGCCGACCCAGTTGTCGTCGGGTGTCACCGCACGTTGGCGTCCGTCGGATGACGTCGAGATCATTCCGTTCTGGAGCCGCAAGGACACCCTGCGCCTCAACCCACGCCCGAACATCTATACCGCCGGTTCGTTCATTCCGCCGGAAGTCCCGCGCCACGTCTATTACGCCCAGCCTTGGTTCGTAAACCAGATCGCCGATTCCAATTACGGCGTCATCGCCAAGGCCGCCGACCTGGGTGAGTGGACTCTGCGCGCTGGCATTTTCCGTTCGTTTGTCTATCGCGACCACTGGTCGAACGCGCTGTTCAACAACGTCCAGCAGAACGGCCTCTCGGATCATGTCATCATCGCTTTCCCGGCCCAGGAGTTCAGCTCGGTCTCCGGCGAGGTCCGCGCCTCACGCTCCCTGATTAGCGGTGATTTCAAGCACACGGTCCATTTCGCCGTGCGCGGCCGCGCCGTGCACCGGGTGTTCGCCGGGTCGGATTCCGAAGCCATGGGTCCGGTGCAGCTCGGCGTGAACCGTGTGTTCCCGCAGCCCACCTTCACCTTCGGCCCGCAGAATCGCGACAACGCCCAGCAGAAGACCGGCGGCGTGGCCTATGACGGCGCCTGGGCGGGTGTCGGCGAAATGAGCGTCGGCCTGCAGAAGACGTCCTATCACCGCACACTGGCGCAACCGAATCAGCCGGACAACGTCACCCGCGACAGCCCGTGGCTTTACAACGGCACCGTTGCCTACCGCGCCACGCCCCAGCTCGCCGTCTTCGCCAGCTATACCAACGGGCTCGAGGAATCCGGCGAGGCCCCCAACAGCGCCACCAACCGCGGCGAGGCCCTGCCCGCGGCCCGCACCTCACAAGTGGACGCCGGCATCCGCTACGCCATCGCCCCGGGCCTGTCGGCCGTGGCGACACTGTTTCAGATCAAGAAGCCCTACTTCAATCTCGACCAGAACCGCCTGTACACCCACGTGGGCGAACTCAGCCATCGCGGTCTGGAGTTGTCGCTCGCGGGCAAGGCGGCGGAGGGCCTGACGGTCGTTGCCGGCGCGGTGTTCCTGAAAGCCCGCATCACCGGCGATCTCGTCAATCGGGGACTGATCGGGCCGGTTCCGGTGGGCCGTACGCCGCGCATCGTGCGCCTGAACACGGAATATGGACCGGCATCATGGCTGGGCGTGTCGGTGGACGCGCAACTCGAAAATCTGTCCTCGCGCGTCGCCAGCGTCGACAACCGCGCCGTTATCCCCGCACGGACGACCTTGAGTCTTGGCGGACGCTACCGGTTCAAGCTGTTCAATGCGCCCGCCATGCTGCGGGTCCAGGTGCAGAACGTCACTGATGTGTTCGACTGGGACATCAACGCCATGCAATTGGCGTTCGAACCGGCAGAACCTCGCCGCGTGACTACCAGCCTCGCGGTGGATTTCTAGACCTACTTCGCGCGCGCGGTGGCGACGGCTTTTTCAAAGTCGATCTTGCCGGATTCGGTCATGCCGGAGAGCCCGGAGTAGATGTGCGAGCCCACGATCATGCCCGGCGTCAGGGAGATCTTCAGGGACCGCGCCAGGTTCATATTGTCGATGATCTGCGTGGTCACTTCGGGCGCGTCCATGTCTTTCTTCAGGCGCGCGATGTCGAGGCCCACGTCCTGGGCCATGGCGAAGACGTTCTCCTCTTTGAGCTGTCCGCGATAGGCCATCATGGCGCGGTGATAGGCCGCGTACTTGCCCTGTTTCACCGACGCGAGGGCGGCTTTGCTCGCCACCACCGACACGGGGCCGAGGATGGGGAATTCCTTGATGATGAATTTGACCTTGCCGTCGTCCTTCACCAGCTTCTCGAGCTTGGGCTCGATGGCCTTGCAGTAGGAGCACTGGTAGTCGAAGAACTCGATGACGGCGACGTCGCCGCTGGGATTGCCCAGAACGGGTGTGTTGGGGTCGTTCAATAGGATGGCCGCCTTGTTGGCGACGGCGGCGTCGGCCGCCCTCTCCTGGTAGGCCAGCAGCGCCTGATTGAGCGCCTTGACCGTTTCGGCGTCGGCACTCTGAGCTGCGGCCGGGCCTGCGAGAGCGATCGCTACCGCAAATACGCCCAGCCATTTTGCTGCATTTTTCATGGTCATTTCCCCTACCCGATTCACCTTCGAAATATAGGTTCGCGTGTTTCCGGTGTAAACTCACGCCACGAACGCGTGAGGGGAAAACACATGCGCAAAGCCATATATGCTGTCCTGCTGGCCACCCTCGCAGGCCCGGCCTGGGCGCAAACGCCGATTCAGACGGCCGATCCTTTCAAGCGCGGCCTCACACAGGCCGACTTCCCGCGCCTCAAGCAGATCGAGCCGAATGTCTATACCTACGAGGCGCTGCGCCCCAGCGAGCCCGATGGTTTCAAGACCACGGTGGACCTGATCGTGGTCACGGAGGGCGGCGTGGTGGTGGCCGACGGCCAGGGCAATGAACAGGCCGGCCGCGACCTGGTGGCGGCGATCTCCCGCATCACCACCCAGCCCATCAAATATGTGGTGATCTGCTCCGAACACGGCGACCACACCGGCGGCAATGCAGCGTTCAAAGCCGCGTTTCCCGACGTCGTGTTCATATCCTCGCCCGCGTCTCAGAAAGCCCTGGCCAAGAACCCCAATCCGCCGACGGAAACCGTCGCCGACAAGCGCACCATCACG
>CANISR010000188.1 GCA_947470105.1 Fidelibacterota bacterium | reverse complement strand
CGGCAAGGCCGCGGCAAAAAACATGAAACAAATCTAAAAATCCCTGATCGTCGTCTAGAAACTTACGTGTCATTGCCCGCTTTAGGCCGGCAATCCATGGCGCCGCGTAGTCAATCGGTTCAAGTGCATTCTGAAGCATGGATCCCCCGGACGCCAGGAGGCCCCGGAGGCTGAAGTTCGTGCGCCCAAATGTCAGTTCGTATGCGCGAAATACGCCTTTGCTTTATCGCGCTGTTCACCCACCAGACCCGCGCAAGCGCTGATGTTGTCCAGCGTCGCAGCGAAGTCGCGGGGGCCGCCTTCCAGATCATTGACCCGTGACGCAAAGAACGCACGGTAGTCCTCGCGTTCTGCCGCCGAGCAGAACGAACCACCGACGCTGGTGAGGCCGCCCCGTTGGCCTGCGGGGGTCTTGGCTTTGATGGCCTCGAAATTGGCCTTGAACCACGCCCAACCGGCCGCCGCATTTTCCTTATGCCGTGTCGCGCTGTAAACCAGGATGGGCACCTCGTTGACGCGCAAGTTCAGCGACAGGGCCAGCTCGCGCACTTTCGCTGCGACCGCGGGGTCCTTGGAGCGGGTGAGGGCGCCCAGCAGACGCCCGCGCACAATCGCGTTGCGCTCGGTTTCCAGGTGTTTGGCAATGGCGTTGACCGCCGGCATTCCCAGTTCCTCGACGGCGGTGCTTACCGCCTGGTCGGTGACGTTCACGTCCACGGCTTCGGGATGGATCTTGCCGTCTGAACCGATGCCGAGATATGCCGCACCCGCTTTAGACAGTGCGCTCCGCGCCGCCGGCAGCTTGCCGTGCTGCGCCACCATGCTGACCACGGGTCCACGCAACAGGCCGGCCTGAGTGGGATTCTCTTTGTCGAGCGAGGTGTTGGCGGTGAGCCCGACCTTGGCATAGAGCGGGCCGTAGAGGTCGAGGATGTATTTCTCCAAGCCGGCGCGGGCTTCCGCGGGGATGAGCGTGTCGCTCACCCAGGACAGATTGCCCTGCAGCGCGCCGGCCATATCCCAGGTCACGGGCCTGCCGCCGATCAAGGCCTTCACCCGGTCGAGATAAGCGTCCACGTCCATAGTGCCGCCCTTGAAGGCCGCGCCCAGGCTATCGATGGCCGCGAGCACTTCTTTCTCCGAGAGCCTGGCGGCGGATTTGGTCAGGCCGTCCCAGTCCTTCTTGCCCATGGCAAAGCGCAGGTAACCGGCGCCCTCGCTGTTGGGCATGATCCAGGCCGGACAGGAGGCAGTCTTCAGCGGAATCTTCGCGGTGCGCTCCTCCATCAAGGTGCAGGTCTCGGTGCGGCTCATAGCGTCGCCCGAAGCGATGCACAGGGGGATCTTCCAGAGTTGCTTCTTGGTGTTCTCGTCGCCGGCGCCGTATTGCATATAGCGGCTTTGGGTGACGTTCACTGCCGGCGGGCCGGTGCAGTCCAGGGCGGCGTCCACAAGGGGCACCCCCGGCTGGTCGAGGAAGCTGCGCATGGCCGCCACACCCTTGGTGTCGTTATTGGCGTCGGCGATGGACTTCAGGAAATCCGGCGCCGTCGCGGTGCCGAAGGCGTGGCGCGACAGGTGCAACTGTACGCCTTTGCGGAAGTTCTCCACACCGTAGTAGTGCTCGAACATGGCCAGCACGCCGTTGCCCTTTTCATAGGTGATGGCGTCGAAGGCGTTCTGGATATCGTCGTTGGAGGCGATGGGCTGGGTGATCTGGCGGGCGTTCTTGTTGGCGTCCACGTTCATGGCGCCGAGGGAATCCGCGAGGCTCAGGCGGCCGAACTCGCCTTTGGCGTCCCAGGCGGTGGTGGCCTTGTATTCCATCCAGCTCGCGAAGGCTTCGTTGAGCCAGATGTCGTTCCACCAGGCCGGCGTCACCAGGTCGCCGAACCACTGGTGGGACATCTCGTGAGCATGCACCAGAGCGTAGCGCCGCTTCACCGACAAGGGCGACTTATCGTCCATCAACATCAATGACTCGCGGTAGACGATGGCGCCCACGTTCTCCATGGCGCCGGCGGAGAAATCCAGTGCGGCGATAATGTCGAGCTTCTCGAACGGATAGGGCGTGCCGAAATATTGCTCCAGCGCATTGAGCAGGCCGGCGGTATGGGAGAGGGCGTATTTGATCTGCTCGCCCTTGCCCTTCACCGTGATGCCGCGCAAGGGAACCACGCGGTCCCGCACCGCGGTCTTGGGCACAGGCGCCCACTCCACCACGTCGAACGGTCCCACCGCGAAGGCCACCAGATACGTGGGGATCGGCTTGGTGGTGGCGAAGCGCACCCGCTTCAGGCCATCGGCCGCCGGCTCTTCCTTCAGTGTCGGCGCATTGGCGACGGCGGTATGGGCCGCACGCACGGTGAGTGTCACATCGTAAGGCGTCTTGAAGCGCGGCTCGTCGAAGCTCGGGAAGGCGCGCCGGGCGTCGATGGGCTCCATCTGGGTATAGACATAGGCGTTGCCGTCCTCGTCGGAGCGGTAAAGGCCCTCAAGGCTGCGGTTATAGGCGGCGGTATACGTCACCGAAATCTGCGCCGTGCCCGACACGGCCTTCGGCACGGTCAGCTTCACGACGCCGTCGCTGTCGGGAATTTCCGCCCAGGTGGCGGGCTGAGCCGCGCCCTTCGCATCAATGACCTTGGATTCGGAAACCTTCAGGTCGCGGCCATGCAGCCAGATGGTGGTGGCGGGCTGATCGAGCTTAACGTCGATGACCGTGTGCCCCGAAAATCCGGTCTGGTCCGGCAGGATGGTCAGTTCGACGGCGTAGTGGGTGGGTGCCACGCCCGCCGGGAGCTGCCCCTTGGGATAGTTTTGCTCAGCGGCGAGGGAGGGGTTCGCGAAGGCAACCGCGGTGAGAACGGCCAAGCTGACAAGGCGCATCGCGAGAACTCCCAATTTAGGACATTTCCGGCGTTATCCTCGCCTCTTCGGGGCTGGAATGACAAGGCCGGGTAGCGGATGGGACCAATGAAACCAAGACGCCCATGCCGCGCTGCGGTATGATATCAGGGCCACAATGGCTCATGTTTTCCTCCCGTCTGGACGCGGTTTGCGCTTGCGGCTTTATCCCAAGCCCAAGGGGCTCGTGCGCCCGCCTGCAAAACCCGTTGAACAGCCGCTCGCTTTGTTCGGAGCCCCTGTGGAGGATGACTCCCAGGATACCGTTCAGGAGCGTCTTGCTGCGAAAATTGCCTCTCTCGCGCTGCTCAATCGCGTCAACGCGGCAATTCTGGAACGCACCCCGCAACTGGGCCTGCGCGACTGGTGGCTGGTGTCGGGATCAATCTTCCAAACGGTCTGGAACCTTAAGAGCGGCCGCAGCCTGGAACGCGGCATCAAGGACTACGACCTGTTCTATTTCTCCGAGGATCTGTCCGCCGAAGCGGAAGAGGGCGTTATTGCGGCTGCCCGGGAACTGTTCGCCGACCTCAATGCCAAGATCGAGGTCCGCAACCAGGCCCGCGTGCACCTGTGGTATCCGGACGAAGTCGGCCTGCCTTATCCGCCCCTGACCACGGCAGCCGAGGGGATCATGCGGTTTCCCTGTTCGCCCCAGGCGGTCGGTCTCAAGCGCAGCGGCGAGGCGTTTCTGGACGTCTACGCGCCGTTCGGCATGGGGGACATCTGGGACATGATCGTGCGGCCAAACCGCTCCATGCCGCTCATGGCGGTCTATGACCAGAAATGCACCCGGTGGCAGGGCGAATGGCCACGGATCCAGATTTATGGCTGGGACGACGGCAAGAAGCCCAAACTGCGCGTCATTCGCTCCCAATAGAGCCGTCGCTGCCGCCCTTTTTCCTGTTAATTCAAGGCGTTTTTGTCTATTTTTGCTGGAATCGCAGTCTTTGCAAGGGGAAGGCAGGGTGCTAAACGGAGCCGCTTTTTGGGCCAAGTCGTAAATAGGGCCTTAAGGGAGGCACTTGGAGCCCCCGTTGGACGTTTTCTCACCTGCCTATGAATAACGAGACCGCACCAGGGTCCACAGTTCCGCCGGTCGGGCCGCTCGCCGCCCAGCTTCCGGCCCATATCCCGTGGGACCCCTACGCCGACGATCCCGGGAGCGCCACCGGCAAGCGCCTATGGCTGCTGGCCTTCGGCGCTATCGGCGTGGTGTTCGGCGACATCGGCACCAGCCCGCTCTACGCGCTCAAGGAGGCCTTCGACGGCCCCAACCGCCTGCCGCCGGACGCTGCCCATGTACTGGGCCTGTTGTCGCTGATCACCTGGTCGCTGGTGATCGTGGTGACGCTCAAATACACGCTCCTGATGATGCGCGCCGACAACAAGGGGCAGGGCGGCAGCCTGGCGCTCCTGGCGCTGGTCGCCCAAGTTCCCAAAGGCCGCTTGATGAAGCATGCGGTCATGATTCTCGGCATCTCCGCCGGGGCGCTGTTCTACGGCGACAGCATGATTACGCCGGCAATTTCGGTGCTGGGGGCGGTGGAAGGTCTGGAGGTCGCACTTCCCGCGGTCCAGAACTTCATCGTTCCCATCACGCTGGCGGCGCTGGTGGCGCTGTTCATGGTGCAAAGCCACGGTACTGCCGTCGTTGGGCGCATGTTCGCGCCGGTGATGATCACCTGGTTCACGGTGATCGCGGTCATGGGCGTGCACCAGATCCTGCAGGAACCGCGGGTGCTCATGGCCCTGTCGCCGGAGTACGCCTTCAGGTTTTTCATGCGCTACAAGTTGGCGGCGTTCCTGTCTTTGGGCGCCGTGGTGCTGGTGCTGACCGGCGCCGAGGCGCTGTACGCGGACATGGGCCACTTCGGGCGCAAGCCCATCCGCCGCGCCTGGTTCTTCTTCGTGTTTCCCGCGCTGTTGCTCAACTACCTGGGGCAGGGCGCATTACTGCTTGCCGACCCTAAGGCGGCATCCAATCCGTTTTACCGCATGGTGCCCGACTGGGCGGCCCTGCCTCTGGTGGGCCTGGCGACGCTCGCGGCCATGATCGCCTCGCAAGCCGTCATCAGCGGCGCCTTCTCGCTCACCCGCCAGGCCATGCAGTTGGGTTTTCTGCCGCGCATGAAGACCGTGCACACCTCGGCCACGGAGATGGGCCAGATCTACATTCCGTTCGTGAACTGGATGCTGCTGGTGTTCGTGGTCGCCCTGGTGCTGGGCTTCAAATCGTCGAGCCAGTTCGCGGCCGCTTACGGCGTCGCGGTCACCGGCACGATGCTGATCGACAGCGTGCTCGTGACCATCGTCATGTTCATGATCTGGCGCTGGTCCGTATGGCTGGCGGCGCTGATCGCCGCCGGCCTGCTGGTGGTCGACATCGCCTTCTTCGCCGCCAACGCCACTAAGATTCTCCACGGCGGCTGGTTCCCGCTGGCGGTGGGTACGGCGGCCTTCGTGTTGCTCACTACCTGGAAGCGCGGGCGCGAATTGCTCATGGCGCGGCGCTCCGAAGAGGCCATGCCGGAGGATGCTTTCCTCAAATCCCTGAATCCCAACGTCACCCGTGTTCCGGGCACTTCGGTATTCCTGTCCGGCACCCGGTCCGGCGTGCCCCATGCGCTGCTGCATAACCTCAAGCACAACCGCGTGGTCCACGAGCGGGTGGTATTCCTTACCGTCGTGATCGACGAGGTGCCCCATGTGGGCGAGGCCAAGCGCCTGGAGATCCAGCACCTGGGGCGGCGCTTCTACCGATTTATCGTGCGCTACGGTTACCTCGATGACACCGACCTGCCGGCGGCCCTGCGCAGCGCCGCGCGGTTCAATTTCGAATTCAACAATATGGAAACCTCGTTCTTCCTGGGACGCGACACCATCATCCCGAGCCAGCGGCCGGGCATGGCCTTATGGCGCGAGCGCCTGTTCGCCTGGATGACCCGTTCGGCCACCAGCGCCATGGACTTCTTCAAACTCCCGCCCAACCGGGTGGTGGAGCTTGGGACGCAGGTAGAGATTTAGGCAGCGCACTCTCAGGGACATCTGAGCACCGCCCCCACGACACACTACGCAAAAGAAAAAGGCCGCACCCGAAGGTGCGGCCTTTTAACTTTGCCTCGCGGCTGAGTGCTACTTCTTCTCGGCGCGATAGAGATCGTGGCAGTCCTTGCAGGGCAGGGCCGGCACCAGGAGCTCAGTGAGTTCTCCGAGCGAGGCGCCCCTGTTGGCCGCATCGGCCAGTTTCTGTGAGTCCACAACGAACGCATCCATCTTGCTCTTGAAGTCGGCGTACTTGGTCCACACTTCCGGCTTGGCTTCGCCACCCGGGACGTTCTGTTCGAAGCTCTTCGAGGCCATCTTGGCGGCCAGGGCGATCGCCGTGGCGGTTTCCTTGATGTGGGTATCAGGAATCGCCGTGGAGGCCATCATACCGATGATGGCGGTCTGCTCTTGCAGGGTCTTCATGATGCGCTCGCGATAATCGATCACGTCCTTGGCCTCGTAAGCGGGGGCCGCGGCGGCCTGCGCCTGCGAGAAGGACATCGCGCCGGCCAGGGCCGCAAGCGCGATAATTTTGGTCATCCGAGCCATTCTCATCATCTCCTCGTTGAAGTAGCGTTGAGCAATTTGCTTCGAAGGGCGAAATATGTCGATTTCGCGGAGGATAGGCAACCCTCCCGCGTATGTGATCTCGCATTTCATTGATCTGGATCAATGATTTTTGAAAATATGTTACACGGCCCTATAGCGGGCCGAGGTCGTTCAGGCCAGCGCCAGGCCCATCCGGACGGCGGTAAAGCGGAATCCGGGGATGTGTTCGGTGCGCCGGCCTTCGGGCACCCAGCCGCGGG
>CANISR010000187.1 GCA_947470105.1 Fidelibacterota bacterium | reverse complement strand
CGGGAATGCCATGGATGGCCGAGCGCACCTTGCCGGCCTTGCGTTCGGCGTCCAGGGCCTTGGCCTCGGCGAGGGCATTGGGATTGAGCGCCATGACGGCGTGCAGCTTCGGGCCCTGCTTGTCGTAGGCATTGATGCGCGCCAGGCACAGCTCGATCAGCTTCTCCGAGGAAAACGTGCCGGCGGCCATGGCCGCCTGGATCTCGGCGACGGAGGCGTCGTCGAACTCGACGCTGGCGGCTTGAGCGGGCGTCTGCACCGCAAACAACAGTGACGCAGTCAGGCCGGCGAGCAGGTGATGCTTAAAAGAACGGCGAGAAGAAGCGCCGCGTGATGTCTGCGTCATGTTCAATCCCCTGATGAAAACCCCAATCAGTGCACTGCATCACATTTCAGTTTGCGTCGCAATGAGGGTCAGGTTTGCGGCGGCGCACACCGCGCACACCGCGCACACCGCGTGCAGCGCCGCGCGCAGTGAGCGCAGGCGGGAGGGCATAAGAATCATGTGTGAGCGTGCGCCGCCGCCGCACGCCAAATACGCAGCTCAATACCCCGAGTAGATTAGAATCGGAAGAACTTGCCCCGGGTACAGTAGTCGGTACTTTCCCCGCGCCTGCGCCTGCGCCTGCGCCTGCGCCTGCGCCCGCGCCCTCTGCCCCGCTTCATCTAAGACTCGGACGTCCCTAGGCGCGCAATAAAACACCAGAACAGATGGAATAAATTGAAATAATAGTCGCCGCACAGCGGCTCTGTTGCATAAGTACTTCAGGTTTCAAAAACTTGCGCAGTGCACTGTCATTGCACTGCAATAATTTTCCAGCCTCAACGTAAGATGACCGCTGGCCGCAAGGCTGCGACAGGCCGCTGAGGGGCGCGCCTGCGGGGTTCGACTCAAACCGTGATTTCAAGCAAGGGGCTATCATGAAGCAGGCATCTACTGTTGTTCAGGCATCAGGCGCGTTTACGCTGCGGCTCGTCCTGTCGTCTTCCGTCTTCACCACCGGCCTCCTGCTGGCGCTGTCGTCCGCCCAGGCCGCCCAGGCGCCGCAGACCGCCGCCGTTGAAGACATCGATGAAGTGGTCGTGACCGGGTCGCGCATCGTGCGCGACGGCTACGAAGCCCCGACGCCGCTGACCGTCGTCACCGCCGAAACCCTGCAACAGAACGCCGCCACCAATATCGCCGAAGCGATGCACTCAATCCCGGCCTTCGCAGGCTCCACCACCCCCGGCACCGGCATCACCTCGGTCAGCGCCTCGGGCGCCGGCCTCAACCTCCTCAACCTGCGCAGCTTGGGCTCGCAGCGCACCCTGATCCTGCTCGACGGCCAGCGCACCGTTCCCTCGCGCGTCGACGGCGTGGTCGACATCAACAACATCCCGCAGTCGCTGGTCCAGCGCGTCGACATCGTCACCGGCGGCGCTTCGGCCATTTACGGCTCAGACGCCGTGACTGGCGTCGTCAACTTCATCCTCGACAAGACCTTCACCGGCATCAAAGGCGAAGTGTCCGGCGGCGTGACCACCTACGGCGACGACCGCAGCTATAAGGTCGCGCTTACGGCCGGTACGGCTTTCGGCGACGGCCGCGGCCACTTCATCATCAGCGGCGAATTGGTCAACAAGGACGGCGTGCTCGATCATCACCGCCCCTGGAACCTGAATCAGTACGGCGTCATCAACAACACCGCCGCCAATATCGCCGCCGGCCAGCCCCAGCGCCTGGTGCGCTACGGCGTCGACTCGTGGTTCACCCGCGGCGGCACCATCCAGTCCGGCCCCCTGAAGGGCATCACCTTCGGCCAGGGCGGCGTGCCGTATCAGTTCAACTTCGGCTCCATCACCGACACGGCCTACACCGCCGGCGGCGACAGCCGTCTCGGCACCATCCGTAACGACACCGGCACCCTGGACCCGTCGGAACACCGCGAAGCCGTGTTTCTGCGCGGTAGCTACGACATCACCGATAACTTCAGCGTGTTCGCGCAGACCTCGTGGAACCGTTCGCACAACTTCAACTGGGCGTTCTCGCACTTCATGGTCGGCAACGGCCCGACCATTCTGTCGGGCAACCCGCTGATCCTGCCCTCGATCCAGGCCCAGATGACCGCCCTCAAGATCACCTCCATCCAGGTCAGCGGCATGAACTACGACCTGCCGTGGATCGGCCCGGACCTGGACCGCCGCGCCATGCGCTATGTGGTCGGCGCCAACGGCTCCTTCGACGCCATGGATACCGGCTGGAAATGGAACGCCTACTGGCAGAAGGGCGTGACTCTCGTGAACTACAACGCGCTGGGCGCCACCCGCCGCGGCCTGCGTCTGAACGCCATCGACACCGTGCGTAACGCCAACGGCGTCATCATCTGCCGCTCGACTCTCACCAATCCCAACGACGGTTGCGTGCCCTACAACCCCATGGGTCTCGGCGTGAACTCGGCGGCCACCATCAACTACATCACCAACGGCGGCGAACACCCGCACACCAACCAGCACATCGGCCAGGACGTGATCTCGGCCGACCTCTCCGGCGAGCCGTTCTCGTCGTGGGCCGGTCCGGTGTCGGTGGCGTTCAACGTCGAACGCCGCATTGAAAGCGCGGTTTCGAAGCCCAGCGCCGCCACCCTCTACAGCGACTGGCACTCGGGCAACTTCCTGCCGTTCTCGGGCCGGTATTCGGTCAACGAAGGTGCTGCGGAAATCGTCGTCCCGCTGGCCAAGGACACGTCCTTCGCCGAAACCTGGGACCTGAACGCCGCCGTCCGCGGCACCAGCTACTCGGTGTCGGGCTACGTCACCACCTGGAAGGTCGGCACCACTTACCAGCCGATCTCCGATATCCGCGTCCGCGCCACGCGGTCGCGCGACATCCGTGCGCCCTCGCTGCAGGATCTCTACAACACCGTGCTCGGCGGCTTCTTGCTCGCCTTCGACCCGGTCTGCCAGTGCACGGCCTCGCCGTTCTCGACCTCCCAGGGCAACCCGAACCTGACGCCGGAAACGGCCGACACCACCGATATCGGTGTCGTGCTGCAGCCGCGCTTCTTCCCGGGCTTCAGCATGTCGGTGGACTACTGGAACATCAATCTGTCCAACGCCATCGCCCAGCCTAGCCTCAACCAGATCCTGGTGTTCTGCCAGCAGGGCCTTCAGTCCTACTGCGCCGACATCACCCGCGTGAACGGCACCGTCACCGCGCTCACCCAGCGCCCGGTGAATATCGCCGTGCAGATCACGCGCGGCATCGACTTCGAGGGCAGCTACACCGTGCCGCTCGATACGATCTCGTCGGACTGGGAAGGCCGCATGGGCTTGCATGTCCAGGCGACCAAGTACCTCAAGAACCTGTCCGACACCCGCCTGGCACCGCCGACTGATAACGTCGGCGAAATGTCCGGTGGCGCACCGCCGCACTGGAGCCTGGTGGGCCGCGTGGACTACTCGAACGACTCGTTCTCGACGGCCTTCACCGGCCGCGCCATGAGCTCGGGCACGCTGCGCAACACCTACATCGAGTGCCAGACGGGCTGCCCGATCGGCCGGCCGGCGCCCGCCCAGACCATCGATAACAACTACGGTCCGGGCTACTTCTATCTCGACTGGTCGTTTGCGAAGAAGTTCGAGTTGGGTTCGTCCAACGCGGAAGCCTTCATCAACATCAACAACGTGTTCAACACCGACCCCGGCCAGACCCCGAAAGGTTCGGACGAAATCGGCTATGAAATCTCGTCGTCGAACCCGAGCAAATACGACGTGCTGGGCCGCGTGTTCCGGGTCGGCATCCGCTTCAAGATGTAGTCCAGGCTAAGCGAGTACGATAAGGTCGGGGCGGATCCGCAAGGGTCCGCCCCGATTGCTTTTCAGGCTGCTACTCACAGGAGGATGTGAACATGCTCTACCGCCCGGTTGCCGGATTTGTGGTGATGGCGTCGCTAGCCTTTGTGGCCTGCTCCAAGCAGGAGCCCGCCAAACCCTATGCCGTTGAGGAAGTGCCGCTGAGCAAAATCTCGGCCGACCTCGCGGCGAAAACCACGACCTCCGTGGCGGTGACCCAAGGGTATATCGACCGTATCAAGATGTATGACGCCAATCTTAAGGCGATCATTCTCGTGGCGCCCGACGCGCTTCAGCAAGCAGCCGCTTCGGATAAGCGCCGTAAAGAAGGCAAGGCGCTCGGCCCCCTCGACGGCGTGCCGATCCTGCTGAAGGACAACATCGACGCTGTCGGCATGCCCACTACGGCCGGCTCCTATGCGCTGGCGGAGAACCGGCCGGTCAAGGACTCGGAAGTGGTGCGGCGTCTGCGCGCCGGCGGAGCGGTCATTCTCGGCAAGGCCAACCTGTCCCAATGGGCGGGCCGCCGGTCGCGCGGCGGCGCCTCCTTCAGCGGCAGCACCGTGGGCGGCAACCCGCACAATCCGTATGACCTCGCGCGGTCGCCCGCCGGCTCCAGTTCCGGGCCCGGCATCGCCACCGCCGTGAGCTTCGCCGCCGCCAGCATCGGCAGCGACACCACCGGCTCCATCATCGGGCCCAGCTCCATGAACGGCATCGTCGGCATGCGGCCTACCTATGCCCTGGTCTCACGGCACGGCGTGGTGCCGATCACCGAAGCCCAGGATTCAGTCGGACCCATGGCGCGCACCGTGGAGGACGAGGCCATACTGCTGACCGTCATGGCCGGCACCGACCCGGCCGACCCGGCCTCCAAAGACGCCGATGCGCACAAGACCGATTACACCAAGGGCCTCAAGACCGATGCGCTCAAGGGCGTGAAGCTCGGCGTGATCCGCGGCTACGGCGGTTATGACGACAAGACCCAACCGGTGTTCGACGCAGCGCTCGAAGTGCTGAAAGCTCAAGGCGCCGAACTGGTGGACGTTCCCAGCGACTTCATGGAGAACGTGGCGGAAGAGGCCAGCCGCACCGAGGACTTCAATTTCAAGCACGATCTCGAAGCCTATCTCGCCACCACGCCGCCGGCGGTGAAGGTCCGCACCATGGCGGACCTGGTCGCGTTCAGTAAGACCGAGGAGCATGAAAAGCTCCACGGCACTGAACTCCTCGAATCCGCCGCGGCGACCACGGACGGCCTGCAAAATGCCGAGTACATCGAGAAGCGCGAGCTGATCACCCGCAAAGCAGGTCCCGAAGGTCTCGGAAAGGCGCTGTCGCAATACGGCGTCAGCGCGCTGGTGCTGCTGACCCGCGGTCCGGCGCCGTTGCTGGTGCCGGACGGTACCCGCAACCCGCCACGCGAAGGCGGCCGCGGCAAGGGGCCGCCGTCCATGAGCCAGATGGCTGCCATTGCCGGCTATCCTGACCTCAACGTGCCCATGGGCATGGTCGAAGGCCTGCCGGTGGGCATCTCGTTCGTAGGCGCACCGTGGTCGGAGCAGGATCTGCTGGCCTATGGTTACGCTTATGAGCAGGCCTCCCACGCCCGCGTGCCGCCCGAGGCCTACAAGACAGCCGTCGCAAAATAAGACTCCGCATCTAGTTGTCCGCTCCGGCGGTCTCCACCAACCCTCGCGGGCGTGCGTGAAGGCGCGCCCGCGGGGAACCGCCCCAAGCCAGCCGCGTTCTACACCAGCAACTTTTATAGGGCTGGTGAGCGATGGCGCAGGCACGACGTAAAACCAAACCAAAGGATGCGGTCCTGCCGAGCCCAGAGGGCCGCACCTCGCGCCCGGCGTGGCAGGGGTCCCTGCGCCTGTCGCTGGTGACCTGCAAGGTCGGGCTCTACCGCGCCACGTCTGCTACCGCCGACATCTCCTTCAACCTGATCAATCCCAAGACCGGCAACCGAATCAAAATGATCACCACCGACCCCGACACCGGGCCGGTGGACCGGTCGTCGCTGGTGAAGGGCTACGCGGTGGAGAAGGAGAAATATGTCCTGTTCACCGACGATGAGCTGAAGGCGGTAAAGCTGGAGACCACCTCCACCCTGGAGATCGAACGCTTCGTCGACGCGGACAGCATCGACCGGCTGTATTGGGATACGCCCTACCTGCTCATGCCCCTCGATAAGGCGGGGGTAGAGGCCTACAGCGTCATCCAGCACGCCATGGTGCAGGCCAATCAGATCGCATTGGGCCGCGTCATCATGCACACCCGGGAACGCCTGCTCGCCATCGAGCCCCGGGACACGGGCCTCATCGCCACCACCCTGCGCATGAAAGACGAGGTGGTGAACACCGCCAACGCACTCAAGGGTGTGACCTCGGCCAAGACCGATAAGCAGATGGTCGACATCGCCCGGCGTATCATCGAACAGCTCAAAGGCGAGTTCGACCCGGAGGAGTTCATCGACCGCTACGAGGACGCCCTGCGCGACCTCATCCAGGAAAAGCTCAAGGGCCACAAGCTCACCCGCGCCAAGGCGCCGGAGCGCGGCGGCAACGTCATCGACCTTATGGCGGCATTGAAGAAGAGCCTGAACGCCAAGAGCGCGCCGGCGAAAGCGGCGGCGCAAAAAAAAAGGCCTCGGGCTAGCGCTTGGCGCGTCTGGAATTGTCGCCGCTGTCGTTGTCATTAAGCGGGAATTCCCGCAAGGAAAACAGCAGAGCTTCCTGGAGATCGGCCGGGCGGCCGTGTTTTCGCAAGCTGGCGCGCAGGGCTTCGTCCACGGCGGCTTCCACGGTGATGCCGCAGTCCGCGGCCAACTGGCGCAGGGACTCATAAACGGTGTCGTCGATCTGGAGCGTCTTGCGCACCCGCGCCCCCGCGAATTGAAACCGGACTCATAAATACACCCTAACGCCACCCCCAGCCAGACTCGCTTAGCGCGCAAGATGTAGAGGTGCTCGCGCCAGTTACGCG
>CANISR010000186.1 GCA_947470105.1 Fidelibacterota bacterium | reverse complement strand
TCGCTCCGTTCCTTTTCCAGGATGGCCTGTTGCCGAGCGGCAGCTGCGCGCTGCAAGGCTGCATCCTGGCTTGCCCTTTGCTCTGCCTGTTCTGCGAGTTGGTGGCTCTGATCGGCCTGCGCCTTATCCTGCTCAGCCTTCACTTGGGTATCTAGTGTTCGTTGCCGTAGCGCCCTCAGCGAAATACGACACTGGACGTATGTGTCGGAGCCTACTTTTGCTCCGTATGATTTGCAGTCTTTATCATCTTGAGATGCCTCAGCTTCAACGCGGCCTGCTTCGGCTTTTGCTCGGAGAACCTCGGCATCTCTGGCTCTCTCAATTTTTGTTTTGCTCTCCTGCTCTGCCAATCGAGCGTCTTCTTCTGCTTTAACGCGCCCGCGCTCTTTAGCCTCAGCCGCGCTCTTGATGCTGCTTAGCTCACCCTGGGCCTGTACGTAGCCTTGATCGGCGGCCTTTTGAAGCAGGGCCATTGATTTACTTTCGTCCTTAGGAAGGCCATATCCTTGCTGATACATAATGCCGAGATTGAATTGCGCTTGGGCCAGCCCCTGATCAGCGGCTTTTTGATACCAAGCTGCGGCCTCTGCGTCGTCCTGGCTGTGGTCGCGCTTGGTCACATACACTCCTTGACCATAGGAATGACTGTACAACCAGCCCAGATTAAATTGCGCATCAGCTAAACCTTGGTCCGCAGCTTTTCGGTACCAATCAATCGCCTGTTTTTCGTCTTTCCGAAATCCCCAGCCATTGGCGTACATCACGCCAAGTTTAAACTGGGCGACAGCCTCCCCGTTTTTGGCAAGAGGCTGAAGGAGTTTGATGGCCTGCCTGTAGTCGTTCTTGTCGTACGCGGCGATGCCATCCTCAAGTGGCCCAGCATAGGCGATGCTGGGTGTGCCCAACGCGCAGAGACAGAGAGCCAGTCTAATAAACTGAAGCGACCTCATCGCACACTCCCTACAGCCAGCGCCGTATTCTGCGCCACTCTGCCGCCGTCCGGTACCCCCATATCCGCCGCCCCAATGATAGCTTTGGGGGCTGATTCGAAATTTTGAAATTTTTGGCGCACTCGGGCGCGACCGCGTAAACCTGAATAGCCTGGGCGGGGTCTCAGGTGCAAAGTGCCTGGGTGGGGGTCTAAAACCGCCGAGGTGTGGGCAGCGATTTCCAATTGGCCCGCCGTCGAGCGCCGCCCGGAATTCTCCACCCGCCGCTATGGCATTCAGTGCTTCGATGGGAGCAGGTTCGTCGTGCCTAGCTTTGTCACACTCGTGTCACACCGGCCTTCGATTCTGCTTGCTGTTCGGCTGTTCACCCGGTTAGCGTCCGGTCTGTAGCAGGTTGATTTGTTGAGATTCTGTCCCAGCACCCGTAGCTCAGCTGGATAGAGCGTCGCCCTCCGAAGGCGAAGGTCAGGGGTTCGAATCCCTTCGGGTGCGCCAAACTCCTATTCGGGCGAAAGCCTGATTCTGTTTTTGCGCGCTTCGCGCGTGCGCGACTCACTCACCGTTGAAAAAAAACCGATCACGGCGTTGGCTAGAGCTTGGCTTGCGTTAGCTCTATGGCGAGCTTCTCGACTTCGGGGAGAACTTTGTACATGTGGCGGTATTGCAGGATCTGCATGGCGATCAACTTCAGGCGCGCGGGGAAGGGGAGCGTGGCGTGAGGGTTGAGCAGCGGGTCGTGGAACGAGGGGATGTCGCCGCGTTGAAATTCCACGGCCATGCTGATCCGTGACTCAGTGGCGTGGGGCGACGTCTTGCCGCCCCAATGCAGGACGGCTTGGTTCCAGACAAAGAAGTCGCCGGGCACGCCCGGCAGGGCGCGGATGCTCTGGACGTCGAAGGTGTGCGTGTTTTCCTGCGGCGTGCCGTAGGTTTTGTCGTGCTGTGCCGGCACCAGGTACATGCAGCCGTTCAGCGGTGTCGCGGCGGTTAGTGGAATCCAGGTGGTAATCGACTTCGGCGCGCCGTCCGGGAACAGCGAGATCAAACCCTTGTCACGATGCGGCGCCCAGCCGGACTCGGACCTCTTCGGGTCCACGTCCCATATCCAAAAGTCGGGCAGCATGGCGTAGTTGCCGAGCAGCGACTGATAGATCGGCGCCAACTTGCGGAACGGCACCCAGAATTCGTCGAACAGAAATGCGAACACCGGCGGCAGCGACGCCGCCGACAGTGCCCGCACGGTTTCCACCATCAGTGCGAGATCCAGCCCCCAGTTCACATTCGCGGCCTGGAAGTAGCCTTCCTGACGGATCTGCGCCTGGATGCCGCGAGTCTGCGCCTCGCTGAATCCGATGAGCCCCGCGCGCGGCAAAAGGTTGGGATCCTCGATATGAAGCCGCGGTGCCCACGCTGCCCACATGGCGCGGTCCGTAAGGCGGCCGATGTCCAGGGTGATGGCCTGAGGCCGGAGTTGCTCGATGGATTGCGACATGGCGGTCCAAAAACGCTGAAGAACTTCCCAGTGATAGTTAAAAAACGGCCGGAGCGGAAGTTACGCCGGTGAAGCGCGCCGTGCACCGTGCGCGACCTTTCGCGCGACAAAGAGTCGCAAGACAACCGTATGTCTGCTTTACACCCCACAATATCAAGGGGTTAAGCTGCTGCCCGATGCTAGCTACACGAGGCTTCATATAATAGGTTAACCTCGACTTTCGGGGTTCCGGTCGGGGCGGCCGGTTACGAGCAAATCATTAGGACCCATTGCGCGCACTCCGTCGAGAACGACGAGGGGCACATGGCGTCGGGGCGACAGTAATGAGCGTGCTTTTTAAAGCTCTGCAGAAAGCCGAAAAGGAAAACGAGCAGCGCCAGACCGTGTCCGCCGCCAAAGGCTTCGACGCTGAGCGCCTGGCCGGTTCGGGCGTTATCATGTCCGCCAGCGCACGCTCAGGCGGCATGCGCTGGGCGGCCATTGCCGGCACCGGCGTTCTTGCCGTCGGCATCATTGCCGGCGTGCTTTTCCTGTCGCCGCAGGAAACGCCGCGACCGCGAGTTGCCACGCTGACTCCGCCGGCCTCGCTACCTCAGCCCGCAGTGCTCGCGCCTGTTCCGTCCGAAGTCACTCCGGCTCAAGCGCCCGCAGCACAAGGTGCAGCGCCTGTGGCAGCTCCGGCCGCCCCGGTTCCCGCACCGGCGGAACCGGCGAAAGTTGCTGAAGCGCCCCAAACCGTGGCGCCTGCCGCCCCCGCCGCGCCCGTAACTGCGCCCGCGCCTGCGGTTCAGGCTGTAGCGTCAGATACCCCGCCTGCAGCGCCGAAAGAGCCCGCTGTGGCGCAAGTGTCCCCGTCTCCAGCGCCGTTTTCGGGCCCTGCGCGCCCGCCCGCCGTTGCCGCGCCGGCGGCAAGAGAAAAGCCGGCCGAAATTGCCGCGGACTCGCCCGCGCAAGCGCTCAATCCGCCGATCTCCATTGCACGCAATGATTTCTCGCTCTCAGGGGTAGGCAATGCCGTGCAGGTGCGGCAGGTTTCCAGGGACGCTCAGGACAGCGGGAGGGCCGGCTATACCGCCTTGCTGCGCGGCGAGTACGACACCGCGCTTGGTTTTTATGACCAAACCTTGCAGCAGGAACCCAACAGCATCCTCGCGCTCCTCGGCCGCGGCGCCTCGTTGCAGAAGCGGCACCGGTTCGACGAAGCGCAAGCGAGCTACGACAAGGCGCTTAAGATCGATCCCGAAAATCGCGAAGCCTTGACCAATATGACGACGATCATTGGAGAACGCGCCCCGGCCGAGGCCTTGAGTCGCCTGCTCGATCTGGAAAAGACCTACCCCGCATTCAGTCCGATCAAGGCGCAGATTGGATTGATCTACGCCAAGATGGGCACCCTCGATCCGGCCCTGGATTACCTGCGCCGTGCCGTCGATCTGACCCCCGATTCCGCGATGTATGTCTACAATCTGGCGCTCGTGCTTGATCACATGGGCCTGCGCGACCAAGCCATCGCCGCATATAACAATGTTTTGAGCGCCGCTGCGCTCGGACGCGCGCCGCCGGAACTGGTCCCAACTGAAATCGAACGGCGAGTGCGTTTCCTGCGCGTGCGCTAGGCAAGGTGGGCAATGCCATATCTCGCGCATTTCGGGTTGAAGGAGCATCCCTTCACACTCACGCCCAACACCAACCAATACTTCCCGATCGACAAGCACGTTGAGATCATTCAGTCGATCCAGTTCGGCATCGCCCGCAATACTGGAATTTTAAAAGTCGTCGGTGACGTCGGCACCGGCAAGACCATGCTGTGCCGGCTGTTGTTGCGCAAACTGGTGGGCTCAGATGACGCCGTGGCCTACCTCAACGCGCCGCAGGTCGATCCCGAAAGCCTGGTCGCCTTGGTGTGCGCGGAATTCGGTTTAGAGGCCGGCTCCAGACCCCAGATGCTTCAGGCGCTGAATACGTTTCTACTCGAACAGCATGCTCTGGGACGCAATGCAGTCCTGATCGTGGATGAGGCGCAAGCCCTCGGGCCCGCGGGCCTCGAGGCGGTGCGCTTGCTCTCGAATCTCGAGACCGAGCGCAACAAGCTCCTGCAGATCGTCATGTTCGGGCAGTCGGAACTGGATGACCTCCTGCAGCGTGCGGACCTGCGCCAGATCAACCAGCGCATCGGATTTTCCTTCAACACGGGTCCGCTGAATACGGCCGAAGCGGTGCACTACATCGAGCATCGCGTGAAGACGGCGCGCGTGGACGGCATCGACTTTCCGATATTCACCGAACGCGCCATGACGGTTCTTGCCGAAAGCGCGGCCTTCGTTCCGCGCGTTATCAACATCCTGGCCGACAAGGCGCTCCTGGTGGCCTATGGAGAGGGGGCCATTCAGGTCAACGACAAGCACGCGGAAGGGGCTATCGACGACACGCCCCAGCTCGCGCGGCGCCTGCGCCTGCAGCGGCGGTGGGTGAAACACCTGCTGATCGGGGTCGTTGCCGCCGAGGTCGCCGCGGTCATCGCCTTGTTTACGCTCAACCCAGCGCTTCAGGGATGGGCAAAAGAACGAGCGGCCGTCGTGCGCGGCCTCCTCTTGCCCGCGGCCAAGTCCGAAGCCGCACCCACCGTGGCCACGACAAATTAACGTGTCCGATCTCCCGCCGCCGGCCGTACTGGCGCTTCCGGCCGCCGTGCTGGGCCTGGTAATGGGCAGTTTCGTCACCGCGCTGTCCTTTCGCCAGCCGCGCGCCGAAAGCGTCGCCCATGGCCGGTCCCGGTGCCCGGCGTGCGGACATACCTTGGCGGCGGTAGATCTGGTTCCGGTCATATCCTGGGTGGCACAAGGCGGAGCTTGCCGTTACTGCAAGGCGCCGATTTCGTGGCGCTATCCAGCAATCGAGAGCAGCACGATGATGCTGTTCACGGCCGGGGTATTTTTTGTTACCGACCTTGCTCACATGGTGATTTTTGCGGCGATGACGGTCGCGATGATGGCGCTCGCGGTCATCGACCTGGAACAGCAGCGGTTGCCGAATGGGTTTGTCCTGGCGCTCGCTATCCTCGCGCTCGCCTGGCGCTGGACCGGAGATCGCGACATGAGCCAGGGCTTGGTCGCGGCTGCCGCCGTCTTTGCCGTCGGCGTAATGATGAATGCCGGATTTCAAGCGATCACCGGACGCATCGGACTCGGCCTTGGCGACACGAAGCTGCTGGCCGCCGCCGCCCTGGCTCTGCCCCTCGGCCCCCTGCTGCTATTTCTGGCGGTCGCGGGCGGTCTTGGGGTTGTCTTCGGGGTATTCTGGCGCTGGCGTACGGCTGGCGCTCAGTTTCCCTTCGGGCCTGCGATTCTCGCCGCTTATTGGCTAGCTCTGGCAGGCGGGGACGCGGCCTTGGCGGAGCTGATGGCCGGAATGGCCTGAGGCTGCCAGGGGCTTGAAAACGGTCACTATTCATCACTGAATTATGGCAATGACACACCTCCGGAAAGCCGTGCTCGGCTATGGCTGGACACGTTGCGGTATGCTACCTCTGACAGGGCTGAGGATGCTGTCCGGGGGCCGGACCACTCGTGAACTTTAGGACCCCGCACCCGCGCGCGTAGCTGAACGCGCATGCGCCGGGCGGCGGCAAGGTATTTGGGGGACTATGATGAAAATACACCGGCTTAGCGGCCTGAACGAACTCGCGCGTCACGACCGGGCTGAGCGCCGGTCGCGAACCGTTGCGCAGACCGCAATCGCCCTGGTGATGTGCGCCGCGCTGGGCTCCTGCGCAGCGCTGGAGAAATTCAACGACTACGACATGACGGGCGGTTCGAGCAAGGCCGACTACGAGGCACTGGAAGGCCGCCGCGCTCCGGAGCCACAGGCCCGCGGCGATGAACCGCCAATCCCGAACTTTCAGGCCGTGCTCGCCGCGCCGACGGCGCCGGAGCTCGCAGATACGCGCCGTGTTTCGATTGCGGTCACCGACACCACGCCCGTGCGCGACATCCTGATCGAACTCGCCCGCAAGGCTCAGGTGGACCTCGAACTCGATCCGCGCATCTCCGGCGGGGTCATTATGACCGCGACGGACCGCCCGTTCATCGACGTCATTGCGCGCATCGCCGAACTCGCGGAGCTTCGCTACACCTTCGACCGCAACGTCCTCAAGATCCAGATCGACGATGCATATCTCGAGCAATACCGCATGGACATGCTGAACATCACGCGGACGTCGTCGAGCAGCGCGTCGTCGTCCACGGATGCAGCGTCGGCGTCGCAGGCCATCGGCGGCGGCGGCGGTGGCGGCAGCAACAAGTCCGAGTCCTCTGTGTCCACGTCCACGAATTCCGATTTCTGGACCGACATCGGCAAGAACATCGGCCAGATCATGAGCGGAATCCAGACACGCCGCACCGCCGTAGCCGAGG
>CANISR010000185.1 GCA_947470105.1 Fidelibacterota bacterium | reverse complement strand
GCTTTCGGCGCGGGCGCGGCCACCGGGCGCGGGGCGGGCCCCCGCTCCGGCGTCGGCAGGGCGACGCGGATGACCGGCGCTGCTTTAGGTTCGATCGTCGGTGCGGGCTTGGGCGCTTCCACAGTCTGTGTCACCGGCGCCGGCGCGACATGCGTCACCGGTTGCGCGGCGGCGGCTTCGGGGGTGAACAGTCCCCAGGCCATGGGAAGAAGCACAGCAGTTCCGGCCACCGTGGCCAACAGGGCGAACTTGGCGGGGCTCAGGCGGGTCATCGTCACGTTGTCCATGATGCGGCTCACACGATCCTTGAGGTTCGCGCCGGCGATACCGGGCGCGCAGGGCAGGGGGGAGTGAACATAAAACCGGCAGACTTCGAGAATGCTGTGGGCGTAGGCCTTGGGATCGCCGCCGGCCGCCAGCACGCTTTCATCGCAGGCGCGCTCGCGCTCGGCCACCAGGCGCCGGCCGATCCACCACACCAGCGGATGGAACCAGAACACCAGGGTGACAATCATATGGATGGCGCCGGTGAGGTTGTCGCGGCGGCGCCAATGGCACAGCTCGTGTTCGATCACGAGGGCGAGCTGCGCGGGCGAAAGCTGCGCGGCGATGCCTTCGGGCAACAGCAGCACGGGGCGGAAGATGCCCACCAGCCCGGGCTCCAGCAGTGTCAGGCTGAACCGGACCGGGATCGGTGCAGTGATCCCTGACGGCAGGGACGTCCGGCGCACCACCATCAGCAGAATCCAGCGCAGGGTCCACAGGCACAGCAGCAGCGCCATGCCGCCGAGCCACACCGTCATCAGCACCGACTCAAGATCCGGGCCGGAGGCGATGTATTCAGCGGCCACGGGTGTTGCCGCCAGGGGCGCGGCTACATCGGCGATGAGGTCCGGCAGGCCCAGCTCGGACGTGGCCACCGGCACAGCCCAAGGCAGCGCCATCACCGGCGCGGTGTCCCAGCGCAAGGCGTCACCCACAGCGACGATCAGCGAAAACGGCGCCAGGAACTTGAGCGAGCCGGCAAACCACAAGCCATAGCGCACGACGGCGCGGTTGTGTGTGAAGCCCAGGGTCAAAGCCCCCATGAGCAGCGCGAACAGCGTGGACTCGATCACGTGATCGGCAATCAAGAAGGTCATTTGGATTTCCCCCCGCTTTGCAATTTTGTGCGCTCAAGCTCCGTCAGGACTTCTTCCGCCTCGGTGATGTCTTCGCGGGTCAGCTTGCCGGCCTCGATCAGGTGCGCCATGAGCAGGCTCGGCCCGCCGCCGAACAGGGCCATGAGGTCGTCGATCAGGCGGCCGCGTACGGCGCGGGGGCTGACCACCGCCTCGAAGATATGGGCGTTGCTGATCTTCTTGACCCGCCGCAGCGCCTTCTTGGTTTCCAGCCGGTACACGGTGGTTTGAATGGTGGTGTAGGCCGGGCGGTTGGCCGCGGGAAACGCTTCCTGGATCTCGCGCACCGAACAGGCGCCGCATTTCCACACCGCCTCCATGATGCGCAGCTCAAGGGTGGTCAGCTTGGGAACGGCCATAAATAAAGCCTCAAATGCATTCTACTATACGCATAGTAGAAACTACTATCGCACATCGAGTCAAGAGGATTATAGTTCGGCCATCGCAATTTCAGGGGAGGCCGCCATGAATCGCCGTGTTCTCTGTTCAGTCGCCGCACTGGGAATTTTCGCTGCTGCATTTTCATTTGCAGCCGATGCGCCTGATGCCGCGCTCAAAGCCGCCGTCGCCGATAAGGCGCGGCCTGCTGGTGATGCCGCCCGCGACCAATACCGTCATCCCGCCGAGAGCCTGGCCTTCTGGGGCCTGAAGCCCGGCCTTTCCGTAATTGAGATCGCACCGGGCGGCGGCTACTGGACCTGGATCCTGGCGCCCTATGCCAAGGCCACCGGCGGAAAATATGCCGCCACCATGCCCGATCCCACCGACCCGCGCATGACCGACCAGGGCCGCAAATATGTGGCGGAGTTCAAGGGGCGGTACGCGGACGAGGCCAAGTACGGCAAGATCAATTGGACCGCGTGGAAAGCCGACGATGTCAGCAGCCTGGGTGCCGCCAACTCCGCCGACATGGTGATCACGGCGCGCAACATCCACGACTGGATGTGGACCCCGGGCGATCTGGACAAGGCGCTCAAGGCCTTTCACGCGGTGCTGAAGCCGAACGGCATTCTGGCGGTGGAGGACCACCGCGCCGATCCGCGCAAACAGGTGCAGGACGGCCGCGACGGTTACGTGAACACCGACGTTCTGGTGGCGGCGGTGGAGAAGGCCGGCTTCAAGCTGGACGCCGCGTCTGAGATCAACGCCAACCCGAAGGATACCAAGGATTACCCGTTGGGTGTCTGGACCCTGCCGCCCACCAACGCCACCAAGCGAGAGCCCTACATGCTGGACTGGCCCGGCCTCAAACCCGACGCCAAACTGGAGCCGGAAAAATACAAAGCCATCGGCGAAAGTGACCGCATGACGTTGCGGTTCAGGAAGCGGTAGTCGTTTGTTCGTTCCCTCTCCCTTGTGGGGAGGGGGATTGCACTAGAGGGGACAGCGATGACCATCACCATCACCATCACCGCCTTTGAACACTCGCCCGATGGCGGCAAAGGGCTGGCGCGGGTGCGCTGGGCGCTGGAGGAAGTGAACCAGCCTTACGACGTGCGCCTGGTGTCGTTCAAAGCCATGAAGGAGCCGGCGCACCTGGCGCTGCATCCTTTCGGTCAGATCCCGACCTATGAGGAGGGCAGTCTCGCCCTGTTCGAAACCGGGTCCATCGTTTTTCACATCGCCCAGAGCCACGCCGGCCTGTTGCCCACCGACGCCAATGCCCGGGCGCGGGCGATCACCTGGATGTTCGCGGCGGTCAACACGGTGGAGCCGCCCATCCTGGAACTGGCCAACGCCAAGCTGGTGGAAGGCGACAAGCCCTGGACCAAGGAGCGCATGCCCCTGGTCGCCGATCGCGCCCGCGTCAGGCTAAAGCAGCTCTCTACGCGTTTGGGCAGCGCCGACTGGCTCGACGGCGGGTTCAGCGCCGGCGACCTCATCATGGTGTCGGTGCTGCTGCGGTTCAGATCGTCGGGTCTGCTCGACGAGTTTCCCAACCTGGCCGCCTATGTGGCCCGCGGCGAGGCCCGGCCCGCCTATAAACGGGCCTTCGCCGCGCAACTGGCGGTGAATGCGCCGAAAGCCTAGCTTTAACAGGCCGGTTCGTGGTTCAAGTCCCGGGGGCGACACCGCGCCGCGCGAAAGAATCGGAGGCCTGCCGGCCATGCTCCTGCCCACCGTCCCCAATAGTCCTCTCGCATCAACCGAGGGCGAAATGGCCATGGGGCGGGTCGAGCTCCGGAAAAACATCCAGCTCGATTTTGTCGAAAACGGCGCTCTCGATCCGGCGCTGGCCGTGTACGACGATGATTACCAGAACAGCCAGGCACACTCGCCGCAGTTCATTGCGGATATGGCCGCGGTGCTGGAGACGCTGAAGAAGCGGTTCCCGCGCAACAGCCGGTTGGTGGAAGTGGGCTGCGGGAAGGGCGACTTCCTTGAGATGGTGGTGCGTGACGGCCATTTCGACGCCGTGGGTTTTGATACGACCTACCAGGGCCGGAACGAGAGGGTCCAGAAACGCTACCTGACCGACGCCGACCGCTTACAGGCGGATATCGTGGTGTTGCGCCATGTGCTGGAGCATATCCACAGGCCGCACCTTTTCTTGCGAACACTGCAGCGGGTGTGTGGAAAAGCCGCGATTTATATCGAGGTCCCGGCCTACGACTGGATTCTCGAGAACCAGGCCTTCTTCGACATCACCTATGAGCACGTGAACTATTTTTCGCGGAAGGCCCTGTTGAATCTGTTCGACGGCAACGTTCTCGCCGACGGTCTGCTCTTTGGCGGGCAGTACCGGTTCATCATTGCCGGGCTCGATCACTTGTCGTCCGCCTTCGCGGAGGCCTATGAGTCGGGTCCGTGGGATGCGCTCGATTTTGAGCAACTCTTCCCGCAGCTCACCGCAAAAATCTCGGAAGTCGACCGGGCGGCGAGCCGGGCGCAGAAGGTTTATGTATGGGGCGCGGCCACGAAAGGCTGCATGTTTCTGGTCCACTGCGCCCGGCGGAACACATTGATCGACAGAATCGCATTTGCCGTGGATGTGAATCCCGGCAAGTGAGACCGGTACCTGCCGGTGTCCCACGTCCAGATTCGCGGCAAGGACGCGTTTTTCCGGCACGCCACCGCAAACGATCTGCTCGTCATATCAAACCCGAACTACGAGGCCGAGATTCGCCGCGAATTGCAAGCGAACGGCCTCGGGGATTTGAAGGTTCTGACGCTCTAGGGCGGCCCCTAGTCCTCCATCAGCCGGCGTTCCCGCAGGAACGCTATAAAGTCGTCCCAATCGCCGTCGATCCGTTCGGCGATGAAGGGCTCCTGGGCCTGGACCTGGGTGAAATAGGCCAGCGCATCATCGGCCGTGGGGGCCGCTTTGCCTTCGGCACTGCACCATGCGCGGAAGCTGGCGGCGATGTAGTCGATCTCGTCGGAAGTCAGTGTTTGCATGGGTTACTTTGCAGGTGTTGGTAGGCAGGCAGCTACCGCCGGAATGGCGATTTTATCCCAGAGTAGTGTATGGTGCCCGCCGAATTAACGGGAGTTCCCAAGCCCTTGACCGCCGCGCCTGCCCCCCAAACCGACGCCGCCGGGTCGGCCATCCAGAAAGCCTTCTGGCGCATCGTGCCGTGGTGCACGCTGATCTACGTCGTCTCGTACATCGACCGTGTCAACGTCGGCTTCGCGGCCTTGTCCATGAACAAGGAACTGGGCCTCACCTTCGCCACCTTCGGCATCGCCAACACTGTGCTGTTCGTCATGTACACGGTGTTCGAAGTGCCAAGCAGTTTGCTGCTGGTGCGTTACGGCATCCGGCGCTGGCTGCCGGCGATCATGATCGCTTGGGGGATTGCGTCCGCCTGCACCCTGTTCGCTGTGGGCGCTTACAGCCTCTATGGCCTGCGCGGGCTGGTAGGCCTGGCCGAGGCCGGGCTGCTGCCGGGCATGTTGTTCTTCCTCAGCCGCTGGTTCCCCGCCGCCCACCGCGCCAAGGCCAACGCATTGTTCCTGGGCTCGCTGCCGTTGGCGCTGGCCATCGGTGGGCCTTTGTCGGGCTGGATCATGACCATGGACGGCACCTGGGGCCTGTCCGGCTGGCGCTGGCTGTTCCTGCTGGAAGGCCTGCCGCCGATCCTCATGGGCTTGGCTGTCATCCTGTGGCTGCCCAGCCTGCCGGCCGAGGCGCCGTGGCTGACCCCGGTGGAGAAGACCGATCTGCAAAAGCGCCTGGATCAGGAGCGGCTGGCGCCCGCCAAATCCGCCGGCGACCGCGCCTGGAAAGATGTTTTGAATTTGCCGGTGGTGGTGCTGGCGCTGTCGTATTTCTGCGTCATTGCCACGGTCAACACGATCGGTGTGTGGACGCCCTTGATCGTCAAGGAAATGATGGGCACGGACGCCAGCAAGACCGTGCTCATCGGCTGGCTCACCGCCATACCGCCCATCGTCGCCATCGTCGGCATGCAGATCGTGAGCTGGAACTCCGACCGCACGCAGGAGCGCACCTTCCATCTCATCAGCGTCATGGCCGCCGCGGGGCTTGGCTGGGCGTTGATGGTGGTGCTGCCGACACCGGGCCTGAAGCTCGCGGGGCTGTCGCTCTGCGCCACCGGCGGTTACGCCGCCATGGCGTTGTTCTGGACCGTGGGCACTAAGTACATCCCCCACCGCAGCCAGGCCGTGGGCATCGCCGCCATCCAGAGTGTCGGTAATTGCGCCTCCATCACCAGTCCCACCATCATCGGCATGCTGCGGGACTCCACTCATAATTTCTACGCCGGCGCCTGGTACACGGCGGGGCTGCTGACGTTTGGTGTTGTCCTGGTGCTACTGGTGACCTCCAGCGCCCGCGGCAAGGGATTGGCCACGGCGGAGTAAGGCGTGCGCGACAACCTGACCACAGAACGGCCGACCTTCGTCACGCATCTGGAATGCGGCCTCACCGGCGAACGCCATGAAGCGGACCGGCTGTGGAATCTGTCCCGGGCCGGAAAGCCGCTGCTGGTCCGCTATGACCTCGCCGGCGTCAAAGCCGCGCTGACCAAGGACGACCTGACAGCCCGCGCGCCGGACCTGTGGCGCTACCGCGAACTTTTGCCGGTGCGTAAGGCCGTGAACATCGTCTCTCTCGGCGAGACTATGACTCCCATCATCACTGCGCCGCGCTCCGCCAAGGCTATCGGTGCTGGCGAGATCCTGGTGAAGGACGAGGGGCGCCTGCCTACGGGTTCATTCAAGGCCCGCGGCATCGCCGTCGCCGTCTCCATGGCCAAGGAGCTGGGCGTCACCCGCATCGCCATGCCGACTGCGGGCAATGCCGGCGCAGCGCTCGCCGCTTACGGCGCGCGCGCGGGGATCAAAGCTCATGTGTTCTATCCCGACGACGCGCCGTCCATCACCGTGTCGGAGATTCCGCTTTTCGGCGGCCATGGTTACGCTGTGAATGGTCTCATCACCGACCTCGGTCCCTTGGTGGAGAAGGGCGTTGGCCCCGCCAATTGGTTTAGCCTGGCGACCTTGAAGGAGCCCTACCGGGTCGAAGGCAAGAAGACCATGGGCTTCGAGCTGGCGGAGCAGTTCACCTGGGATTTGCCCGACGTGATCTTCTATCCCACCGGCGGCGGCACCGGCCTCATCGGCATGTGGAAGGCCTTCGCCGAGATGGAAGCCCTCGGCTGGATCGGCCCCAAGCGCCCGCGCATGGTGGCCGTGCAGGCGCGCACCTGCGCCCCCATCGTCCGCGCCTTCGAGCAAGGCACGCAGTTCGCGGAGCCGTGGAGAGACGGGCACACGTCCATCCCCGGCGTGCGCGTGCCCTCGACCATCGGCGATTTCCTGATCCTGAACGTTCTGCGTGAGAGCAAAGGCTTCGCCATCGCTATCGACGACGCGGACGCCGAACCCGCCCGCAGCGCTATGGCCAAAGACGACGGAATCCACCTGAGCCCCGAGGGCGCCGCGACCTTCGTGG
>CANISR010000184.1 GCA_947470105.1 Fidelibacterota bacterium | reverse complement strand
GGTCATACGCCGTGAACGTGGCGCCGCCCGTCTCAGCCAAAACCTTCGTGATCGCAGCCGTCAACGACGTCTTGCCGTGGTCAACGTGGCCGATCGTGCCGACGTTGCAGTGCGGCTTATTGCGATTGAATTTCTCTTTACCCATGGCTCACTCCGTTCTCTGGCAGATCGTGTCTGCTAGTTGTGTTTCTGGCTCTCGGTATTAACCGGCCAACTTGGCCTTGATTTCGTCCGAAACGTTATTGGGGACCTGTTCGTAATGGTCGAACTCCATCGAGAACTGGGCGCGGCCTTGACTCATGGACCGCAGCGTATTGACGTAGCCGAACATGTTGGCCAGCGGGACCATGGCCGAGATGACGCGGGCGTTGCCGCGGCTGTCCATGCCGCCGATCTGGCCACGGCGGCTGTTCAGGTCGCCAATGACGTCGCCCATGTATTCTTCGGGGGTGACGACTTCGACCTTCATGATCGGCTCGAGCAGCTTCGGGCCGGCCTGCGGGATGCCTTCACGGAAGGCGGCGCGGGCGGCGATTTCGAACGCGAGGGCCGACGAGTCGACGTCGTGGTAGTTGCCGTCGTACAGGGTCGCCTTCAAATCGGTGCAGGGGAAGCCCGCGATCACACCGTTGGGGATCGAAGCCGCGAGGCCCTTGATCACGCCCGGAACGTATTCCTTGGGCACGGTACCGCCGATGACGTCGTTTTCGAACTGATATCCCGAACCCGGCGGCAGCGGCTCGAAGCGGATCTTGACGCGGGCGTACTGGCCCGAACCGCCCGACTGCTTCTTGTGGGTGTAGTCTTCTTCGAACATGCGGCTGATGGTTTCGCGATACGCCACCTGCGGCGCGCCGACATTGGCTTCGACTTTGAATTCGCGGCGCATACGGTCGACGATGATTTCAAGGTGCAGTTCGCCCATGCCCTTGAGGATGGTCTGACCGCTTTCCTGGTCGGTGGAAATGCGCAAGCTGGGATCTTCAGCGGCGAGACGCGCGAGCGCCATGCCCATCTTTTCGACATCGGGCTTGGACTTCGGCTCGACCGCGACTTCGATGACCGGATCCGGGAAAATCATACGCTCCAGGATGATAGGCTTCAGCGGGTCGCACAGCGTTTCGCCGGTGGTGGTGTCTTTCATGCCCACGAGAGCGACAATGTCTCCGGCCGACGCGGATTTTATTTCTTCGCGGTTGTTGGCATGCATCAGCAACATACGACCGATGCGCTCTTTCTTGTCTTTGATCGAATTCAGCACGCCGGTGCCGCTTTCGAGGGTGCCGGAATAGATGCGCACGAAGGTCAGCGAGCCGACGAACGGATCGTTCATGATCTTGAAGGCAATGCCCGAGAACGGCTCTTCTGGGAGACGCTTGCGCGAGGCTGCGGCACCGTCCTTGCCCGGCAGAACGCCTTTGACGTCCGGCAGATCGAGCGGCGACGGCAGATACTGAATGACGCAATCGAGCAGCACCTGCACGCCCTTGTTCTTGAACGCTGATCCGCAGATCACCGGCACGAACTTCTGGGCGATGGTGCCGCGGCGGATGCACTCTTGGAGCACGTCTTCGCTGGGCTCTTTGCCATCGAGGTAGGCTTCCATGGCCGCGTCGTCCATTTCGACGGCGGTTTCGAGCAGCGCGTGACGGTATTCCTTGGCCTTTTCCGCGAGATCGGCCGGGATCTCGACCTCGTCGTACTTCGCGCCGAGGTCTTCGCTCTTCCAGACGAGGGCTTTCATTTTCACGAGGTCGACGACTCCGATAAACTCGGCTTCGATGCCGATCGGCAGCGTCAGCACCAGCGGCTTCGCGCCAAGGCGATCGACGATCATGTCGACGCAGCGATAGAAATTGGCACCCATGCGGTCCATCTTGTTGACGAAGCACATACGCGGAACGTTGTACTTGTCAGCCTGACGCCACACGGTTTCGGACTGCGGTTCAACGCCGGCAACACCGTCGAAACAGGTGACGGCACCGTCGAGCACGCGGAGCGAACGTTCTACTTCGATGGTGAAGTCGACGTGGCCCGGGGTGTCGATGATGTTGACGCGGTGCTCTTTCCAGAAGCACGTCGTGGCGGCCGACGTGATCGTGATGCCGCGCTCCTGCTCCTGCTCCATCCAATCCATGGTGGCCATGCCATCGTGGACTTCGCCGATCTTATGCGAGCGGCCGGTGTAATAGAGGATGCGTTCCGTGGTCGTGGTCTTGCCGGCATCGATGTGCGCCATGATGCCGATGTTACGGTAGCGCGAGATGGGAGTGGGAGCTTCGCTCATTTTTTCTAATTCTTCTGTGCGGACTTAAATCCGCTGTTACCAGCGATAGTGCGAGAAGGCGCGATTGGCTTCCGCCATGCGGTGTGTGTCTTCGCGCTTCTTGACGGCGCCGCCACGGTTGGCAGCGGCATCCATAAGCTCGTTGGACAGACGATCGATCATGGTCTTTTCGTTGCGGCCGCGGGCGTTGGACACGAGCCAGCGGAAGGCCAGCGCCTGACGCCGCTCGGGACGCACTTCGACGGGCACCTGGTAGGTGGCGCCGCCGACGCGGCGCGAACGGACTTCGACCGTCGGCTTCACGTTTTCGATGGCGTCATGGAACACCTTGAGGGCGTCCGTGTTGATCTTCTTGGCGATGCGTTCGAGCGCGCCATAGACGATGCGTTCCGAAACGCCCTTCTTGCCCTGCTCCATGATGGAGTTGATGAACTTGGCCAATACGGTGTCACCGAACTTGGCGTCCGGGATGACTTCTCGTTTTTCAGCGGAACGGCGGCGTGACATTGATTCTCTCTCCTCGGCTTACTTAGGACGCTTCGCGCCGTACTTGGAACGGCGCTGGCGGCGGTCGTTAACGCCCTGGGTGTCGAGCGTGCCGCGGATGATGTGATAGCGAACGCCGGGAAGATCCTTCACGCGGCCGCCGCGGATCATCACGACCGAGTGTTCCTGAAGGTTGTGGCCTTCGCCGGGAATGTAGCTGGTGACTTCGAAGCCATTGGTCAGGCGCACGCGGGCGACCTTACGAAGCGCCGAGTTCGGCTTCTTCGGGGTCGTGGTGTAGACGCGCGTGCAAACGCCGCGCTTTTGCGGGCAGCTGTTAAGCGCCGGCACTTTGTTGCGGCTCTTCTGGATCGCGCGGCCCTTACGGACCATTTGATTAATCGTCGGCATCGTTCACCCTTCGTCGAAGCAACAGCTTCAAAAAATTTCGCAACGCGGTTCGTCCCACTACCTGCTGCGCAGAATTGCGGGATGCAGAAAGACCGGATGCATCAGCCCACGTAAGGGCCTGAACCCGATCGTAAAATTTGGCCGCGAAAGGCCACTATGTGTTTGGTTGTCCGACTGCTACCCGTGTTTAGAGCGCCTGCAGCTATGCTTTGGCTCTACCACCGGATGCCTTTGAACGGCGCGGAATATACGGACGGCCCCCCACCCCGTCAAGCGATATGCACCGCCGCTTTTTCGCGGTTTTTCAAGGGTGTTGCAGCCCGGCATACGGAGGCATTCCAGCCGCTTTTGCAGGCAATGGACGTATGAACTGACGTGCTTTAGGTAACGAATACACACCATATTTAGGGTGTTTTGCTGAGTAGGGTCGGCCCCTGCGCAAGAAAACACGAATAAAAAAGGGGGCTTTCGCCCCCTTTTTCAAAGCATTGCAGCAAAACGCTACTCCGCCAGCGTAGGAGCAGGCATTTCAGCTGCGGGCAGGGCCTGAGTCTCCTTGGCCGCCTGCAGTTCCTTATCGCGAGTCGAGGCCAGTGCCTTCAGGCGATTCATGAGCGCGCCCGTGCCGGCCGGGATGAGTCGGCCGACGATGACGTTCTCTTTGAGGCCCACAAGGCTGTCCACCTTGCCCGTAACGGCCGCTTCGGTGAGGACTCGGGTGGTTTCCTGGAACGAGGCCGCCGAGACGAACGATTGGGTCTGGAGCGAGGCCTTGGTGATGCCCTGGAGCACCGGGAGGTCGCGGGCGGGTTTGCCGCCTTCGGCCTTCACCTTGGCGTTCTCAGCGTCGAACTCCAGCTTGTCCGGGGTTTCGCCAACCATGAACGTGGTGTCGCCACCGTCGATCACTTCCACTTTCTGCAGCATCTGGCGAACGATCACTTCGATGTGCTTGTCGTTGATCTTCACGCCCTGAAGACGATAGACGTCCTGGATTTCCTTAATCAGGTAGTAGGCCAGGGCTTCGACGCCCATGACCCGCAGGATGTCGTGCGGAACCGGGCTGCCGTCCATCAGCGGATCGCCCTTGCGGACGTAGTCGCCTTCCTGCACAGCCAGATGCTTGCCCTTCGGCACCATGTATTCCACCGGGTTGCCTTTCTCGGGCTTCACAACGATGCGGCGCTTGGACTTGTAGTCCTTGCCGAATTCCACCCGGCCCTCAATTTCGGAGATGATCGAGTGATCCTTGGGCTTGCGCGCTTCGAACAGTTCCGCGACGCGCGGCAGACCGCCCGTGATGTCGCGGGTCTTGGAGCTTTCGCGCGGGATACGCGCCAGCACGTCGCCGGCATGCACCTTCTGGCCGTTCTCGACCGAGAGGATCGAGTCGACCGACAGGAAGTATCGGGCTTCCATGCCGTTATCGAGGTTGATGACCTTGCCGCCCTGCTCGATCGGCTTGTCGCGCAGCGTGACGCGCGGCTTCAGATCGGTGCCCTTGGGCGCCTGTTTCCAGTCGACCACGGTCTTGGAGGAAATGCCGGTGGCTTCGTCCAGGGTCTCGCGCATGGAGATGCCTTCGACCAGGTCCATATAGTGGATGATCCCGGCCTTCTCGGTGATGATCGGCAGGGTGTACGGATCCCACTCGGCCATCTTCTGGCCCTTCTTCACCATGTCCTTGTCGTCCACGAACAGCTTGGCGCCGTACGGCACGCGGTGACGCGCTTTTTCGCGGCCTTGCGGATCTTCCAGGATCAGTTCGCAGTTGCGCGACATGAGGATGTTGATCTTGTCGCTGTTTTTGACGACCGCACGGTTGATCATCTTCACCTTGGCATCATAGGCCGCCTCGATGGATGACTGTTCCGCACCACGCTGAGCGGCGCCGCCGATGTGGAAGGTACGCATGGTGAGCTGCGTACCCGGTTCACCGATCGACTGGGCGGCAATGACGCCGACCGCTTCGCCGACGTTGACCGTGGTCCCGCGTGCCAGATCGCGGCCGTAGCACTTGGCGCAAACCCCGCCGATCGTGCCGCAGGTGAGCGGCGAACGGATCTTGAGCTTCAGGAGGCCAAGCTTCTCAACCTTCTCGACATCGGCTTCAGCCAGCAGGTAGCCCTTCTTGATGACGACCTTGCCGGTTTCCGGATCAACGATGTCTTCGTTGGTGGTACGGCCCAGCACGCGCTCGCCGAGCGACAGCACCACTTCGCCGCCTTCGACCATCGGCGCCGCGGTGACGCCCTCGTGGGTTTCGCAATCTTCCTCGATGATGATCGCGTCCTGGGCAACGTCCACCAGACGGCGGGTCAGGTAGCCCGAGTTAGCGGTCTTCAACGCGGTATCGGCCAAGCCCTTACGCGCGCCGTGGGTCGAGTTGAAGTACTCGAGCACGTTCAGGCCTTCCTTGAAGTTCGAGATGATCGGAGTCTCGATGATTTCACCCGACGGCTTGGCCATCAGGCCGCGCATGCCGGCGAGCTGCTTCATCTGCGCTGCCGATCCGCGGGCGCCGGAGTGGGCCATCATGAACACGGAGTTCACGGCCTTGCCGACTTCCTGCTTTTGAATCTCCTTCATCATCGCTTCCGCGACTTCTTCGGTGCAGTGCGACCAGGCGTCGACGACCTTGTTGTACTTTTCGCCCTGGGTGATGAGGCCGTCCTGGTATTGCTGCTCGAATTCCTTCACCTGGATTTCGGTCTTCTTGATCATGCCTTCCTTGCTCTTCGGAATGATCATATCGTCCTTTCCGAAGGAGATCCCGGCCTTGGCCGAGAAACGGAAGCCCAGCGCCATGATGTGATCGCAGAAGATCACGGTCTGCTTCTGACCGCAGTGGCGGTAGATGATGTCGATGACTTCCGTCACCTCCTTCTTACGCAGGAGACGGTTGATCAGCGAAAACGGCACCATCGGGTGACGCGGCAACTCTTCCGCCAGCATCATGCGGCCAGGCGTGGTTTCCACGACGACGGTGATCGGCTTGTTGTTCTCGTCCACGGTCTTGTAGCGCGCCTTGATCTTGGCGTGCAGCGAGACGGCCTTGGCTTCGAGGGCGTGTTCGATTTCGGCGACGCCGCCGAACATCATGCCTTCGCCCTTCTCGCCGGTACGGTCCATGGTCGCGTAATAGAGTCCGAGCACCATGTCCTGCGTCGGCACGATGATGGGCTTGCCGTTGGCGGGCGAGAGGATGTTGTTGGTGGACATCATCAGCACGCGGGCTTCGAGCTGGGCTTCCAGCGACAGCGGTACGTGGACCGCCATCTGGTCACCGTCGAAGTCGGCGTTGAAGGCGGTGCAGACCAGCGGATGAAGCTGGATCGCTTTGCCTTCGATCAGCACTGGTTCGAACGCCTGGATGCCGAGGCGGTGGAGGGTTGGCGCCCGGTTCAGCAACACCGGATGCTCTCGGATGACTTCTTCAAGAATGTCCCACACTTCGGGACGCTCTTTTTCGACCATGCGCTTGGCGGCCTTGATGGTAGTGGCCATGCCGTAGAGTTCGAGCTTCGAATAGACGAACGGCTTGAACAGCTCGAGCGCCATCTTCTTGGGGATGCCGCACTGGTGGAGCTTCAGTTCCGGACCGACGACGATGACCGAACGGCCCGAGTAGTCGACGCGCTTGCCGAGCAGGTTCTGGCGGAAGCGGCCCTGCTTGCCCTTCAACATGTCGGACAGCGACTTCAGCGGGCGCTTGTTGGCGCCGGTGATCGCACGGCCGCGGCGGCCGTTGTCGAACAGCGCGTCCACCGACTCCTGGAGCATGCGCTTTTCGTTGCGGATGATGATCTCAGGCGCGCGGAGTTCGATCAGACGCTTCAGACGGTTGTTGCGGTTGATGACGCGGCGGTAGAGATCGTTCAGGTCCGAGGTCGCGAAACGGCCGCCATCGAGCGGCACCAGCGGGCGCAGTTCTGGCGGGATCACGGGAATGACTTCCAGGATCATCCACTCAGGGCG
>CANISR010000183.1 GCA_947470105.1 Fidelibacterota bacterium | reverse complement strand
TGGCCGCGTATCCGTTCACATCCTTCATGACCGGCGATGCGTCCTTGCGCCGCCGCCCCATGATGCGGGTGATCACACCCTTGAGCCTGGGCGGCGCGAAATTCGCCAGCCGCGCTGGCGGGCGCTTGCCGCTGGCCATCACCGGCACGCCGATCCCCGCGCCCTTCACTTACGACAGCCCGATCGCCTCGGCCCAGGTGAAGTCGGCGGTGATGCTGGCGGGTCTGCACGCGCCGGGCGCCACGACCGTCACCGAACCCGCCGCCAGCCGCGACCACACCGAGCGCATGTTCCGCTATTTCGGCGTCGACGTGCAGACCGAAGGCGGTGACGGAAAGCCCTATAAAGTAAGGGTTGTCGGCCAGCCGGAGCTGCTCGGAAAACCCGTGACCGTTCCCGGCGATCCGTCCTCGGCCGCGTTCCTGGCCGTGGCCGCGACGATCGTGCCCGGGTCGAAAGTGCTGCTACCCAATGTGGGCATCAATCCCCTGCGCACCGGGCTGTTCACGACGCTGGAGGAGATGGGCGCGAACATTGTTTTCAAAAATCGCCGCGACGAAGCCGGCGAACCGGTGGCTGATCTGGAAATCTCCGCCGCCGCCTTGAAGGGCGTGCATGTGCCGGCGGCGCGGGCGCCGAGCATGATCGACGAATATCCCATCCTCGCCATTGCCGCCGCCTTTGCGGACGGCGAGACCCGCATGGAAGGCCTCGCCGAGTTGAAGGTGAAGGAAAGCGACCGCCTGGCGGCCATGGTGCAAGGACTGACGGCCTGCGGCGTGGATGCCCGCGCCGAAGGCGACACGCTCATCGTGCGCGGCGCCGGGCAGGCGCCCAAGGGCGGCGCGGTCATTGCTGTGGAACTCGACCACCGCATCGCCATGTCGTTCCTGGTGCTGGGCATGGGATCGCGCGAATCGGTGGCCGTGGACGACGCCTCGGCCATCAATACGAGCTTCCCGGGGTTCGTGGATCTGGTGAATGGATTGGGGGCCGCGATTTCGGACGATGCGCGATGATCTGCCGCGCTGATCCGAGGGCGACGCGGCGCGCGCTGGGCGGACTCGGGGTCTGAAATCGGCGTTTGAGAGCCTCCAGAAATGGATTCACCGGACGGCCATGGGGGCGCCGGGGGAATGACAGTGGAGAAAACAGGAGGGTGTGGCTTTGAAGACAATCGCCATCGCAATTGACGGTCCCGCTGCGTCGGGGAAGGGTACTTTGGCCAAGCGGGTGGCCGCGGAATTTGGGCTGCGGTATTTGGATACCGGGTCCCTCTACCGGGCGGCGGGCCTCGCGACGTTGCGCGCGGACGGTGATCCGGCCGACCCGGTAGCGGCCACCAAGGCCGCAGAAACCCTTGATATTGATTGGTTTTCTGCCGGTGACCTGCGCGGCGAACTGGCCGGGAATGCGGCCTCCAAGGTGGCGGCGATCCCCGGTGTGCGGGCGGCCTTGCTGGACTACCAGCGGCGGTACGCTGCGGTTGCCCCGGGGGCTGTCCTGGACGGGCGGGATATCGGCACCGTGGTGCTGCCCAACGCCGACGTCAAAATCTTCGCCCAGGCCGACTTCGAAGTGCGGGTGGCGCGGCGGGTCGCGGAGTTGCGGGCAGGGGGGCAAACCATTATAGAAAGCCGCGTCCGTGAGGATATGGCGGCCCGTGATGCGCGCGATTCCAGTCGCAGCGTCGCACCCCTTGTCCCGGCCCAGGATGCCTGGATTCTGGACACCTCGGCCTTGAACGCGGACGAGGCCTTTGCGCAGGCAAAGGCTTACATCGCTTCAAAGATCGGCTAGCGCGTTTACGCGCCAAAAAGAACCTGTCGCGCGGCAAAGCCGGAATGGTCCGGCCCCGCGCAGTTGATGAAGACCGGCGGAACCAACCGGCGGCCTGGATCAAATACCGAAAGGACGTTTTCTAAATGCCTCAATCCAATGCCGCGCTGAAGGAAGACTTCGGCGCACTCCTCGATGAATCCTTTGCCAAGGGCTCCATCGAAGGCAGCGTGATCAAGGGCACCATCGTTCGTGTTGACGACGATGCCGTGCTGATCGACGTGGGCCTCAAGTCCGAAGGCCGTATCGCGCTGAAGGAATTCGCCCGCGGTGGCCGTGAAGCCGCCCTCAAGGCCGGCGACAAGATCGACGTCTACGTCGAACGCTACGAAGACCGCGACGGTCTCATCATCCTCTCCCGCGACAAGGCGCGCCGCGAAGAAGCCTGGAACGTCCTGGAAGAGCAGTACACCAAGAACACCCGCGTCGAAGGCATCATCTTCGGCCGCGTCAAAGGCGGCTTCACCGTCGACCTCAACGGCGCCGTGGCCTTCCTGCCCGGCAGCCAGGTCGATATCCGCCCCGTGCGCGACATCACTCCGCTGATGGGCAGCCCGCAGGCGTTCCAGATCCTGAAAATGGATCGCGCCCGCGGCAACATCGTGGTCTCGCGCCGCGCTGTGATGGAAGAAACCCGCGCCCATGAACGCTCGAAGCTCATGGAAGACCTGCGCGAAGGCCAGGTCCTCGACGGCGTGGTCAAGAACATCACCGACTACGGCGCCTTCGTGGATCTGGGCGGCGTCGACGGCCTGCTGCACGTGACCGACATCTCGTGGAAGCGCGTCAATCATCCGTCCGAAGCGCTCTCGGTCGGCCAGCAGCTCAAGGTGCAGGTGATCCGCTTCAACCCGGAAACCCAGCGCATCTCGCTCGGCATGAAGCAGCTTGAAGCCGATCCGTGGGAAGGCGTGGCCGCCAAGTACCCGGTCGGGACCAAGTTCACCGGCCGCGTCACCAACATCACCGACTACGGCGCTTTCGTCGAACTGGAAGCGGGCGTCGAAGGCCTGGTGCACGTCTCCGAAATGAGCTGGACCAAGAAGAACATCCATCCGGGCAAGATCGTCTCCACCTCGCAGGAAGTGGAAGTCATGGTGCTGGACGTGGACCAGGAGAAGCGCCGCATCTCCCTGGGCCTCAAGCAGTGCCTGAACAACCCGTGGACCAACTTCAAGGACAAGTTCCCGGTCGGCACCGAAGTCGAAGGCGAAATCAAGAACATCACCGAGTTCGGTCTGTTCGTGGGCCTCGACGGCGAAATCGACGGCATGGTCCATCTCTCGGACATCGCCTGGGAAGGCGACGGCGAAGCCGCGCTCAAGACCTTCACCAAAGGCCAGATGGTCAAGGCGAAGGTGTTGGATGTGGACGTCGAGAAGGAGCGCATCTCGCTCGGCATCAAGCAGCTCTCGGAAGATCCGTTCGCCGGCGCTGCCTCTGATCTCAAGAAGGGCCAGGTCGTGACTTGCGTCGTCAAGCAGGTGACCGAGAACGGCCTCGAAGTGTCGGTCAACGACAACTTCCAGGGCTTCATCAAGCGCAACGAACTCGCCAAGGACCGTTCCGAGCAGCGTCCCGACCGCTTCGCCGTTGGCGAAAAAGTCGATGCGCGCATCATCTCGGTCGATCCCAAGAGCCGCAAGCTGACCCTCTCCATCAAGGCGCGCGAAGTGGAAGAGGAAAAGGCGGCCATGGCCGAATTCGGTTCGGCGGACTCGGGCGCCTCGTTGGGCGACATCCTGGGCGCCGCGCTGAAGAAGAAAGCCGGCAAGAAAGAAGACGAAGAGGCCTAACCCGCCCCAATCGTTTAGCAATCAGGAACGCCCGCTGCGGGAAACCGCGGCGGGCGTTTTTGCTTGGGCTCGGCCCAACCTCCGCAGAAAACGCGGGGATTGACATCGAATTCCTTGGCCAATCGGTCAAAAAGCGTGAGATTTGAGTGGCTTACTGTCCGCGAGGCCTTGATTTCCGCAAGCCCTTGGCCCATCTTTCAATTCTGCACCCAGGACGGGAGTTGAGGCCCATGACTAAATCCGAGCTCATCGCCCATATCGCCGGCCGCAACCCGCATCTCTATCAGCGGGACGTGGAGCGCATCGTCACCTCGATCTTCGACGAGATCTCCAAGGCCCTGGGCCGCGGCGATCGCGTGGAGCTCCGGGGCTTCGGCGCCTTCTCGGTGAAGCATCGCGACGCCCGCGTGGGCCGCAATCCCCGCACCGGCGCCTCGGTATCGGTGGCGGAGAAGGCTGTGCCGTACTTCAAGACCGGCAAGCAGCTCCGCGACATGCTGAATCTGGGCTAGCCCTGAGCCACCACCTGATTTTTTCGTGAGGATCATCAACAGCATTGTCGCCGGGATCGTGGCGGTCCTGGTGGTGCTGTTCGCTTTCTCCAACCGCATGACGGTCGCGGTGGAGATCTGGCCGTTCCCGTATCAGCTCGCCCTGCCGCTGTACGCCCTGATCCTGCTGGCTGTGCTGGTCGGGTTTATCGCCGGTGCGATTGGGGCCTGGATGATGGGCAGCGCCAAACGCCGTGAACTCCGCCGCCTGCGCAAACAGGTCCGGGCCATGGAGCAGAGCCTCGCCGAACGGCGGGACTTTCCAACTCAGATTTAGAGTCACTCAAGGGTGCGCCGTGGTTTCGAGGCGCGCCGGCTAAAACGCTGGCAAATTCCGTCTAGCCGTTTAGATAGAGCGCATTCAAAACCACCGATCCGAGCACATCCATGGCCGCACCGCGCACGCTCAAGACGCCGATTTTCACCGCGCTCGATACGGCGGAAGTCTCCCAGGCCACAGGTCTCGCCGCCAAGCTGGCCGACAGCAGCGGCGGCGTGAAGCTGGGCCTCGAATTCTTCTGCGCCCATGGCCCCAAGGGCGTGAAGGAAGTGCAAAGCGCTTCGGACCTGCCGATCTTCCTCGACCTCAAACTCCACGACATTCCCAACACCGTTGCGGGCGCCATGCGTTCGGTCACCCAGCTCGGCGTGTACATGGCCACGGTCCACGCCATCGGCGGCCAGGGCATGATGGAAGCCGCGGTAAAAGCCGCCACCGACACCGCCCATGAATTCCCCGTGCAGCGCCCCTTGGTGATTGCAGTCACCGTGCTCACCAGCTTCGACGCCGAAGACCTGAAGTCGGTGGGCGTCGGCTCTGCGGTGACCGACCAGGTGCGCCGCCTCGCCGAAATCGCGCAGCGCGCCGGCGTCGACGGCATTGTCTGCAGCCCGCTGGAAGTGGCCATGCTGCGCAAGGACCTGGGGCCCGGGATGAAGCTCATCACCCCCGGCGTGCGGCCCACGTGGTCCGTGGCCAACGACCAGAAGCGCATTCTCACACCGCTGGACGCCCTCGCCGCCGGCGCCGACTACCTCGTCATCGGCCGGCCCATCACCGGTGCGGCCGATCCCGCCGCCGCGGCCGCGCGCATCGCGCTCGAGATCGCGCCCATGACTGAAAAGCCGCTTCAGCCCACCGCATGAAGATTTCGGTCAAGGTCTGCGGCCTCACCGACCCGCGCGGCGTCACCGCCGCCGTGGACGCCGGTGCAGCCATGGTGGGATTCGTTTTCTTCCGCCGCTCGCCGCGCTTCGTGACGCCGGAGACGGCAGCGCAGCTCACCGATCTGGCGCCGCGCGGCGTGAAGAAAGTGGGACTGTTCGTTGATCCCACCGACGCGGAGCTGGAGCAGGTCTTGCGCTCCGTGCGCCTCGACATGATCCAGCTTCACGGCAAGGAGACGCCCGCCCGGGTGGACGCCGTGCGCCTGTTCTCGGGTCTGCGGGTGATGAAGGCCCTGGGCATCGCCACCGCCCGTGATCTGCACGAGGCCAAGGACTACCAGGACCATGCCGACTGGCTGCTGTTCGACGCCAAGCCCCCCAAGGACGCCACCCGCCCCGGCGGCAACGCCAAGGCCTTCGACTGGGCGCTCCTCAAGTCCCATGTGGGCAAGACCCCCTGGGGCCTGGCGGGGGGCCTGACCCGGGGCAATGTGGCCAAGGCCATTAAGGAATCGGGTGCCCGCCTGGTGGACGTCTCATCGGGGGTAGAATCTGCCCCCGGGGTCAAAAGTCCGGCCAAAATCAGGGCCTTCGTCAAAGCCGCCCTGGGCGCCAAAGCCCCCTAAACGGTCGATTTTTAATGTCTCATGAGGTCTTTGGAGTATAAGACCGGCCGGACTATGAGGCTGCCCAGAGAGTTACCAATGGCTTTAGCTGAAGCCCGCAATACCTATCGCGCCGGCGCCGACGAGAACGGACACTTTGGTCTGTTCGGCGGGCGTTATGTGGCCGAGACCCTGATGCCCCTCATCCTCGAGGTGGATAAGGCCTATACGGCCGCCAAGGCGGACCCGGCCTTTGCGAAAGAGCTCACCCACCTGAACCTCCACTACGCCGGCCGCCCCAGCGCGCTCTATTTCGCCCCGCGCCTGACCGAGCACTTCAAGGGCGCCAAGATCTATCTCAAGCGCGACGAGCTGAACCACACCGGTTCCCACAAGATCAATAACTGCCTGGGCCAGATCCTCATCGCCCGGCGCATGGGCAAGAAGCGCATCATCGCCGAGACGGGCGCCGGCCAGCACGGCGTGGCGACTGCAACCGTGTGCGCGCGCTTCGGCCTGCAGTGCGTGATCTACATGGGCGCCAAGGACATTGAGCGCCAGAAGCCCAATGTCTTCCGCATGCGTCTTCTAGGCGCCGAAGTGCGGCCGGTGGAGAAAGGCAGCGCCACCCTCAAGGACGCCATGAACGAGGCGCTGCGGGATTGGGTCTCCAATGTCCACGATACTTATTACCTGATCGGCACCGCCGCCGGCCCGCATCCCTATCCCACCATGGTGCGCGACTTCCAATCGGTCATCGGCAATGAAGTGCGCGAACAACTCATGGCCGCCGAAGGGCGCCTGCCGGATTCAGTGGTGGCGGCCGTCGGCGGCGGCTCCAACGCCATCGGGCTGTTCCATCCGTTTCTCGACGACGCCGGGGTGCAGATCTTCGGCGTCGAAGCGGCCGGCCACGGCATCTCCACCGGCGAGCATGCGGCCAGCATCACCGGCGGATCGCCGGGCGTGCTGCACGGCAACCGCACCTACCTGCTGCAGGATGAGGACGGCCAGATCACCGACGCCCATTCCATTTCCGCCGGGCTTGACTACCCCGGCATCGGACCCGAGCACGCCTGGCTGCATTTCCAGGGCCGCGCGCAGTATGTCTCGGCCACCGACAAGGAAGCGCTGGCGGCGTTCCAGTTGTGCTCCAAGCTCGAAGGCATCCTGCCGGCCCTCGAGCCCGCCCATGCCCTCGCCTATGTGGCGCGCTTTGCGCCGACGCA
>CANISR010000182.1 GCA_947470105.1 Fidelibacterota bacterium | reverse complement strand
GCTTGAAGGCGGCCAGCAGGTCGTCGATGTCCTTGAGCAGGATGTCGGTGGCCTGGGTAAGCTGCACCGAGAGGCAGGTGTCGAGCACGTCGGACGAGGTCATGCCCTGGTGGACGAAGCGCGCCTCCGGGCCCACGTGTTCGGCGAGGTTGGTGAGGAAGGCGATGACGTCGTGCTTGGTCTCGCGCTCGATCTCGTCGATGCGCGCCACGTCCCACTTGCCGCGCTGCCATACAGCCTTGGCGGCTTCGGCGGGGATCACGCCCAGTTTCACCTGGGCATCGCAGGCGTGCGCCTCGATCTCGAACCAGATGCGGAAGCGGTTGTCCGCGTCCCAGATGGCGGTCATGGCGGGGCGGGCATAGCGCGGGATCATGGCGAACTCTTCTTGATGAAGGAGCGCGATGTATAGGCGGCGGACCGGGCGCTGACAACCCTGGCAGACCGCCGAGCCATCAATAAATCACTTTATTATCAATGGGATATAAAATCGCGCGGGCGGGGGCGGGCAACTTTGCAATTTTCGCGATTAGTTAGGAAAGGCCGCGAATATGTCGAGCATTCGCAACCGGAGCGGGCCGTTGGCGGAAAAATAATACATATAAATCTATGACTTAAGAAAATTCTTAGCATGGCACAGGCCTTGCTCTTTGCGGGATATGTCAGTCGTATCTCCTCTCCCAAAACAGACCCCAGGCGCCGATGGCGCCGCGACCCAGATTCTCGGCGGGGCCCGGGGCGGCATGGACCGCAGGATCGAGGTCGCACCCTGGAAGAAGTACGTAAAGCCCGCCGGCGCCGGTGCTGTGACGCTGCTCGTGCTCATCATCGCCTATGCCATGTTCGCCACCGGCTCCGGCCGCACGGTGAAGGTCGAGAGCGGCACGGTCACCCTGGCGCCGGTAGCCCACGGCGCATTTGAGGACTTCGTCCCCATCCGCGGCCGGGTCACGCCGCTGAAGACCGTCTACCTGGACGCCATGGAAGGTGGCCGGGTGGAGAAGGTCTATGTGGAAGACGGCGCCGACGTGAAGGCCGGCGACGTCATCGTCGACCTCTCCAATACTTCATTGCAGCTCGAAGTCCTGCAGCGCGAGACCGAAGTGGCGCAGCAGACCAACAACATGCGCTCGCTGGAACTCCAACTCGAACGCTCGCGCCTCGACAACAGCCGCGACCTGGTGGAAGCCGAATACCAGATCCAGCGCCTCACCCGGAACCTGGACCGCCGCCGCAAATTGTTCGCCGGCGGTAACGCCTCTGAAAGCGACCTGCAGAGCGTCGAGGACGAGTTCATCTACCAGAAGCGCAAACATGCCGTGCTGACGGAGAGCCAGCGCAACACCATCAAGCTGCAGGAAACCCAACTGGTCCAGATCAAGGAAACCGTCGGCCGCCTGCAGCAGAATCTCGGCATCGCACGGGTCAATCTGGAGAGTCTGAAGGTTCGTGCGCCGGTGGACGGCCGCCTGACCGCCTTCAATCCGGAAGTGGGCCAGAGCCTGACCAAAGGCGAGCGCCTTGGCCAGGTGGACGATCCCGCCCACCGCAAGATCGCCGCCGACGTTGATGAATTCTACCTAAGCCGCGTCGCCGTAGGGCAAACCGCGACTATCGCTTTCGGCAGGGAGGACTATGACCTCCGGGTCGCCAAGACATATCCGCAGGTGCGCGACGGCAATTTTGTCGTCGATCTGGTGTTCACGGGTAACGAGCCCGCCGACATGCGGCGTGGCCAGACCCTGCAGCTCAAGCTCACCCTGGGCGATCCCACCGACGCCCTGCTGATCCCGGACGGCGCCTTCTTCCAGGACACCGGCGGGTCGTGGCTGTTCGTGGTGGCCCAGGACGGGAAATCGGCGTTGCGCCGCAACGTCCGCCTGGGGCGGCGCAATTCACGAGTCATCGAGGTGCTGGATGGGCTGCAGGCCGGCGAGCAGGTCATCGTCTCGCCCTACAGCACGTTCCTCGACAAGGACCGCCTGCAAATCACCGGCTGAAGAAATTTATTAAGGGGAACGCTCATGCTCACGCTGCAAAATCTGTCCAAATCCTACCGGACCGACACCGTCGAAACCACGGCGCTCAACGCAGTCAATATCGAAATCCGCCAGGGTGAATTCGCCGCCATCATGGGGCCGTCGGGCTGCGGCAAATCAACGCTGCTCAACATCATCGGCATGCTCGATACGCCGACCTCGGGTTCCTACCTGTTCAAGGGCGAGGAGATCGCGGGCTACTCCGAAGCCAAGCTCTCGGACATCCGCAAGGAGAACATCGGCTTCATCTTCCAGAGCTTCAACCTGATCGACGAGCTGACGGTGTTCGAGAACGTCGAGCTGGCGCTGCTCTATCACAAGATCGGCGCCCAGGAGCGTAAAGCGCGCGTCGAGGCGGTCATGGCAAAGGTCGGCATCGACCACCGTGCTGAGCATAGGCCCGCGCAGCTCTCGGGCGGTCAGCAGCAGCGCGTGGCCGTCGCCCGCGCTGTGGTGTCCAACCCGTCGCTGATCCTCGCGGATGAGCCCACGGGCAACCTCGACTCCCATCACGGCGCCGAGGTCATGGACTTGCTCCAGACCCTGAACCGCGAAGGCACCACGATCGTCATGGTCACGCACTCCAACATCGACGCAGGCCGCGCAAAACGCGTGATCAATCTGCTCGACGGGCATGTCATGGCCGAAGGCCTCATCAAAGCCGCCTAATACATCGTTCCCGGGGGGAAGCTCGCCATGTTCAAGAATTACCTGACGGTCGCGGTCCGCAATCTGCTCAAGCACCGCCTGTACTCGGCCATCAATATTTTCGGCCTCGCCATCGGCATCGCCAGCTGCATCCTGATCGCGCTGTTCGTGCGCGATGAGCTGTCCTACGACAGCTTCATCCCCAACGGCGAGCGCATCTACCGCGTCGAGACCCGCTTCGATATTCCCGGCCGCAGTCCCATCATCGGCGGCGTCTCGCCGGGCCCGGCCCTCGCCATCATGCTGAAGGATTTTCCCGGGATCGAGGCGGGGGTGCGCCTTGGGCGCGCGCGCACAACGTTCAAGCGCGGCGCCGAGGTTTTCCGCGAAGACCTGACCCTCGCGGACCCCAGCATGTTCGATGTGCTTGATCTGCCGCTGGTCGCCGGGGATAAGGCCAAGGCTCTGGCCGACAATACCGGCGTCGTCATCTCCGAGAGCATGGCGCGCAAGTATTTCGGCGCCGCCTCCCCGATCGGTCAGGTGATCGACGCCACATTCTCCTTCAGCCCCACCGAGGTCACGGCGCGCCCGCTGTTGGTCACCGCCGTCTTCAAGGATCTGCCCGACAACAGCCATCTGAAGATCGATTTCATTAGCCGGATCAACGAATCCGACTACGAAAAGATGCCCTGGATGTTCAAGGACTGGACGTCGTTGAACACCTGGACCTATCTCAAGCTGCGCAGCGCGGCCGATGCCGCCAATATCGAGAAGGGGTTCAAGGCGTTCACCGCGCGCAACGTGCCGTCGTTTCCGTTCAGCGGCAAGGAACTGAAGATCTCCGATTATATGACCTTGAGCCTGGTCAAGCTGGAGGACATTCACCTGAAGTCCAAGGGCATGGGCCAGGTCAAGCCGCCCGGCGATGCGAAAAGTGTCGCGACCTTCGCCGTGGTCGCGGCCATGATCCTGCTGATCGCCTGCATCAATTTCACCAATCTGGCCACGGCCCGGGCCAGCCAACGCGCCCGCGAAGTGGCCTTGCGCAAGGTGCTGGGCGCGAAGCGTCCGCAGCTCATTGCCCAGTTCCTGAGTGAGTCGGTATTGACCGCCCTGGTCGCTCTCGTGATTGCGGTCGCCCTGGTGCACCTGGCGCTACCCACCTACAACACCGTGCTGCAGAAGCAATTGGCGCCCGACCTCGCCGGCGCGGGCCCTCTGATCGCCGCCATGTTCGGCCTCATCGCCCTGGTAGGCGTGGTGGCCGGGCTCTATCCGGCCATGGTGCTGTCGGGGTTCCTGCCCTCGCGCATCCTCAAGGCCAACAAGTCGGCGGCTGCCGAAGGTTCGGGCCGTCTGCGCACGGCGCTGGTGGTGATCCAGTTCGCCATCTCCATCGGTCTCCTGGTCTGCACGGCGGTGGTCTACAGCCAAACCTTGTACGCCAAGTCCATGAACGTGGGTTATGACCCGCAGGACCTCATGGTGGTGCGCACCACGAGTCAAAAGCTGGCGGACGACATACTGCGCACGTTGCGCGAGGAAGTGGCAAAGCTTCCCGGCGTGACCGCGGTCACCATCGGCGGGTCCATGCCGCCGGATTCGAATAACAACAATAACAACATAGTCGAAGTGCCGGGGCGCCCTAGTCCGACCCCGATCCTGCTGGAACAAAAATCGGTCGACTACGAATTCTTCACTACCTTCAAGGTCCCGCTGCTCGCGGGCCGGTATCTGGACGAGGCCCACGGCGGCGATGATTTTCCCCATGGGACCGACGCCCAGGTGAGGAACGGCGCCAACATCATCATCAATGAGAACGCTCTGAGGCGCTTGGGCTTCGCCTCGCCGCAGGAAGCCGTCGGCCAGCAGCTCCGCAGCGGCGCGGGCCGCGCCCAGGAGAATAAGACCATGATGCTGACGATTGTCGGCGTGGTGGGCGACGTTGCCTACCGCTCGGTGCGCGACGAGATGCAGGGCATGTACTTCACGCGCAACTCAGAGGAGTTCCGAAATCTGGTGGTGCGCTATGACGGCGTTGCGGGCCCGGCCTTGCGCGATGCGACGGCCAAGATCTGGCGCGAGCTGGCGCCATCCGACCCCTATACCACCCAGTTCGTCCCGCAACTGGTGCAGGAGCAGTACCGCGCCGAGGATGCGCAGACCAAGCTGTTCGCGGCCTTCGCCGGCCTGGCCATTGTCATCGCCTGCCTCGGATTGTACGGCCTCGCGGCCTTCACCGCCGAACGCCGCACCAAGGAAATCGGCATCCGCAAAGTGCTGGGCGCCAAGGTGAGCGATGTGGTCCGGTTGCTGGTGTGGGACTTCTCCAAGCCGGTCCTGGTGGCGAACCTATTGGCGTGGCCTGCGGCCTACATGTTGATGCGTGATTGGCTCAACGACTATCCCTACCGCATCGACATGGGGTCGATCCCCTTTGCCGTGGCCGGGATCGGGGCCATCGCCATCGCCTGGATTACGGTAGCGAGCCACGCTGCGCGGGCGGCCCAATCCAACCCGATCCACGCCCTCCGTTACGAGTAGCTGTTACCGATAATGCACCGGGGGCCGTGGGGCGGCGCGTTTCCCGTCTTGGCAACCCGGGGCGGCACGGGTAACACAGTGGGCGTAGTTTTTCTGAAAGGTGTTCCGATCCTGAGGTGTCGGAACATCTTCCAGGTTCTTTAATTTTGTCGCATTTTCTGAGGCGAACCGGGTTTCACTTCGCCGAGAAATGCTCATAGGAGTGCCCCATGAAAGGTATGGATCGTCGCACCTTGGTCGCCGCCGGCGCCCTTGGTCTTGGTTCCATCGCAGCCACGATGCGCGCTGCCAATGGGGCCGAAGCGAAAGGCGGAGACATGCTGTTCACCGTTGCCCAACCGACCGTGCCGATTCTCGGCAGCACGAAAGTGTTTCCGGTGCGCCGCATCTATTGCATCGGCCGCAACTATGCCGCCCATGCCCGCGAGATGGGGTCCGATCCGAACCGCGAGCCGCCGTTCTATTTTCAAAAACCAACCGACGCCGTGCAGTTCGTGCCGGAAGGGAAAGTGGTCGACCATCCCTACCCTTCGCTGACCAAGAACTACCACCACGAAGTCGAACTGGTGGCGTTTCTTAAATCCGGCGGCAAGGATATCCCTGTCGAGAAAGCGCTCGAGCACGTGGTGGGCTATGCGGTCGGCCTCGACATGACGCGCCGCGACCTGCAGAACGACATGAAGGCCCAGCAGAAGCCTTGGGAAATCGGCAAAGCCTTCGACTACTCCGCGGTCATGGGCCCGATCCACCCGGCGGAAAAGGTGGGTCACATCGCCAAGGGTAAAATCAGCGTCGCGGTCAACGGCAAGGTCATTCAGGACGCCGACCTTGACCAGATGATCTGGAGCGTCGCCGAGCAGATCGCACAATTGTCCAAGGCCTTCGAACTCAAGGCCGGCGATGTCATCTACTCCGGCACGCCGGAGGACGTCGGCCCGGTGGTGGTGGGCGACACCATGCTGTGCAAGATCGCCGGCCTCGCCGACATGTCGGTGAAGGTCGTCAAGACCTGAGCCGTCTAGCGCGGAAATGAAAAACGCGCCGCGGTTATCCGCAGCGCGTTTTCTTTTTGCGTACGCCGCTACTACGGCAGCTTGCCCTCGATCTCCTGGTAGACCTTCACCAACGCGAGCTGGCCTTGGGAACTGGCGAGCGCCAAGCCGGCATAGGGTCCCCAATTGGCCTTCTGCGCCGCTTCGCACAGGGTCGGCTTGGCGCCAGGGGCGGGCGGCGCCGCTACACAGGGAACGCCGGCCGCGTGCAGGCGCTTGGCCTCGGCGATCACCGCCTCAAGCGCTTTGCGCGCCTCGTCCAGGTCCGTCTTCATGGTGGCAGGGTCATCGATGAAGCCGTGACCCGGAACATACATGGACACGTCCATGGACTGCGCGCGCCTGATGGTCTCGACCCACTCGGTGGGATAGGCCGAGCGCATGGCCGGGAACACGCCGCGCAGGTAGATCTCGCTCATGAACAGGATTTTGGACTCAGGCAAATAGACGGCGAGGTCGCCGCCGGTGTGGGCGCGGCCCAGGTTCAGCACCTGTACTGATGTCTCGCCGACCTTGAAGGTGCGCTTGTCGGCAATGATCTCCGTGGGCGGGTTTTCGTTCTTCGCCAAATTCCGCTGCGACATCGGCGTCGAAACAAAGACGATGTTCGGCCAGGCCTTCTTGAAGGCGGCATTGCCGCCCACATGGTCGATATGGTCCGACGCGACGATCATGTACTTCACCGGCTGGGCCGTGAGTTTCTTGATATTGTTGACCATGGCCTGGCTCTGAGCGAGGTCACCCTGTCCGTCCGCCACCAGAACGCCGTCCGCGCCGATGACGATGAGGCTGACGGTATTGATGACGCGGCCGTCGGGATCGGGTGCGTGGGTGCCTTCATAGGCGTAGACATTGGGCGCCAACTGCTTCCAGCGCGGAAAGTCGGAAACCGTGAGGCCGCGCTTGGCGATATCGCCGTTGCT
>CANISR010000181.1 GCA_947470105.1 Fidelibacterota bacterium | reverse complement strand
CGGCAAGACCGTCGCGGGCCTGCAGGCCGGGAATCGGGATCCCCGCGCGCTTCATGGCTTCGGCGCCGGGCAGGCGTTCGCCTTTGTAGAAGGCCTCGCCCTCGCCCATCAGCAGAAGAGTGAGCTGGGCCATGGGGGCCAGGTCGCCGCAGGCCCCGACCGAACCCTTCTTCGAAACCACCGGCGAGACGCCCTTGTTGAGCATCTCCACGAAGGTCTGGGTAATTTCCGGGCGGCAGCCCGAATTGCCATGGGCGTGGACGTTGATGCGCCCCGCGATGGCCGCGCGGACATGTTCAATGGGGGCCGGCTCGCCAATGCCGGCGGCATGGTTGTAGATCAGGTATTTCTGGAATTCGGGAACCTGTTCGTCGGTGAGCTTGGTCTCGGAGAATTCGCCGATGCCGGTGTTGATGCCGTACATGGTCTCCTTGGCCGCCAGCTTCTTTTCAAGCATCGCGCGGCAGACCTTGATCCGCTCCAGCGCCGCGGGCGCCAGTTGGACCTGCTCATTATTGCGCGCGATGGCGACCAGCTTTTCGATGGTCAGTGACGCGCCGTCGAGGACGATGGGCATAGAGAACTCACTCCCTGGAGAACCGGAACCGAAGTGGGCTATCTCTATTATGTATAGTCATAAGTGTAAAGCTGGGGGTCCCCGGCGCACGACCCCGCCGCAGATCGACAGATTTTTTGAATCAGCAGCTTGATTCGCTTCGCTAGCGGCCCCAGTTCGGGCCTTCACGGGGGAAAGGGGCTAGGGGCTTTTCAGCAACAGCTGCGGCAGAACTGCATCGGGGCGGAGCCGACCATTACATATTTGTCGGGCGGGACCGCCAGCCGCCCGGACGCGAAGTCTCGTCCTTCGCGCGTCTTTTCAAATCCTTAGAATGATTCCAAGGGTAAATACCCTTGCACCAACCCAGCGTACCGCGCGGAAAATGTAACAACTCCGGCGGGTTGAGGGGTTTGTTTTTGGCAGCCACACCCGCTAAACACAGGCCCGTTTTGGCGGGCTGTGCATCAAAGGAAAAAGACTTTGCTTAAAAAGGCTTCCCGGGTGAACAGGCTGCGCACGGCGTCCGTGAAAAGGATCGCCGCGAGCCTCATCTTGCCCCTCCTCCTCTCCGCCTGCGCCGTGGGCCCGGATTTCCTCCGTCCCCATGCGCCGCCCAACGCCGGATTCACCGCCGAGCCCCTGCCCGCGACCACGGCGGAAGGCGCCGCCAATGCGACGGCGGCCGGCGCGCAGAAGTTCGTCAGCGGCGCCCCAGTGTCCGAGCAATGGTGGTCCCTGTTCGGCTCCGCCCAGCTCGACGCCTTGATCGCCGAGGCGCTGAAGAACAACGCCACCCTCCAGGCCGCCGACGCCACCATGCGCCAGGCCCAGGAGCTGTATGAGTCGCAGTTCGGAGCCCTGTTCCCCAGCGTCAACGGCAGCTTCAGCCAGACCCGCCAGAAGAGCGCCAACACATTCGCCGGCGCCAACGCCCCGCCGCTGGCGCCCTACAGCGTTTCGACCGCCCAGGTGCAGGTGTCCTACGCCATCGATATTTTCGGGCAGGCCCGGCGCGCCGCAGAGTCCACCAAGGCCCGCGCCGAGACCGCGCGCTTCCAGAAAGAGGCTGCTCAGCTCACCCTCACTGCCAATGTGGTGACCGCCGCCATCCAGAACGCCGCCCTGCGCGCCCAGGTCCAGGCGACCGAAGCGGTGCTCGATGCGCTCAACCAGCAGCTCGGCCTGTTGCGCCGCCAGTTGGAATTGGGCGCGGTGGCTGAAGCCGATGTCGTAACGGAATCCGTGCTGGTGGCGCAGACTCAGGCGCAATTGCCGCCGCTGCAGAAAGCGCTGGCGCAGAACCGCAATCTGCTGCTGGCCCTGACCGGCCGCTATCCCAACGAAGGGCTGCCGGGCGAAACGAATGGCGGTTTCGACCTGGCGTCGATCCGCCTGCCCGAACAACTGCCCGTCAGCCTGCCGTCGGAGCTGATCGACCAGCGCCCCGACGTGCGCGCTGCCGAAGCAGCACTCCACGCCGCCAGCGCTGATGTCGGTGTGGCCACCGCCGAAATGCTGCCCAAAATCCCGCTGACCGCCAGCTTCGGATCGTCATCCAACGATATCGGGGACCTGTTCTCGGCCGGCACCGGCATCTGGAGCATCGGTGCATCCGTACTTCAGCCGATCTTCCGCGGCGGCGCGTTGTTGCATCAGAAACATGCTGCCGAAGCCGCTTTCGAAGCGGCCGGCGCCCAATATCGCGGCACCGTCATCGGCGCGTTCCAGAATGTGGCCGACGTGTTGCGCGCGCTGCAGGCGGACGCCCAACTCCTGCGCGCCCAGACCGAAGCCGAGCGCGCGGCCGCCAGCAATCTCGACATCGCCAAGAATGCCTACGACACGGGGGCGACCAGCTTCCTCACGCTGCTGGATGCCCAACGCACATACCAACAGGCCCGCGTCGCCCTGGTCCAGGCCCAGGCCAACCGCTACGCCGACACCGCCGCGCTGTTCGCGGCGCTCGGCGGCGGCTGGTGGAACCGGCCTGATGTAACCCCCAACGAACAGCCGCGCAAAGCAGAGGACGCCCGATGAGCTCCAATCCCACTCGGAAACGTATGATCATCATGCTGGGGGTGGTCGGGGTCGTCCTCGGCGTCGTCTTCGGCTTCAAGATCTTCATGGGGATTTTCATCAAGAAGATGATCTCCGGGAATATCCCCGTGCAGACCGTGTCGACCACGGTGGCGAAGTCCGAGGACTGGCAGCCCACGCTGTCCGCCGTCGGCTCCTTGCGCGCCGTGCGCGGCGCCGACCTCTCCTTCGAGGTGCCGGGCATTGTCGATGAAGTGCTGTTCAATTCCGGTGATGAAGTGAAAGCCGGCACCGTGCTGGTGCGCCTGCGTTCCGAGGACGACCAGGCGCGCCTGAGTTCGCTGCAGGCCGCTGCCGAACTCGCCAACAGCACCCTGGCCCGCGACCGCAAGCAGTACGAAGCCAAGGCCATAAGCCAGGCCGCCCTCGACGTCGCCGCCTCCAACGCCAAGACCAGCCAGGCCGCCCTCGCCGAAGCCCGCGCCACCCTCAACAAAAAGGTCGTGCGCGCGCCGTTCGACGGCAAGGTCGGCGTTCGCCTGGTCGACGTGGGCCAGTATCTGAATCCGGGCACCCCGGTCGTGACGCTCCAGGCGCTCGATCCGATCTACGCCGACTTCTATCTGCCGCCACAGCAGGCCGCGCAGATCACCGTCAACCAGAAGGCCCTGGTGCGCACCGACGCCGATGCCGCCACCCACCTTGAGGGCGAGATCACCGCCATCAACCCGAAAGTGGAAATGGCCAGCCGCAACGTGCTGGTACGCGCCACCTTACGTAACCCCGGCGCCAGGCTGCTGCCCGGCACCTCGGTCAACATCGAGGTCAACTCCGGTAAGGCCGCGCGCTACATCACGATCCCGCAGACCGCCGTGACCTTTAACCCCTACGGCAACACGGTCTATCTCGCGGTCGAGGACAAGGACGAGAAAGGCCAAGTCAAGAAGGACGACAAGGGCCAGACCAAGCTGGTCGCGCGCCAGGCCTTCGTCGTCACTGGCGAAACACGCGGCGACCAGGTGGCCGTGTTCGAAGGCATCAAGGAAGGCGACACGGTCGTCACCGCCGGCCAGCTCAAGATCCAGAACGGCTCACTGCTTGCGGTCAACAACAACGTGCAGCCCACCAACAATCCCAAGCCCAAGCCGGTCGACGAATAGTTGACTGCGTTCCTTGCGGCCCATGAATAAAAGCTGAAGTCAGGTCCCCATGAACTTCACCGACATCTTCGTCAAACGTCCGGTTCTGGCCAGCGTCGTCAGCCTGATGATTCTCGTGCTCGGGTTGCGCGCGGTGTTCTCGCTGCCGGTGCAGCAATACCCGCAGTCGGAAAGCGCTGTGGTGACCGTCACCACCTTCTACTACGGCGCCGACCCGGATGTGGTCGCCGGCTTCATCACCACGCCGCTCGAGAAGGCCATCGCCCAGGCCAACGGCATCGATTACATGACCTCGGCCAGCCGCAGCGGCATGTCGACCATCACCGTCAACCTGCGCCTGAACTACGACGCCAACAAGGCGATGACCGAGATCAACACCAAGATCAATTCGGTCCTCAACAGCCTGCCGCCGGAATCTCAGCAGCCGACCATGACCGTCGTCTCGGGCGCCGGTATCGCCGCCATGTACATGGGCTTCTCGTCCACCGTGCTGCCTGGCAACAAGATCACCGACTACCTCGTGCGCGTGGTGGCCCCGAAGTTCCAGGCCGTGCAGGGCGTGCAGACCGCGGAAATCCTGGGCGCCAAGAACTTTGCGCTGCGTGTCTGGCTGGAGCCGGACAAGCTCGCGGCCGTCGGCATCACCGCCGCCGACGTGCGCGCGGCCCTCGCGCAGAACGACTACATCTCCGGCCTCGGCAGCACCAAGGGCCAGATGGTCCAGATGTCGCTGACCGCCTCCACCGGCCTGCACACCGTGGAAGAGTTCGAAAACCTGGTCGTCAAGCAGAACGGCGACGCCATCGTTCGCCTCGCCGACGTGGCCAAGGTGGTGCTGGGCTCGGAAGACTACGACTCAGCCTTCATCTTTGACGGCAAGGACAGCGTCACCATCGGCATCCAGGTCGCCCCCGGCGCCAACCTGCTGGATGTGGCCAAACGCGTGCGTGACCTGTTCCCGGAAGTGGCGTCGCAGCTGCCCGCCGGCCTCACCGGCGAGATCGTCTACGACTCCACCGCTTTCGTGAACGCGTCCATCGACGAGGTCGTCCGCACCCTGGTGGAAGCGCTGGTCATCGTCACCATCGTCGTGTTCGCCTTCATGGGCAGCCCTCGCGCGGTGGTGATCCCGGTCATCGCCATGCCGCTGTCGCTGGTGGGCACGTTTGCCATGATGCTGGCCTTCGGCTTCTCCATCAACCTGCTCACCCTGCTGGCCATCGTGCTCGCCATCGGCCTGGTGGTCGACGACGCCATCATCGTGGTGGAAAACGTTACCCGCCACCTGGAAGAAGGGATGACGCCGTTCGACGCGGCCACCACCGCCGCCCGTGAACTGGGCGGCCCGATCATCGCAATGACTATCGTGTTGATCGCGGTCTATGTTCCCATCGGCTTCCAGGGCGGCCTCACCGGCTCGCTATTCGTGGAGTTCGCACTCACCCTGGTCGGCGCTGTGACCATCTCCGCCGTCGTCGCCCTGACCCTGTCGCCGATGATGTGCTCGCGCCTCTTGCGCATGCCCGAGCCTGGCGTGGAGAACTGGGAGACGCGCACCGTCGCCTTTATCGATCGCACTTTCGGCCGGCTGCATGCACGCTACATGAGAATGCTGCGCTCGAGCCTGAATACGGTGTCCGTGACCCTGGTGTTCGCCGGCATCATCCTCGGCAGTATCTATTTCCTCTACACCACCGCTTCGAGTGAGCTGGCCCCGGCGGAAGATCAGAGCTTCTTCATGGCCTTCTCGACGGTGTCGAGCAATTCGACCTTCCAGCAGGCCGAACTCTACGCCAAGCAGATGCGCGAAATGGCGATCAAGTATCCCGAGGTCGCCCATACCTTCCAGTTCATGTCCCCCGGCAACTCCTTCAACGGCTTCGTCATGAAGCCCTGGGGCGAGCGCGACCGGACGGCGATGAAGCTGGCGGCCGACGCCCAGAACGACTTCAACCAGATCGCGGGCGCGCAGGTTGGGGTGTTCCCGCCCCCGGCCTTGCCCGGAGCCTTCGGCCTGCCGGTGCAGGTGGCCATCAGCACCACCCAGTCCTTCAATCAGCTCGCGGAAATCTCCAACACCTTCATGCAGGAAGCGCAGAAGAGCGGCATATTCATCTTCCTGAACTCCGACTTGCGGGTAAGTTTCCCCGAAGCTCGGGTGGATATCGACCGCGATAAGGCGGCCCAGCTCGGCCTGTCTATGGCCGATGTGGGCAACGCGCTCTCCTCCATGCTCGGCGGCGGCTACGTCAACTACTTCGCCCTGGATGGCCGCTCCTACCGCGTCATCCCGCAGGTGCAGCAGCGCTCGCGCCTCAACGTCGATCAATTGCTGAACTATCAGATCCGCACGCCGGCGGGGAACATGCTGCCGCTGTCGACCATCGCCACCATCAGCACCCGCACCATTCCGGAATCCCTCAACCACTTCCAGCAGCTCAATGCCGCCACCATCGGCGGCGTGCCCATGCCGGGCGTCAGCCTGGGTGAGGCGGTCAAGTCGCTGCAGGACCTGGCGGCCAAGACCCTGCCGGCCGGCTACTACCTGGATTACGGCGGCGCCTCGCGCCAGTACGTGAACGAATCCTCGGGCTTCCTGGTCACTTTCGGCTTCGCGCTGATCGTGATCTTCCTGGCGCTGGCGGCACTGTTTGAAAGCTTCCGCGATCCGCTGATCATTCTGGTGTCGGTGCCCATGTCCATCGCCGGCGCCTTGCTCTTCGTGACCATCGGCTCGTCCCTCGGCGTCGCCTCGCTCAACATCTACACCCAGGTTGGCCTGGTGACGCTCATGGGCGTCATCAGCAAGCACGGGATCCTGCTGGTGGAGTTCGCCAACGAGGCCCAGGAAAAGGGCATGGGCAAGCGCGAAGCCATGGAAGAAGCCGCCAGCATACGCCTGCGTCCCATCCTCATGACCACCGCGGCCATGGTGTTCGGCGTGTTCCCGCTGATCTTCGCCAGCGGCGCCGGCGCCGGCGCCCGTTTCGCCATCGGCTTGGTGATCGCCAGTGGCATCTCCATCGGCACGCTGTTCACCCTGTTCGTGGTGCCGGCGGTGTACCTGCTGCTGGCGACCGACCATGCGGCCAGCCGCGCCGGCGGCGTGCACGTGCCGCAGCCGGCGGAGTAGCTGAGCCTCTCCAACGAAAAGGGGCGCTCCCGACCGGAGCGCCCCTTTTTTATTTGGCCGAATGCGCGGCTGTTACGAGCAGGTGCCCGCGGGCGGCTTGTGCGCCAGGGGGCGACCCGCCGCCACCTCGGTCAGCTTACCCTTCTCCAGCTCCACCTTGCCGTTCACGACCACATGGACCATGCCCTCGGCCATGTAAGCGCCGGAGCAATAATCCCTCACTGAAGCGGCCGGATAATCTGGTTGCGCCGGAGTAAAACTCCGTCAGCAGATAGCCTTTTGCCTGTGTGGCGGAAGGCGGAGGGATGAAGGGCGTGGAGTTATATGGACGAGTTCGCCAT
>CANISR010000180.1 GCA_947470105.1 Fidelibacterota bacterium | reverse complement strand
GGGAAAAGCGCTTCGCCGCATCTCCGGCGGAATTCAAACGCCTGATGGCGGGCGAATTGCCGGCGGGGTGGGAGAAGGTGGTCGACGATATCAAGCAGGCGGCCACGACCTCCGCCGCGGTCGCCACCCGCCAGTCGTCCCAGACCGTACTTGAGGGGCTGACGGCGGCGATCCCCGAGATGATCGGCGGTTCGGCCGACCTCACCGGGTCCAACAACACCAAGGCCGGCAAGATGGCGCCCATCTCGGCCAAGGATTTCTCCGGCCGCTACGTCTATTACGGCGTGCGCGAACACGCCATGGCTGCGGCCATGAACGGCCTCGCGTTGCATGGCGGCGTCGTGCCTTACGGCGGCACTTTCCTGGTGTTCACCGACTACTGCCGCCCGTCGATCCGCCTGTCCGCGCTCATGGGACTGCGGGTGATTTATGTGATGACCCACGATTCCATCGGCGTCGGCGAGGACGGCCCCACCCATCAGCCGGTCGAGCATCTCGCGGCCCTTCGCGCGATCCCGGGCCTTCTGGTGATGCGCCCCTGCGACACGGTCGAGACCGCCGAGTGCTGGGCCATCGCCCTGTCGGCAAAACGCCCGACCGTCATGGCGCTCACCCGTCAGGCGCTGCCCATCCTGCGCACCACGCATACGGCCGAGAACCTCACCGCCAAAGGCGGCTACATCCTGGCGGAGGCCGAAGGTCCGCGCCGGGCAACTCTGATCGCCACCGGCTCCGAAGTGTCGCTGGCCATGGAAGCGCGCAAGAAACTCGCCGCCGACGGGATCGGCGCCGCGGTTGTGTCCATGCCGTGCTGGGCCCTGTTCGATGAGCAGCCGCAGGCGTACCGCGACCAAGTCCTAGGCGATGGCCCACGCGTCGTCATCGAAGCAGCCACGGGCTTTGGGTGGGACCGCTACATCGGCGCCAACGGGGCCATGATCGGCATGCCCGGATTTGGCGCATCGGCGCCCGCGCCGGTGCTGTATAAACATTTCGGCATCACCGCCGATGCGGCGGTCGCGGCGGTCAAGAGCCGCCTCAAGAGCTAGCACCCAACGGGGACGCGCCATGGCTGTGAAAATCGCACCCAGCATTCTCTCGGCGGATTTCGCCAGGCTCGGCGAGGAAGTGCGCAGCATCGACGCCGCCGGCGCCGACTACATCCATGTGGACGTCATGGACGGCCACTTCGTGCCCAACCTCACCATCGGGCCTCTGGTGGTGAAGGCGCTCCGGCCCCACACCAAGAAGATCCTCGACGTGCACCTGATGATCGATCCCGTGGATCCGTACCTTCAGGCCTTTGCGGATGCGGGCTCCGACATCATCACCGTCCATGCGGAAGCCGGCGGCCACCTCGACCGCACACTGCAGGTCATCCGAGGCCTGGGAAAGAAGGCCGGCGTTTCGCTCAACCCGGCCACGCCCGAGAGCGCCATCGCCTATGTGCTCGATAAGATCGACCTGGTCCTGGTCATGAGCGTGAACCCCGGCTTCGGCGGCCAGTCGTTCATCCCTGGCATGGTCGACAAGATCCGGCGCATCAAGGACATGATCGGCGCCCGCCCTATCGAGATCGAGGTCGACGGGGGAATCACCGCCGACACGGCCCGCGCCTGCATCGCCGCCGGGGCAGGGGTGCTGGTAGCCGGCACCGCGGTGTTCGGGAGCCCGGATTACGCCGGGAATATTGCCCGCCTGCGCGGCTAATCATCTGATAAATATAGATAATATTGTGCGCTGGCGTTCGGTGTCATAAAAGCTTCATAAATCCGTCACAAAAGGTATGGCCTCCGTCGATATTGAAGACGGATTGTGACGCTGTATTTGCAATGTTCAGTTTTGGTTATCTCCCGGCTGCTTCCCGCACCGCTGGGCCGCCCACGGCTGTGGCCGGGGCGCGCGCCATGAGGCGCGGCCTGGACGTGCCCACGGCCTTCGCCCGCGCCTGCGAGGAGGCCCATGGTGGCCGCTCCATCGCTGTGGACCTGGCGGCGCTCACGGACCGCCTGGCGGCCATGGGCGGGCTCGCTGAAACCCAGCTGGCCAGCGCCATCGAAGCCCTGGCCAACCGCGACACCGAAGGCGCCGAGCGGGTGGTGGCCGGCGACGAGGCCATCGATGCTATCGAAACCGAAATCAATGCCCGCGCCATGCGGCTGCTCACCCTCCATGCGCCCGTGGCCGCCGACCTGCGCGAGATTGTCGCCGCCCTGAAGATCTCCGCCAATATCGAACGCATCGGCGACTACGCCGCCAACGTCGCCAAGCGCAGCGTCATCGTCAACGGCTTACCGCCGGTCGCGGCCTCCGGCGGCGTCATCGAACTGGGGCGCCTGGTGCGCCAGTATGTGCAGAAGGCCTTCGACGCTTATGCGGAACGGAACGTCGCCAAGGCCGAGGCGGTCTGGCGCGGCGACGCCGATATCGACGCTTTGCACACCAGCGTGTTCCAGGACCTGTTGTCGGACATGCTGATGGAATCCGACCAGGTCATCGCCTGTACGCACCTGATGTTCGCCATCAAGAACCTGGAGCGTATCGGTGACCACGCTACGAATATCGCGGAGACCATCCAGTTCCTGGTGATGGGAACCACGATGGCCGAACGCCGCCCAAAGCGCGCGGCGATGCCTGATCCCGGTGGCCGCGGTATCCCGGCCGATAAACTTATGAACCGACTTGGAGGCGACCCATGAAACCCACGGTGATGATCGTAGAAGACGAAGCCTCGCTCGTGACCATGCTGCGGTACAACCTCGAGAAAGAGGGCTACGCGGTGACCGAGGCCAGCGACGGAGAGGAAGCCGTGACGGTCGCGGATGAAACTCCGCCAGATGCGGTGATCCTGGACTGGATGCTGCCCCGCATGTCGGGCATCGAAGTCTGCCGCCAACTGCGGCGCAAACCCGAAACCCGCCATGTGCCGATCATCATGCTGACGGCGCGCAGCGAAGAGACCGACAAGGTGCGCGGTCTCAACGTCGGCGCCGACGACTACATGACCAAGCCGTTCTCCATGCCCGAACTGGTGGCGCGCGTGCGCGCACTTCTACGCCGCGCCAAGCCCTCCCAGGCCAAGGGCCAACTTACCTTCGGCGATATCACGCTCGATCTCGATGCCCACCGGGTGAGCCGCGGCGGCCGCTATGTGCATCTCGGACCGACCGAGTTTCGTCTGCTGCAATACCTGATGGAGCGCCCCGGCACGGTGTTCTCGCGCGAGGAGCTGCTCAACGGCGTCTGGGGCCCGGACATCTACGTCGAACCCCGAACCGTGGACGTGCACATTCGCCGCCTGCGCAAGGCGCTCAACACCGATGACAGCATCGACGTGATTAGAACCGTCCGAGCCGCGGGATACTCGCTCGACGCTAGCGGAGACGCTGCTGCCTAGTTTGCGCGTCTCCGACGCGACTTAGTCGCTGTCGTAGTGGAGCAGCGACTCAAACGGCATATCGAGCTTGGCGCGGGCCTTCAGGAAGGTCAGCTCGATGATGCAGGTGGCGCCCACCACTTCGGCGCCCGACGCGCGCAGCAACGCGGCGGCCGCCGCGATGGTGCCGCCGGTGGCAAGCAGGTCGTCGACGATCACCACCCGCTGGCCCGGATCGACGGCGTCGTGTTGGATTTCCACGGTGTCGGTGCCGTACTCCAAACCATAGGAATGCGACTTCACTTTGCCCGGCAGCTTGCCGGACTTGCGGATCATGATGGTGCCGCAGTTCAAGGGAATCGCCAGCGGCGCCGCCACCAGGAATCCGCGCGCGTCGATGGCGGCCAGCAGGTCGGGCTTCCACGGGCGCACGATTTCGGCCATGCGGTCGATGGTTGTCCGCCAGGCGCCGGCGTGACGGATGAGCGTGGAGATGTCGAAAAAATTGATCCCGGGCTTCGGGAAATCCGGAATCTGCCGGATATGCGTCTTGAGATCCATTGTAGCTAAAAGCTCCTACGTGTTTTGGGGCGTGGTCTTGAGTTCGCCTTCCCATTTGGCGACGGCCGCGGTGGCGACCGCGTTGCCGACGACGTTGGTGGCGCTGCGGCCCATGTCGAGGAACTGATCGACGCCGATGATCAGCACCAGGCCGGCTTCGGGAAGTTTGAAGGTCGTCAGCGTTGCGGCGATCACCACCAGCGACGCGCGCGGCACGCCGGCCATGCCCTTGCTGGTGATCATGAGCAGCAGCAGCATGGTGAGCTGGGTGCCGAGGGGCACGTCGATGCCGTACGCCTGGGAAATGAAGATGGTGGCGAAGGTGCAATAGAGCATCGAGCCGTCGAGGTTGAAGGAATATCCCACCGGCAGGACGAAGCTGGCGATGCGGCTGGAGACGCCGAATTCCTCCAGGCGTTCGAGGGTTTTGGGATAGGCCGCCTCGGACGACGCGGTCGAGAAGGCGAGCAGGATGGGCGCCCGCAGCGAGGCGAGAAGCTTCCCGATCCGCGGACCCACCACCAGGAATCCGGCGAAGCACAACAGGCCCCACAGGATCGCCATGGACAGGTAGAAGCCGCCCATGAACTTGCCGTAGGACGTGAGCACTTCGAGCCCCTGTGCGGCAATGACCGTGGTCAGCGCCGAGAAGATCGCGGCGGGTGCTGCCTTCATCACATAGTTGGTCACGCGCAGCATGATATTTGCCACGGCGTTGGCAAATCCGGCGACGGTCTTGCCGTGTTCGCCGCCGTGCATGGCGGCGACGCCGATAAAGCAGGAAAACACTACGATCTGAAGAATTTCGTTGGTCGCCATGGCCTCGGCGATGGAGCGGGGCACAAGGTGCGTCACGAAGTCCTTGAGGTTGAGCGAGGACCCGTGAATGGCGGTGGCGCCGTCGGGCGGGATCAGGCCCATGCCCACGCCGGGTCCCAACAGGTTGACCATCAGCAGCCCCAGCAACAGCGACACCGTGGAGGCGCCGATGAACCAGGCCATGGTCCGGGCGCCGACGCGGCCCAGGGCGGAGGCGTCGCCCATGTGGGCGATGCCGACGATCAGGGTGGACAGCACCAGGGGCGCAATGATCATGCGCACCAGCCGGATGAAGACATCGGTAATGATCGAAAGGTAGGTCGCGACCTGTTTGGCTTCGGCCGGATCCAGCAACTCGTGGCAGAGGTGGCCCGTGATAATTCCCAGCACCATCGCGATGACGATGGCGTTCCCGAAGCGCCGGCGCATGACAAAAACCCCCAACCTTTCTCGCGGGTTTCATGCCCCGCGGCCCTACCTTAACCGCAACGGCCGCCCCTGGCGCGCGTAACTAACCATAACCTCCGGCCGGGCTTAATTCCTCTAAAAGTTGTATTTTCATGTGTCGGCAGGGTATAACCCTGAGACAAGCGCGCGGCTTGCGAGGGCCAATTTTTGCAAAATCTGACCGCCGAAGACGTCCGGAATCTTGCCCGTGATCCGTCCGCCGCCAACCGCGCGGCGACGGTGGTCAAGATCGCCGGTCAATTCGATGATGCCCTGGGCGTGCAGGAGATGCGCCTCGCCGAGGAAATCTTCCGGCTGATGGTGCGCGACGCCGAGGTGCGCGTGCGCGAAGCGCTGTCGGCCAATCTCAAATCAAATCCTCGCCTGCCCCATGATGTGGCTATCGCCCTGGCCAAGGACGTGGACAGCGTCGCGCTGCCGATGCTCAGCGCCTCAGAAGTGCTGACGCCCGACGACTTGATGCAGATCGTTGCGAGCCAAGGTACGCCGACGCGCCTCGACGCCATCGCGGGCCGGCCGCAGGTGGACGAGCGCCTGTCGGCCGCGATTGTCCAGGCGGGGGTCAATACCGGCAATGAAGGGGTGGTGGCCAAGCTGCTCGCCAATCCCGGCGCCGCCTTCACCGAGCCGACCCTGCACACAGTGGTGGACCGTTTCGGCGACAGCGAAGCTGTGCAGACACCGCTGGTGGGCCGCGACGTGCTGCCGGTGACCATCGCCGAGCGCCTGGTCACCCGCGTGGCCGATCATCTGCGGACCCATCTGCTCGACAAACATAAAATCTCGCCCGAGGTGGCGACCGACCTGGTGCTGCATTCGCGCGAACGCGCGACCGTGGGCCTGGCGTTCGGCGCCTCGGAAGAGTCGCTCATGGCGCTCGCCCGACAGCTCGCCGAGAAAAACCGGCTCAGCGCCTCCCTGGTGCTGCGCGCCATCTGCATGGGCAATCTGCGGTTCTTCGAGCACGCCGTGGCCACATTGGCGCGGGTGCCGGTGGCTAATGCGCGGGTGCTGATCCACGATCGCGGCGGCCTGGGCTTCAAGACCCTCTGGGCTAAAGCCGGTTTGCCGGAAACCTATGTGCCGGCGGTGCGGGCTGCTCTCGACGTGGTGGAGCAGACCGAGCTTGATGGACGGGTGCTGGACCCGGAGCGGTACAGCCGCCGGATCATCGAGCGGCTGCTGACCCAATACGGCACCCTGGGGATCGAGTTCTCCCACGACGACCTTGAGTATCTGATGACCAAGGTCGCGGAACTTCCGGCGACCGCCGTCCACTGACCTGATGCTACAAGAGGGGCGTTACCAGACGCCTGTATTGGGCATGGACGCCCACGGCTCCTGCGCCGGCAGCGGATCGCCCTTCTGCAGCAACTCGATGGAGATGTTATCGGGCGAGCGCACGAAGGCCATGTAGCCATCCCGCGGCGGGCGGTTGATGACCACGCCCGCATCCATCAAGCGCCTGCAGGCGGCGTAGATGTCGTCGACCGCATAGGCCAGATGGCCGAAATTGCGCCCGCCGGTATAGGCCTCAGGGTCCCAATTGTGCGTCAGCTCCACTTGAGCATCTTCGTCGCCGGGAGCCGCCAGGAAAACCAGCGTGAACCGGCCCTTTTCGCTCTCCTTGCGGCGCAATTCCACCAAGCCAAGCTTGCCGCAATAGAAGTCCAGGGATTGGTCGAGATTGGTGACGCGCACCATGGTGTGTAGGTATTTCATGGCCTATGCGTAGCGCCCCGGACCCCCGCGTTGCAACCGTGCCGGCTCCGGCCCGTTTGTAAGACGTTCCCGCCGACACCTTTAGTTGAGCGATTAAAGCGGGATTTCCCGCTCTGCGACCTATGGTAAGGTGGCGCGGGTGCGGCTATTGGCCTGGAAACGAGGCCCGTGCCAGCGGGTTGGAAGGGATACCGACGTGATCGCGCAGAGCCGAAAGCGGCTCCTCACCTGGTTCAGACCGGCGTGGATTAAGGACGACAGTGGTGTCGCGGCGCTCGTGATCGCGGCTGTGATCGCATTCGCCGCCTTCACTACACTCACGATTTTCCTGAACAAGTTCATCGGCGGGCGCGAGCTTGCCAAGGCCCAGTCGGGCGCAGCCGCGCAGGGCCGCATGCTCCCCGCGGTCTACTCCTTTTTCCTCGCGGATCAGGG
>CANISR010000179.1 GCA_947470105.1 Fidelibacterota bacterium | reverse complement strand
GTCCTCAATCTCGGTCGCTCCCATACCGGTGGCGACCTCGCGGTGCATTTGCCCGCAACCAAAGTGCTGTTCCTCAGCGAGACCTATGTCCATCACCTGTTCCCGTCCATGCGCTCCGCTTATCCCAGCGAATGGCAGGCGACATTGGCGAAAGCCCAAGCGATCAACGCCACCTGGTATATCGCCGGGCACGGCTTCGTCGACGACGCAGCAACGATGAAGGCGGAACTGGGCGCGTACGCCCGCGCGCTCGATCATGTCATCGGTGAAGCCAAGCGGCTGCATACAGCGAAAGTTCCCTGCCTGGCGCCCACCGACTGCGAAGCCGCCAAACAGGCGAACTGGGGACTATATGCGGATTGGACCGAACTCCAGGTCCAGGCGCCGGTGGCGATCCTCAAGGTCTATCAGGAGTTGGATGGCAAGCTGCCTTAAAGAGCGTCGGCCGCAAGTTGCAGTGTGTACGCACGGATATCTGTGGGCCAGGCCGCGATAAGACCTTCGAAGCGCGCGCGGTCGCCGGCATAGAGCGCCCGCAGCGCATCCTCATAGCCGGGCAAGTTGCCCGCCATGGCGGTCATGAAGCGGTGCGTTGCCGCCTGCGCCGCCCGCAAACGGTCTTTGCCGACGTTGGCCGCACGGGCGCCCTCCACCAGCTTGCGTAAGGCGACCGAGGCGCCGCCCGGCTGAGCGGCCAGCCACTCCCAATGTCGGGGCAGCAGCGTCACCTCACGGGCCACCACGCCGAGCTTCGGGCGGCCGCGCGCTCGGGCCGGCGCGACGCTGTCCAAGGCGGAACCGCCCATGCGGGCGACCACCTCGGCTTCTGTGCCGCGCAAGTCGAACTCCACCGGCTGGGCGGCCTCGTCGTCGAAGACCAGGATCGCGGCCTCGGGATGGCGGTCCATGTGGCGGCGGACAGCGGCGGCAACGACGGCGGGCGGGCCACCGGCGATACGCTGGAGGCCGGCAAAGGCCGTGCAGGAAGCAGGAGTGGACATAGCGGACTCCAAAATGGGGAGTCCTATTATATCCGGGTATAAATACGAAGTAATATGATCCGGGTAAAAAAAACCCCCGCCGCGGGGTCCGCGAGCGGGGGTTATTGGATGCCGGCGTACTTACGGCCCGGCTTATTTACGGCCCTGGGCCGTGTACCAGGCCGCCTGGGCTTCCAGGCATTCAGCGTAGATCGCGAGACTGCCCTGGACCCGGTTCGGGCCAATGATGAGCGGGTTCTCCGAAGTGTAGGTGCCGCGCGAGAGAACGCGTTCGTTGATCTTGTCGAAGAAGCCGTGGGTGTTGAGGATCCCGCTGGCGCCCGCGGCCTGGGCGCGTTCCTTGAAGTGCTGGATGGAGGTGCGCATCTCGCCGAGCGCCTCCATGGTCGCGGGATACGCCGTACCGCCCCACAGGGCCATCACATGCGGCACGCTCTTTTCCTTCACCGTGACGATGGACGACACGGTGGCCGGGCTGTGGCCCGGCGTCAGCACCACTTCGACCGTGGTATCGCCGATGGTGATCTTCTGGCCGTCGGTCAGCACCCGGTCCTTGGTCGGCGGCGGGGGCGAATTCGGACGCGTCGCCGCCGTATTGGCCATGAACGTCCAATCGGCTTCGCTCAAGGCGATCGGCACATGATAGGTGTCCTGCAGGTATTTGGCGCCACCGTAGTGATCGGCGTGGCCATGGGTCAGGATTACCAGCTTGATATCCTCGGGCTTGAGGTTGAACTGCTTCATGCCCGGAACCAGAATATCTTTCGCCTCCTGTTCATTGTTGAGCGTATCCCACACGATCAGGCCGGCGCTGGTCTTGAGGATGTAGGCGCTCACATAGTAGGTGCCGACGATATAGAGGTTGTCGAACGCCTGAACCGGATGCGCCTGGGCGCCCGAGACTTGGCGGAACTTGACGGACGCCGACGGGGACATGCACCAGTAACCCTTGGTGGCGAGGTCGACGAGGTAAGGGTCCTTGCCGGCGATCTCCTTCGCCTTCATCTCATGCTCGGTGGCGGCGGCGGGTTTCGGCGGATCAGGCTGGGGTGCAGCCGCTTGAGCAAATGCCGCGGTGCTGAAACCGAGAATCGCGGCCGCCGTGGCCGCGCCCGCGAACGTTTTTAGTCCCCGCATAGTGTCCTCTCCTCCCCATTATAAAATGCCCCCGCAAATCCCGTGTGCGGGCCGCGCCATTTCCGAGTTTAGGGCCGAACCCGAAAAGTTGTAGGATTAATTCTGTGCTGCGCTGCGGCATCATAACCGGCCCCGATTTTCACCAAGCCTTCAAGGATTGCCCCATGCCCGCCTACGTCATCTCCGACATCGAGGTCACCGATTCCGCGCAATACGAAGAGTACAAAAGGCTGGCGCCCGCGACGATCGCGCAATACGGCGGGCGTTATCTCACCCGCGGGGGCGCGACCAGCATTCTTGAAGGCACGTGGGCGCCGCCGCGCGTCGTGGTCCTCGAATTTCCGACCGCCGACGCCGCCCGCACCTGGTACAACTCGCCCGAATACACAAAAGCCCGCGCCGCCCGCGCCGGCGCGGCGTCCGCGAAGATTTTGGTGGTCGAGGGAATCCCTGGCTAGGCTACTGCAGAACCCACTTCTGAACCCGCGCTCCCGTTCCTTCGGCGGTATAAAGATTGCCTTTGGAATCGGTGGCGATGATGTGCAGTCCGACGAACTGGCCCGGATAGGGTCCGGGGTGGCCGAAGAATGAGTCCGGCACTTCTTTGAGCGTTTCACGCTCAAGGATATGGACCCGGAAGTTGTGGGTGTCGGCCACGTAGATGTACTTCTGGTCGGGCGAGAACGCCGAGCTGAAGGCCGTGCCGAAACCCACGGGCTTAGTGTCGCGGGCGACGAAGCCTTCCTTGACGAACTTGCCGTCGATTGTGAACACCTGCAGCCGGTTGTTCTGTCGGTCATTCACATAGACCAGCCCGTCGTTCGAAATCTTGATGCCGTGGACGAGGTTGAACTGCTGTGGGCCCGGCCCTTCGGACGTCCGGGTTCGCGGCGCGGCGTCGTCCGGCTTATTGCCGTAAGCGCCCCACATGCGTTTGAATTTTCCGGTATCGGCGTCGAATACGATCACGCGGCGATTGACGTAGCCGTCGGAGATGAACACCTCGTTGGTCTTGGGCCACACCGCCACCTGGGTCGCGTGATTGAGGTTCTCGGTATCCAGGCTGCCGGTGCTCTTTCCGGAACGGCCGATCTGCAGCAGGAATTTTCCGTCCCTGGTGAACTTGAGGCAGTGGTTGTCATCCTTGCCATGCTCGGCGTCCTTGCCGTAGCCGCAGATCCAGACGTTATCCTTCTGGTCGACGGTGATGCCGTGCTCGGTGACCGGCCATTCAAACGCCGCCTGTTCGGCCTCGGTGAGGTAGGGCCGGCCCCAGCCCTGGATGAAGTTGCCCTGGGCGTCGAGTTCGATCACCGACGGCGCCGGGATCGCCACATTGGGGTTGGGCGGGGTCTCGAACTGGCCTGCCACTTCCTTGGGCCGGGAGAGCACCCAGATATGATCGTGGGAGTCGACGGCGATGCCGCCAAAACCGCCGAAGACGTAGTTCTTGGGCAGTTGCTTGGGCCAACTGGGGTCGACCTTGAACCTGGGATGGCTATCCGCGGCCTGGGCGCCGAAAGCAAAAACCGCCGCCAGTACACCGGTCGCAAGAATCCGGAATTTCATGGATTTCCTCCCTCCGCAAGAAATGCATGAAGATTATACCGAGTTTCACGCGCAGGCTGAAATACGGAAGTAGCGGCAGATGTGACTGACCGTTATCGTAACAGGACGGTACCGGGGGCCGGCCTTCATGGATCGATCAGAAGATTCGCTGCGCGCGCACATGGCGCCGCTGATGCTTATTGCCGTGTTCGTGATCGCGCTTCGCGCGCTCTATTTCGGCAACCCCGCCGTCAATATCGACGAGCAGTTTTACCTGATGACCGCCGACCGCTGGCTCAATCACGGCCTACTGCCCTACGTCGATATTTGGGACAGGAAACCCATCGGCATCTTCCTGCTCTATGCGCCCGCCGTGCTGTGGTTCAAGAACGGCGTCCTCGGCTACCAGCTGCTCGGCGTGATCTTCACCCTGGCCACCTGTGCCGTGGTGTACCGCATGGGCTTGTGGTTCGGCGGCCGGCTGGTGGCGTTTGCGGCCGCCGTGTTCTACGCCGCCATCCTAATGCTATGGAGCGGCGCCGGCGGCCAGACGCCGGTGTTCTACAATCTGCCCATGGCGCTCGGCGCCTTTCTCATCCTGCGCCTCGTCCACCAGCCTGCACTGCGCGGGGCCAGCATCGCCGGCGCGCTGCTGGGGGCCAGCCTGCTGTTCGGCATTGCCCTGCAGATCAAATACATCTGCGTCTTCGAGATTTGCCTTCTCTCCCTCGTCGGCCTCAGCGCGTTGATCGCAGACAAACGCCTAAGTCTGGTCAAGGCAGCAGCACTCGCGACCGGCATGGTGGTCCTCGGGCTGCTGCCCACCATTCTCGCCGGCGGCGTCTACGCCTGGATCGGCCACTGGCAGGAGTTCTGGTTCGCCAACTTCCTCTCCATCCTGAGCAAGAAGTCCTGGCGCTATACGCCGTTCATGTACCTGCTGAACGTCTTGTCGGCGCTGATCTACTGCGTGATCTTCTGGATCTTTTCCGCCTACGCCCTCCGGCGCGGCCTGAACGACCGCCCCGCCGTCGCCGGCTATAAATGGCTGGTGGTCGGCCTGGCGCTCTGGGTTGCGGGCGCTGTGTTCGGGGCGCTGATGCTGGGCAACCCGATCCTGCACTATTTCCTGCCTACAGCCGCGCCGCTGGCGCTGCTCTCGGCCATCGGCCTGGAGCGCATGGCGGAGCAACGTGCCACCGAAACAAAGCCCTTCGCTCGTCAGGTCAAGATTCTATTCGGCGGCAGTATCGCGTTGTGCATCGTGGCGGCGGTGACCATCAACATCCAGTCCAGCGCCCGGCGCGGCGCGGCGCAGGTCTATCCCGCTGCGGCCTACATGAGAGAGCACCTGGACCGCGGCTGCCCCTATGTCTTCAACGATTATCCCGTCCTCTACTACCTCACCCAGTGCAACGCGCCGTCGGTCTATGCCTTCCCCAATCATCTGACCGAAACCGCCGAACTGCACGCGCTCGCGGTCGATACTGAAACCGAGCTGCGCCGGGTTCTGGGGACACATCCTGGGATGATCTTCGTGCGCCGTCCGTTCGCGCCCGAACTGGACGCGGGACAGATCGCAATTCTCGAGAGCGTGCTGGCGGCGGACTACGAGGTCGGAAAGCAGTTTCCCGCCTTCCACCAGGAATTCACCGTCTATCTTCGCAAACCGCTTTAGACTCTTTCGTTGAGACGCATATTCAGGCGCAGGCGCGCCTGAAATGCTTAGGCCCGCTTCCAAGTGAAGATCGAGCTGGCGCCGAAGTTCCAGACGCAGCCAATGAGAACGCCGGCAGCGCCCGCGGACCACCACGGCTGGCCGCGGTCGTACAGCAACTGCGCGAAACTGACATTGGCCAGGAAGCCAATGCTGCACACGGCGTAGAACGAGAACAGGCCGGTGATCAGGCGGCGTCCGCGCAGGCGCACGTCCCGATAGGTCAGGATGTTGTTGAGGATGAAGTTGCTGGTCATGGACACCAGCGCAGCAAAAGCCTGTGCGATGGCGAAGGAGGTCAGCTCCTTCACCGGGAACAGCGTCGCGAGGTGGACCAGCACACCCGTCCCGCCTACTAGGCAGAACATCAGGAAGCGGATCGGGATATAGCGGCCGATGGTCTTTTCCAGCAGCAGCACGATGTATTCGAACAGCACCATGGCGTCGAGTTTGCTTTCGCCATGGAGGCGCGCGCGGAATTCGTAGGGCAATTCGAGGTGCTTCAGGGGCGCCGGCGCCGAGGCCACGAAGTCTAGCAGGATCTTATACCCGGCGCCGGACAAGTGGGGGGCCGCGGCCAGGAAGGCTTCGCGCCGGACCATGAAGAAGCCGCTCATGGGGTCGGTGAGGTCGAACTGCATGACCAGGCCGGACAGGCGCGTGGCGAATTGGCTCATGGCGCGACGCAGCGGCGAAAGGTCGCCGAAACCGCCGCCGCCCACATAGCGCGAGCCGACGACCAGATCGGCCTTTTCCGCGTCGATCATGCCCAGCATACGCGCCAGCAGGGTTTCGTCATGCTGCATATCGGCATCGATCACCGCCACATAGGGCGCACTCGAACTGCAGATGCCCTCGATCACGGCGGACGATAGCCCGCGGCGTCCGAACCGCTGCAGGCAGCGTACATGGGGCCGGGTGCGGGCGATCTCGCGCACCAGGGCCGCGGTGCCGTCGGGCGAGTTGTCGTCGACGAAGATTACTTCCCACGCACTCTGTTCAGGTATGGGACTCAGGCACGCCTCAAGACTTTCGATCAGGGCCAGAATATTCTTGGATTCATTGAAAGTGGGCGCCACCACCGACAAGGTCAGTTCCCTCGCGGCAGGGCCGGCCGCGGCCCTTGCCGCTGGCTGTCTTAGTCCGTCATCCATTTAGTCGATCCCCGGGGCGCGGTATGCAGGCTCCAGCACGCTTTGAACGGCCAAACCCGGGCATCCCTGCGCGGCTTTTATCCAGGGGCCAGTATATCACGGCGGCTGGAGGGCATGTAAATTCGCCGCCCACGCCCCGGAAAAGCTCCAAAATCGCAGCCCCGGGATCCACGCACATGACAGCCGTGAACCGCCTCGCTACAGTTCGCGCCCCACCAAGCCCCCCAACTTCGCCCCAAGGAGGATTCCCATGCTTCGCCTCACAGCGACCGTTGCCGCGCTCGGCACGGCCTTTGCCCTTTACGCCGGTGCGCCGGCCTTTGCCGCCGATGCCGCCGCCGCCGCGATCTCCGATGCGAGCCGGCCCGAAGCCGATCGGGCCGCCGATGCGGACCGCAAGCCTGCCGACATGCTGACCTTCGCCGGCCTCAAGGCGGGCGATAAGGTCGCCGACCTTATGCCGGGCGGCGGCTACTTCACCCGCATCTTCTCAAAAGCCGTCGGCGCCAATGGAAAAGTCTATGCCGTGGTGCCGGAAGAATTCCTCAAGGTGCGCGCCACCGCCGGCGACGCCATCAAGGCGATCGCTGCCGACGCCGGCTACAAGAACGTCACTGTCGTCACCGTGCCCCTGGCCGCGTTCAAGCCGGCGGAGCCGCTTGATGTAGTGTGGACCTCGCGCAACTATCACGACTACCACAACAAGATGTTCGGCCCCCTCGATATGGCGGCCTACAACAAGGCCGTATTCGCCGCACTGAAGCCGGGCGGGGTTTACATCGTTCTCGATCACACGGCCGCGGCGGGCTCGGGCTTTGAAGCCACCGAGACACTTCACCGTGTCGATCCCGAG
>CANISR010000178.1 GCA_947470105.1 Fidelibacterota bacterium | reverse complement strand
AGAGCGCCCGGAAGAAAAGCGCGCCGAAGAAAAGAGTCAGCAAAGACGCGAACCACCGCGCGCCGAAAAAGCCCAACCCAGCGAGCAGGTGTGGGACAGCGTTGTGGAACAGCCGGCCGTGTGCAAATGCGGCAAAGTCACCGCGCAGCCGCGCTACATCGTGTTCGATATGGTGTGGGGACGGCTGCGGTCCGTGAATCGCAGAGGCATCGCGGGGATATTCTGCCGCAGTTGCGCCGACCGCACAGCGGTGCGAGCGTCATTGATCTGCTGGCTCGCCGGATGGTGGGCCTGGCCCGACGGCCCGCGCGCGACGGTGCGCGCGCTCCTCAATAATATCCGCGGCGGACGCAAGCCCGCCGACCGCAACGCCCGCCTGTTGATGCGCCAGGCCCGGGCGTTCCGGGGCCGCGGCGAAATGGAACTGGCGCGCAACGCCGCCGAGCAGGCCCTGTCATTCGCGACCACGGCGTCGCTCCGCCGCGACGTCGACATGCTGCTCGCCGGCCTCAGCGCCCACCCGGCCCGCCCGCTCAAGAACCGCTGGGCCGAACCAGGCTGGGCGCCCATGGCCCAACTCATGCCGCTCGCGGTGCTCATCGCGGCCCTGAGCATGAGCGTCACCATGTCGGGTTTTTCGCCGGTCCGCGCGATCTCAAACGGCGTACAGGCCGTCACCGCGTTCCTCGACCGGCCTTTGCCGTTTTTCTCAAAAACCGCATCCGCGCCCGATGCGTCGCCGGATCCGGCGCAGCCGTCGACTGATGTGCGTGGGGGCGCTGTGGGACGGGTCTACAGCATCGCGGTCGATTCAACCGCAGTGCGCACCGGCCCCGGCGCCACATATCAGGTGCTCGCGGTGCTGAGCCACGGCACGGTGGTGCTGGTGACGGAAACCGATCCAACGGGCGCCTGGTACCGCGTGACCACCGCCGAAGGCACGTCGGGCTTTGTCGCCCAGCCCTCGCTCAGCCCCGATGTGCGGGTTGATGCCCTCAAGGATATGGGGGGCTTCATGAGGCCCCCGCGAAACTAGCCAGCGCGCCTTTAGCCTGGCACCGCGACCTGGGAGTAGCGGTTGAAATCGATCTTGATGGCGCGGGCGCGCGCTTTCACGATCGTGGTCTTCAATTTATCCGGCGTGACCGGTTTCACCAGATAGCCGCTGACGTCGAGCCGCGCGGCCATTCCGACGACCTCGTGATCACCCGACGCGGTGACCAGGATGAAACAGGCGTCCGGGCGAAAGTATTTGATCTTGGCGGTGCGAATCGCCTGCAGAAGCTGCAGGCCATTGCCCTCGGCCATGCTGTAGTCGCACAACACGCAATCGACCACGCGTTCGATATTGTGGAGCTTGCCGAAAGCGTCACGCCCGCTCGTTGCACGGGTGATGAGCTTCACGCCAAGGTACTGCAAAAGTGCTTCCAGCAGATCGAGGAACGCCGTGTCGTCGTCGACCAGGAGGACATGCAGGTCCTCCATGCGGTCTTCTTTTACGGCGGAGCGGCTGTCGGGGCTCATGAGCGTTCCTACGCCGTCTGAACTTTGCGCCGGTGCAACTCCAGTCCGAGCTCGTTGAGCTCAATCTGCTCCAGGCGGTTTTCTTCGGCGGCGACCGCGGCATCGCGTGCGTCCTGCGTCACTTCGAAAGTCTTGAGCCGGCGGTAGGCTTCCGCCAGCTCGTTCTGGGCGGCCGCGATCTGGCGGCGGACCTCCCCCAACAAGTCCGACAGGCGGTCGCGGAACTCCTCACAGCGCTTGAGGTAGGCCGCAAGCGTACTGCGCTGGTCGGCGGGCAGCGTGGCGGTGAAACTGATCTCGCCCGCGACTTCGGCTTCCAGCTCGGCCTGGCGTTCGAGCACTGATTCCTCCTGACGCAGCAACTGGCCGAGGGCCCGCTGCTTCTCGTCCACGTCCCACTTGCGCAGGCGAATCAGGGTATGAAGGTCTTTCTTCTGCATGGATTAGCAGACTTTATTACTTCGCCGGCGTGCGCGGACCCGGATCGACGGGCGGCTGTAGCGCTTCGGCCAGCAGGTTATAGCAGGTCGCCAAGTCAGTGTGATCATCCTTGCCTTGGCGCAGGAAGGCTTCGATGCGGGGGTAAAAGTAAATCGCTTCGTCGACCTCGGGGTTGGTGCCCTTACGGTAGGCGCCGAGCCGGATCAGTTCCGCCATGTCCTCGTAGGCCGAAATGATCTTGCGGGCGCGGTACACCAACGCATTCTGGTCGTCAGTGTTGCATCCCGGCATGGTACGCGAAATCGACCGCAGGATATTCATGGCTGGGTAGCGGCCGCGTTCGGCGATGGCGCGGTCGAGCACGATATGCCCGTCGAGAATGCCGCGGACCGCATCGGAAATCGGCTCGTTATGGTCGTCACCTTCCACCAGCACGGTGAACAGGCCGGTGATATTGCCAGTCTTGCGCCGCCCCGGGCCGGCGCGTTCCAGGAGCTTGGGCAGCTCCGCGAATACGGTAGGCGTGTAGCCCTTGGCCGCAGGAGGTTCGCCCGCCGACAGGCTGATCTCGCGCTGGGCCATGGCGAAGCGGGTGACCGAATCCATCAGGCACAGGACATTCTTGCCCTGATCGCGAAAGTATTCGGCGACCGCCATGGTCATGTAAGCCGCCTGGCGGCGCATAAGCGGCGCCTCGTCGGAGGTCGAGACCACCACCACGGCGCGCGCCATGCCTTCGGGGCCGAGGTCGTCCTCGATGAATTCCCGGGCTTCGCGGCCGCGTTCGCCCACCAGCCCGACGACCGTGACGTCGGCATTGGTGTAGCGCGCCATCATGGAGAGCACCGTGGACTTGCCGACCCCGGAGCCGGCGAAAATGCCCATACGTTGGCCGTGGCAGCTAGTCGTGAAGGTGTTGAGCGCGCGAATGCCGAGATCCAGCTTGCCGCCGACCCTTTTGCGGGTATGTGCGGGCGGTGGGGGCGCCTTGATGGGGTAAGCCTGAGAGCCTGCGCCGAGGGGGCCGCCACCGTCTACCGGTTTGGCCATGGCGTCGATCACGCGGCCCAGCCATGAGTCACTGGGGTAGATCGCGGGCGCGGCCTCGGCGATTTCGGCGCGGCAGCCGAGGCCGATCCCTTCCAGGGGACCGAACGGCATCACGAGGGCGTTGCCCGCACGGAAGCCGACCACTTCGCAGATCACGACGCGGCCGTCGCGGGCGATGACATTGCAGCGGTCGCCCACCGATAAATGATGAACCCCGGACACCTCGATCAGCAGACCTTGGACGCCGGCGACCTTGCCGAACACCTGATGTGTCGGCAGCCTTTCCAGTTCGCTCAAAAGGGAGGAGATCCCGTCCACCGTTAATCCTTTTCCGGCTTTATCCACAGGGCGGCCGCAGCGCGCTATCCGCCACGCTCAGTCTTAACCCATTGCCGTTAATGGGATGTAAAGCCAAATCCCCCTTAAATTATATTATATATCAGATAGTTACAAAACTATCCTGCCATATCGGTTTCGGATTAGGAATTCTTGACGAGAGATGTTAATATTAACTTCTTCGCTCGGGGCTCTAGGGGAAACTGAACATGCGTATTCTATTGGTTGAGGACGATCCCTCAACGGCGCAAGCCATTACAACCATGCTTCGCAAGGAAGAGTGGGTGATCGATTCCACCGATATGGGGGAAGACGGCCTCGATCTCGGAAAAATTTACGATTATGACCTGATCATCCTCGACCTCATGCTTCCGGACATGGACGGCATGGACGTGATCCGGCAGCTCCGCAGCGCCAAGATCGCCACACCGGTCCTGATCCTCTCGGGTCTCCAGGAAGCCGACAAGAAAGTGCAGGGTTTCGGCGTCGGCGCCGACGACTACCTGACCAAACCTTTCAATCGCGAGGAACTGGTCGCCCGCATCCAGGCGATCGTGCGCCGCTCCAAGGGCCACGCCCAGCCCAAGGTCCATGTGGGCCGCCTCACCGTCAATCTCGAAGCCCGCACCGCCGAAGTGGACACCAGCCCGCTCCACCTCACCGGCAAGGAATACGGCATCCTCGAGCTGCTGGCGCTCCGCAAGGGCACAACGCTGACCAAGGAGCAGTTCCTCAACCACCTCTACGGCGGCATGGACGAACCTGAATTGAAGATCATCGACGTCTTCATCTGCAAACTCCGCAAGAAGCTGTCCACCGCCACGGGCGGCGAAAGCTACATCGAAACCGTCTGGGGCCGCGGCTACGTGCTGCGCGAGAACGAAGCAGCCGAGATCGCCGCCACCACCAAGAAAGCTGTTTCAGCCTAAGTGTCCTCAGCCGGATTTCACGAAGACCTCCAACGCACGGCGGACGAACCCCAGGCCACCGAACGCTCGTTCGGCCTGGTGTTCTCCGCCGTTTTCGCGCTCGTTGCACTCCTGCCGTTGCTCGATGGTCATCCTGTGCGCTGGTGGGCGTTCGCGGTTTCAGCCGCGTTCCTGATCCTGGGGCTGTTCGCCCCGCGCACGCTGGTCCTCCCCAACAAACTGTGGATGAAGTTCGGCAAGCTGCTGCACCACATCGTCAGCCCTGTGGTCATGAGCCTGCTGTTCATCGTCGCAGTCATCCCCACCGCCGTCATCATTCGGCTCATGGGCCGCGACCCTTTGCGCCTCAAGCTCGATAAAAAGGCCGCGAGCTACTGGCAAAAGCGTGAAACGACTGAGAACCCGTCGTTTACAGAACAGTTTTAGGGTTGTTTTTCGGGGGTAGGCATAGTTTCCTCCCCCCGCGCTTACGGAGTTAGGCCATGTCGTTCCTCACCGAGTTCTGGAAATTCCTGCGGGTCCGGAAGAAATTCTGGCTGCTGCCCATGATCCTCATGCTGGTGCTGTTCGGCGGCCTGATCATGTTGGCTCAGGGCTCGGCGGTCGCGCCCTTCATTTACACCCTCTTCTAAATTGCGCGTTCTAGGCCTCTCGGCCCTCTACCATGACAGCGCTGCGGCGCTGATCGAGGACGGCCGCATCATTGCCGCCGCCCAGGAAGAACGCTTCACCCGTAAGAAGCACGACGCCCGCTTGCCGCGCCACGCCATCGCTTCCTGCCTGGAGATCGGCGGCGTCGCGCTCAAGGACGTCGACTTGGTAGCGTTCTACGAGAAGCCCTTCGTCAAATTCGAACGCCTGCTCGAAACCTACGCGGCGCTCGCGCCCGCCGGCTTCACCTCCTTCCGCCAGGCCATGCCGGTGTGGATCAAGGAGAAGCTGTTTCAAAAAGACCTCCTGCTCAAGGAACTGAAGTCCTTCGCCCCCGACGAGAATTGGGGCGAGCGCCTGATGTTTTCGGAACACCATTTGAGCCACGCCGCGTCGGCGTTCTTTCCCTCGCCGTTCGAGGAGTCCGCGGTCCTGACCATGGACGGTGTCGGCGAATGGACCACCACCTCCCTGGCAATGGGGCGCGGCAACACCCTCGATATCCAGCGCGAGATTCACTTTCCCCACTCCCTCGGCCTGCTGTATTCGGCCTTCACCTACTACACCGGATTCAAGGTCAACTCGGGCGAATACAAGGTCATGGGCCTGGCGCCCTACGGCGAACCGCGCTTCGCCCAAACCATTCTTGATCACCTCATCGACCTGAAGCCCGACGGTTCATTCCGCCTCGACCAGGGCTACTTCGACTACTGCACCGGCCTGACCATGACCAACCGGCGCTTCGACGCCCTGTTCGGCGCGCCACCGCGCAAGGCCGAGGAGCCATTGACGCAGGTGCATATGGACCTGGCGGCTTCCGTCCAGGCTGTAACGGAAGAAGTCGTCTTGCGCCTCGCCCGCAGCATCCGCGCGGAAACCGGCGCCAGGAACCTCTGCCTTGCCGGCGGCGTGGCCCTCAACTGTGTCGCCAACGGCAAGATCGTGCGCGAGGGCATTTTCGACGACATCTGGATCCAACCGGCAGCAGGCGACGCCGGTGGGGCTTTGGGCGCGGCGCTGGTGGCTTATCACTTGCACGCTAAGGGCCCGCGCGCGCCGCGCACCGGCAGCGACGACATGAAGGGCGCCCTCCTGGGCCCCGCGTTCGACGATGCGGAGATCGAATTGCAACTCGCAGGCGCGGGTGCGCGCTTCGAGCGCGCCGGCAACGATCAGGTGATAGAGGAAACCGCGGCCGCGCTCGCCGAAGGTGCGGCCGTCGGCTGGTTCCAGGGGCGCATGGAGTTCGGGCCCCGGGCCCTCGGCGCGCGCTCGATCCTGGGCAATCCCGCCAACCCAGAGATGCAGCGCACGCTCAATCTCAAGGTCAAATACCGCGAGAGCTTTCGGCCGTTCGCGCCGGCAGTTCTGCGCGAGGACGTGAGCGAATGGTTCGAGCTCGACCGCGACAGCCCTTACATGCTGCTGGTAGCCGGCGTGCGCGCCGACAAGCGCCAAGCGGTCGACGATGCGGGCAAGTTCGGCCTCGACAAGCTGAACATGACCCGTTCGCGCATTCCCGCGGTCACCCATGTGGATTTCTCGGCCCGCGTCCAAACCGTGACGGCCGACGTCAACCCGCGTTTCCACGCCCTGCTCACGCGCTTCAAGGCGCTGACCGGCATTCCGGTACTGGTGAACACCAGCTTCAACGTGCGCGGCGAACCTATTGTCGGCACGCCGGCGGACGCCTTCCGCTGCTTCATGGCGACCGAGTTGGATCTTTTGGTCGTGGGGAACTTCATCCTGCGCAAGGCCAACCAGGACCCGGCGCTGAAGCTCGACTACACCGCAGCCTTCGCTCCGGACTAATTTGGCGCGTAAACCGCGAGGGCGGCGTCAACGGTGCGGAAGCCGTCGGTCACGCCGCTCGGGGTTTCGGCCGCGCCCAGATATAGCCGCCCATCCTTCGGCAGAAGCCGGGCTAGATTGCGCAGCACCGCGGCTTTCGATTGCAAGTCGAAGTAGGCCAGCACATTGCGGCACATAACGACGTCGAAGCGCCCAAAGGGCGTCAGGTCGGCGAGCAGGTTCCAAGTCTTGAACTCCACCATCCGGCGCACCGCGTCGTCGAGCAGCCAGGCGTCATCCTGCTTGGTGAAGTGGTGGGCCAGCACCTGGATCGGCAGACCGCGCTGGACCTCGAATTGCGTATAGGCAGCGCGCGCCGCCACGGCGAGCGCGGAGACCGACAGGTCGATGCCGATAATATCCACGTTCCAATCGCTCATGAACCAGCCACTCTCCAGCACCGTCAGGGCAGCGGAGTAGGCCTCCTGGCCGGTAGACACGCCGGCGCAAAGAATGCGCACCGATTTGTCGCGCACCCGCGCATGGGACAGGTCGCGCAGGTTTTCGTCGCGCAGGTGGACGAACGGCTTCCAGTCGCGGAAGAAGCCCGTATCCTTGGTCATCATTGAGTCGAGGACCTCGCCGGCAAGGTCTTCGGCGCCCTCGCGTACGGCGGCAATGAGTTCGGGCACACCTTTGAGCCGATGGCGCCGCACCACGGGGCCGAGGCGGTTCTCAATGTAAGCGCCGGAGCAATAATCCCTCCCTGAAGCGGCCGGATAATCTGGTTGCGCCGGAGTAAAACTCCGTCAGCAGATAGCCTTTTGCCTGTGT
>CANISR010000177.1 GCA_947470105.1 Fidelibacterota bacterium | reverse complement strand
TGTTGTTGTAGGTGCCGCCCGACAGGCCGCGCAGCGTGAACCCGATGTTGATGGGGTCGTTACCGTAGGCGACGGAGGCAAGATAACGCCAGTTCGGCGGACCGCTGCCGCTGTTGGTGCCCACCGCGTCGGTCGCGGGGTTGATGCCGTTGTTCGAGTACCGCGAGATAAAGTGGGTCGCGAGCATCCGGACTGTCAGATCACCGCCCCAGTTTTCGGAAATCGCGTCGAGCCTGGTGCGATAACTGGCTTCCATGTCCATCCCGCTCGCCTTCTCGGTGACGAAGTTGAACGGCTGCAGCAGGATCCGGCTGATGACGGGGACGCCGTTCTGCACGCCGCGGGTGATGGCGGTGCAGAATTGCTGCTGACCGGCAAAGCACAGGTCGACGATGTTCTGCGCGCTCACCGACCCGATGGCGCCGTCGATATCGAGTTTGTAGTAGTCCACTGAGGCGTTGAAGCCGGGGAAGAACGCAGGCTGGATGACTACGCCAACGCCGGTGGTATCGGCGATCTCCGGTTTGAGGTTGGTGTTGCCGACCGCGAAGCCCACATACTGGATCTGCGCATTGCCGTTGAACGGATCCAGCACGCCGTTGGTATTGGCGGTGCCGGCGGCAAACAGATCGTTGAGATTGGGGGCGCGGATATCCCGTGACTTGGTGGCGCGGAACCGGACGTCGTCGATCGGCGTCCAGGTGGCCCCCACCTTCCAGGTCGTGACATAGCCCGACACGCTGTAGCTGGTGGCGCGGATGGCGCCGTTGAGGTCGAACGACTTGGCCCAGACGACATCCTTGGCCAAGGGGATGACGGTTTCGACGAACCCTTCAGTGACCGTGTATTTCCCGAAGTTCGGCAGGAAGTTGCCGACGAACAGATTGCTCTTCTGGTCTTCCGCGCTCGAACGGCCGCTGACGCCTTCGGAACGGTGCTCGATCCCGAGCGCCAGCGAAATCGGCCCCGCCCACGACGAGAACGGCTCGCCACGGACGTTGGCCGAGAACGCGTCCTCGGTGAAGCGTTCGTTGCGATGCGGCTGCGACGCCGTGATGTAATTGAGCGCGGCTTGTGAATTCACGCCGATGCCGAAGACGTTCCAGGCAACGCAGCCTGGGGCGTCGTTGGCCGGGTTGGCGTCGTTGTTGACGCGGCAGACGATGGTGCCGTTGGCCGCGCGCACCGCGTCGGTCGCTGCGGCGAAGTTGGAATTGACGGTGGTGTTGGTGATGTTCTCCGACGCACGGGTGACTCCTTTTTGAAAGTAGGCGTCCCAGCTCCACCCGGTATCGAAGGCGTCGAACCTGCCGTTGCCGCCGACGACATAGCGGGTGGTGATGCGGTCGTTGGAGGTATAGAACGCGCCCAAATCCTGGCTGAATGAGCCGATCGTCAAGGACGTCAGCTTGAGGGCTTGGGCCTGGGCCGCCACTGAGGCCGGCAGGAAGGCGTTGTCGGTTTTGACCGAAATATTGCCAACGTTGTACTGCTGCGAGTCCGCGGCATAGGCATAGGTGCGGTTCCACGACGCCTGGAAGAAGACATTGATGTCATCGGTGATGTCGTAGCTCGCCCGCGTGAATACGCTCTCGGCCGTGATCAGCGAGTCGAGTGCGGTGTACATATCCTGGACACTGCTACGCCAATCGCCGCCTTGGGTGAACGGATCACGAGTCACGGGGCCGTAGTTGTATTGATAGGGCGTGCCGCCGGGGCCGAAGGCGATACCCTTCAGCGGCCCGGACACGATGATCCCACCGTTGGTGGACGTGACCGCCGTGCGGTCGCCCACGATATATTCCGGAACCGTGCGGTTCTGGCCGGCGCCCGTGCCGTAGAGCGGATTGACCATGACCTTCCAGCCACGCAAGTTCCACTCACGGTCGTTGACCTGAATGCCGTCGGTATGGTTGGCCTCGCCATTGATCAGGAAGTGGCCACGGCCATTGGCGAACGGCGTGCCGCCGGTTAATGCGACCTTCCAGCTGCCGTCATCGCCATAAGTGGTGACGCCGCCCTCGATCACGCCTTTGACGCCGGTGAACGTTTTATCGAGCACGAAATTGACCACGCCGGACAACGCGTCGGACCCGTAGGCCGCCGACGCGCCGCCGGTCACCACGTCCACGCGCGACACCAGCGCCTGGGGAATGTTGTTGACGTCCACCTGCCCGGTCACCGCAGACGGCACCGAACGCTGGCCATCAAGCAGCACCAGGGTCCGCGTCGAACCCAGCGCGCGCAGATTGAGCGCGGCGAGCCCCTGCAGGCCCGAACTGACGGCGGTCTGGGTAGGGTTCTGGCTTCCGGACAGTGACGGCAATTGGTTGACGAAGTCGGCGATCTGCGGCGTTCCGGCCGCTTCGAATTGCTCGGCGCCGATCACTGACACCGGTGTGGGGGCCTCGTAGCCGTCACGCACCACGCGACTGCCGGTGACGACGATTTCCTCCACCGGTCCGGCTGTGGAGGGCGTCTGTGCGAGTGCGGGTGAAATGGAAAGTGCGCCCAGCGCCAGCAAGCTGACGGTGGACAGGGCGCGGCCCCTCACTGTGGAGATGCCGGCGGCGCGCGAATCGATATACAACATGATCCTCCTCGATCGATGATTCGGCGTCAGTGACGCCGATGATTGTAAATAGTAGGGGCGGCTGCTCAGCCGCTTAGGCAGTGTTGATCCTGGTGCTACAGGACTCTCTGACTTCGCAAACTCCTGGACTACATTGTGAAACGGATACCAGCCCGGAACACGCGCCCCAGGTAGTCATAGTGCGCGGGGTTGAAAGCGGGTGTGTTGTAGTCGGTGCTGGTGTAGCCGGAGGGAATCACGGCCGGATCTTTATCCATGAGGTTACGGATATTCAGGAACGCCTCGGCCTTGAAGGATTCGGTGTGGTGGAACTTGTAGCTCAGGGCAACGTCGTAATAGAGCGCCCCGGCGGCAGTGTTGAAGTCCGTTGTCCGGTTCGCAATGGTGGACGTGGGGCAGCCGCTTTTGCACTCGATCCAGGCGGTATCCAGCACGCCGGCGCTGATGCCCCGCGCCGTGAGATTGAAGTTGTAGGCCTCGGTGCCGTAGTTGAAGGAAATGTTGTACCGCCACTTCGGCACACCGGAGATGCCGACGTTGTGCGCGCCCACGGTGTCGGTCGGCGGATCGCTGCCCACGCCGGTGGCCGAATAATTTTCGAGGAACCGCGTCGCCAACGCGCGGACGGTCACGCTGCCGTCCCAGGATTCCACAATGTTGCTCAGCGGCGTGCGATAGCTCGCCTCGAAATCGATGCCCCGTGCACGCTGGCTGGAAAAATTGAACGGCTGCACCCGGAGTTCCGTGACGATGGGAACTCCGTTCACCACCCCGCGGTCTATGGCGGCACAGTACTTTTGCTGCCCCTGGAAGCAGAGATCGATAATGGTCTGGGCGCCCAGGGCCCCTATGCCGCCTTTGACGTTGATCTTGTAGTAGTCGATCGAGGCCTGGAACCCCGTCATGAACGTCGGGCTCAATACCGCGCCGAGCCCGATGGAATCCGCCTTCTCCGGCACGAGGGCCAGATTACCACTGGTGACGAAGTACGCCTGAATCGTCTGGTTATTGTTGAAGGGATCGCGCAGGAACGTGACGTTGGTCAAACCCGTCTGGAAGAGTTCCCCCAAATTGGGCGCGCGGATGTCGCGAGACCGCGTGAAGCGGAACCGCAGGTCATCGATGGGCGCGTAGGTCAGGCCGCCCTTCCATGTCGTTACGTATCCTGAGGTGCTGTAACTCGTCGCGCGCACGGCAGCGTTGAGATCGAGAGCCTTCGCCCAGGAAGTACCGCTAGCCAGCGGAATTACCGTCTCGACGAAACCTTCCGTCACCGTGTAAGAGCCAAAATTCGGCCGGTAGTTCCCCACAAACAGCTCGGCGGCCAGATTCTCCGGGTTGGACTTGCCCGTGACCTGTTCCTTGCGGTGCTCCGCGCCGAAGGCGAGAGACACCGGGCCGGCCCAGGAGGAGAACGGCTCACCGTTGAAAGACACCGCCGCCACATCCTGGTTGAAACGTTGGTAACGGTAGGCCCAGCCCTCGATGTAGTTGATGGCCGCCTGGCTGTTCACGCCGACGCCCATGACATTGTACGGAACGCAGGGGTTGTTCGGCTGCGTCAGGTTGATGCGGCAAATGATGGCGCCGGTCGTGGGCTGGCGCACCGCATCGATGGCAAATGCATAGCGAATACGATTGGTAGTCTGGACGTTTTCCGACAGCCGGCTGATGCCCTTCTGGTAGTAGGCGTTCCAGGTCCAGCCGGTTTCAAACGCATCGAACTTGCCGTCCGCCCCGACCACATAGCGATTCAAGATGCGGTCGTGGAAGTGGCCGATGCGCGGAATGTCGCCGTTCATGGTGCCGAGGGTGAACCGGCTCAGTCCCAGCGCCGTCATCTGCGCCTGCACCGACGCCGGAATGAAGGGGTTGCCGGAGAGGATGTTCTTGTTGGCCAGGTCGTACTGGGTGCTGTTGATGTTGAATGCAAAGCTGTGGCCCCAGGTGGCCTGCGCAAACACCGTGATGTTATCCGCCACGTCGTAGCTGAAGCGCGTGAACACAGATTGACGGTCCACTTGCCCTTCCAGCGAGGTCATTTCGTCGATGTTGGATGACTCCCAGTCGCCGCCCACGTGAAACGGGTCGCTGACGATGGAGCCCATGTTGTGCTGCACCGGCACGCCGCCGGGCCCGAACTCGATGCCGCGCAGCGCCGTATTGGTAATGATGCCGCCGAGTGTCGCCGTGCTCAGGCCGACCCGCTCCCGGGCAATGAGTTCCGGCTGGCCATTGGTCGGCGTATAGGCCGGATTGAAGAACAGGTGCCAGCCCTTCAATCCCCAATCCCGTCTGGAGTAGTGAATGCCGGGCACCATGGAGATCTCGCTGCTGAGGAGGAAGTGGCCGCGACCGCCGGCGAAGGGTGTTCCGCCTGTCAGCTTCGCGCCCCAGTTCCTATTGTCGCCGTAGGTGGTCACGCCGCCCGCAACCTCCCCCTTGAGGCCGGTATACTCTTTATCGAGCACGAAGTTCACAACACCCGAAAGCGCGTCCGAGCCGTAGGCGGCCGAGGCGCCGCCGGTCACGACGTCCACGCGGGACACGAGGTCCTGCGGGAAATTGTTGATATCGACGACCCCGTTGATATGCGACCCGACCGACCGCTGGCCGTCGAGCAACACGAGGGTCCTGCCCGCGCCGAGAGCACGCAGGCTCATGGTGTTCAGACCAGACTGACCGGCGCTGCTGTTTTTGCGCGTGGTCGCGGGCGTGAAGCCGCCGGCGAGGGCCGGCAATTGATTAACGTAGTCGGCGATGTTGGGCGTGCCGGCTTTTTCGAATTGTTCAACGCCGATGACGGACACCGGCGTCGGCGCCTCGAACCCGTCGCGCACGATGCGTGAACCGCTGACGATGATTTCCTCGACCGGTGCGGCCTGGGCCGTCGCCGGGGGCGTCTGCGCAAATGTGGATGCTGCGAAAAATGTGCCCAGCGTAAGCAGGCTGACGGTGGAAAGGGCGCGGGCTCTCACAGTGGAAATGCCGGCGGAGCGTGAATCGCTATTCGTCATGATCCTCCCCGATCGATGATGCGGCGCCAGTGACGCCAGTGATGGCAAATGATCAAACGACTGTTCAGCCGCCTTGGCGCATGACCCACGGGCCCGCCCGGCCCCCTTCCCGAAGCCGGATGCGCTCAAAGCGTAACGGTGTTCAGCTGCGTTCTCTGATCTTCCGCGTGTCTCCCCCCGTGTCCCAATTCATTGGCTACATCGTGAAACGAATACCGGCGCGGAACACACGACCCAGCACGTCATACAGCGATGGGTTGGACGGCCCACGGTTATAATCGGTGCCGGAGTTGCCCCAGGGGATCATCGCCGGATCGGTATTGGCGATATTCTTGACGTTGAAGAACGCCTCGGCGGTGCCGCTGTCCCCATGCATGAACTTGTAAGTCAGCGCCATGTCCCAGTAGAAGGCGCCGGGCGCGAAGTTGTTTTCCACCGTCATGTGGTTTGTGGTGGAGGCGGGGCAGCCCGATGTGCACTGGATCCAGGACGTGTTCAGGAGGCCTGCGCTGATCCCGCGGCCGGTGACGTTGAGGACGATGGGGTCGTTACTATACGTGGCCGAAAACATGTAGCGCCACTTCGGCGGCCCGCTGCCGGCATTGCCACCCACCGAATCCGTCGGGTCGTCGGTCGGTACGCCCGAGAACTGATAGTTCTCGATGTAGCGGGTGGCCAAGGCGCGCAAAATGACATCGCCGTTCCAATCAGAACTGAAGGCGTCCAATCGTGTGCGGTAGCTAGCCTCCAGATCGAGGCCCTGAGCTTTCTGGGTGACGAAGTTGAACGGCTGGATTCGCATGGCGGTGATGGCCGCCACACCGCCGATGGAGCCGCGGGTGATGGCGTCGCAATAGATCTGCTGGCCCGCGTAGCACAGGTCGAGAATGGTCTGGGCGCCGTAGGAGCCAATCGCACCGCCGATCTTGATATTGTAGTAGTCCGCCGAGGCGCTGAAGCCCGGGAAAAACTGCGGCTGGATCACCACGCCAAGGCCGAGGGTATCGGCCTTTTCCGGCACTAGCCCGAGGTTGCCCGACACCGTTTGATAGGACTGGATGGTGTTGTTGTTGTTGAACGGATCGCGCAGGAAGTTCACCGTCGTCGAGCCCGCCTGGTAAAGCTCGCCCAGGTTGGGCGCCCTGATGTCGCGCGAGCGCGTTGCGCGGAAGCGGATGTCGTCGATGGGGTTGTAGGTGAGACCGAGCTTCCAGGTGGTGACATAGCCCGAGACGCTGTAACCGGTGCCGCGCATGGCCGCATTGAGATCCAATGAACGCGCCCAGACCGTGTCCTTGGCGAGCGGAAATACGGTTTCGACAAATCCTTCAGTGACGGTGTAACTGCCCGCATTGGGCAGGAAATTGCCGACGAACAGATCCAGTGAACGATCGACGTCGGTGGATGCGCCGCTCACTGCCTCGCGCCGGTGCTCAATGCCGAGCGCCAGCGACACCTGGCCCGCCCAGTTGGAGAATGGCTCCCCGCGCGCGGTCGCCGCCGCGACGTCTTCGGAGAAACGCTGATTGCGGTGAGCCTTGTAGCGGATGTAGTTCAGCGCGGCCTCCGAATTCACACCGACCCCCATGACGTTGTAGGGCACGCAGCCATTGCTGGGGCTGGTGAGTGTGGAGCGGCAGACGATGGCGCCGCTGGGTGCGCGCACCGCGTCAACGGCATTGGTGTAGTTGCTGCGCCGGGTGGTGGTCAGGTTTTCAGAGGCGCGGCTCACGCCTTTCTGGAAGTAGGCGTCCCAGTTCCAGGCGTTGTCGAATGCATCGACCTTGCCCTTGGCGCCGGCAACGAAGCGCAGGACGGTGCGGCCGTTGAGTTGCTGGATGCGCTCCAGGTCGGCGTTCATCGTCCCCAGGGTGAACTGGGTGATCTTCAGCGCCGTCATCTGCGCCTGAACCGACGCCGGGATGAACGGGTTGCCGGAGCTGATGATGACGTTGGCGACGTTGTACTGCTGGGCGTTGA
>CANISR010000176.1 GCA_947470105.1 Fidelibacterota bacterium | reverse complement strand
TTGCAACGCTGAAGAAGGCCAAGACGCTTGATGTGTCCTGGTACGTTCCCGGCCACGGCTTCGTCGACAGCATGGCTGAGATGAAGGCCGACCTCGATGCGTCGCTCAAAATCCAGGAATACATCGTCGCCGAAGGAAAGCGCCTGCATGCGCTTGGACTCCCCTGCACCAACGAAGGCAGGCCCCCGGTGTGCGAAGCAACGAAGCAGGTCAACTGGGGTCCCTTCGCGACAGTGCCGCAGACCCGCAGCAAGCAGGATCTCGCCATCGGTCGAGTCTACATGGAGATTGAAGGCAAGCTTCCGAAATAAGACTTCGTGACTTCCACGATGCCGCCAAAAGAGAGGCGGACTCTCCTTTCGGGGGCGCAAAGGCCGCAAGGGCCCCACTATATTGCCCCCCTTCTCAGGCGTACGGGCCCTATCCCCAAGTTGAAAGGCGCCCTAAACGCAGACAATCATTGACCATTCACCGCGTGTGATCAAAGAGCCGTGTCAACGCCGCCGAAACGCCGACGATGGATTTCGCGGCAGGTTTTCGGAAGCTCCCTGCGGTCGCCTTTCTTGGCGCAAGCGCCGCGAGGGTTTCGGCTTGGTGGACGGCCGCGGCGACGCCGTCGACCAGGGGCACCGGCACGCGGCCGGCGACACGGGCGGCGAGGCCTGCCAGCGGCGCGCCGCCAAGGATGACGACCTCGGCCTGGTCCTCGTCAACGGCGCGGGCGCACAGATTGACCAGCAGGTCCTCCTTCTCCTCCTGCACGCTTGCGATGTCGTCAAAGGGGCCGTCCAGGCAGCGGATGCTCGCAAGCCTGGACGCGAGGCCGTTGTAGTCGACGCATTCGCGGTACCACGGACCGAGGGACACAGAAAACGTCACGATGGAAAAGCGCCGGCCCAGCATGCAGGCCGTCAGCATCGCCGCCTCCGCCATTCCGACGACGGGGATGGTGAGCAACTCCCGCGCACCGCCCAGGCCGGGATCGCCGAACGCGGCGACGATGGCCGCATCGCAGCCGCCGGCATGTTCCGCCATCAGTTCCAGGGTCGTGCGGCCGGCCACCGCCACGTCCGCGCGCGTGGCGATATAAGGAACGCCGGCGCTGCCGGTCACCGCAACAAGTTCGGTTCCAGGTGACGCCGACGCCCGCGCCACTTTGGCGATGCGGTCCGTGACGCTCTGTGACGTGTTGGGGTTGGCAAGCAGGATTTTCATAAAACCTCCCGGAACAGCCGTCCCCAGCCCTTTACCACATCGGGAGGCTTCTTCGCCGCCCGGAGCGCACCCCAGATCGCGGTCGCGACGGAGTCATAGACCGGGATCCCGGTTTCGGCCTCCAGCGCCTCCACCAGGGGCGCTCCGTTCAGATTCGTGCAGAGAATACAAATCGCGTCCGGCCGTGTCTCTGCAACGGCGCGAACCATGCCTCTGAGCGTATCGCCGGTCACATCCGCGAAGGCGTGATTCTCCCTGATCTCCAGATGGCGCTCCGCGGCACATTCGAAGCCTTCCTTCCGGAAGGTCTGGACAATCCGTTCCTGGACCGATCCCAGATAGGGCGAGACCAGGCCAAAGCGCCGGACGCCGGTCTTCCGGAATATCTGCTCGAGCGCGAGAACGGACGACGTGGTTGCGATGCCTGTAGCGTCTAAGATCGCACGGCAGAGGGCGCGGTCCTGGTCGAGGCCGAGCCAGCTTGCCGAAGTACCATTCCAGCAGATGGCGTCAACGTGGGCGTCGGCCAGAAGCGCAGCAGCGTCGATCATCGGCTGCATTCGAAACTGTCCTAACGCCGCCTCGTCCAGCGAGATATCGGTGACCCGGAACCTGGAGAAATGCGCGGACGCCTTAGGGACGTCCGCCATCATGGCTGCGCAAACCGGCTCCAATACCGTATTGGACGAAGGCGTCAGCATTCCTAGCAGTATGCGCTGGCTCATGAGCGGCCGACTGCGGGAGACTGTCTTTCCAGAATGAGGATCACGGGAACAGCCAGAAGTGCCGCCGCGCCGAAGGCTATGAACGAAGCCCCTAAACCGCCGACGGGATTCAGCCAGCCAACAACCATTGGCCCCGTGATTGCCCCAATGCGGCCTGCACCCGTCACGAGGCCCATTCCGGTGCCGCGTACAGTCGTTTCAAACTGACGGGGTGTGTACGCGTAGGTGGAGATCGTGGTGAACCCGTATCCGGCGGCGGCGAGCCAACCGAAAACGACCATGGGCACGATGCTTGAGGAGAGACCGAACAGGATGAGCGAGAGCCCGAATTCGAGAAACGCCAATGTCAAAAACACTTTCGCGCTCAATTTATACGCCCAGAAGGAGCTGAGCAGATACCCGGCAATCATGCCGGTGAACAGGATCGAGGTCAGCAAATACCCGGATGATATGTCGGAATTTGTCTGGGCGATGGCGGTCGGAATCCAGCTCACAAAACCGTACTGACAGAAGAAATTCAGTATCCAGAGTGCAACAAGGAGCACAGTCCGGCCCGATGCCACTTTACCGGCGCGGTCCCCGTCCCCTGCCGCTGGGGCGCCGCGGGCCGTATCGCTCCGCGCCGCCGATCCCGCCTCGATCACCTGCAGCGCCGCCTCTGCTGCGGCGGCCCGACCTTTGCGAACGAGGAAAATGGGTGACTCGGGCAGTGCGCGCCGCGCCCAGACGGCGAAAGCGACGGGAATCACAAGGGACCAGAAAAGACCCCTCCACCCCAGGACCGGCACGAGAAAAATGCCGATAAGAGGAATCAGCGCGAAGGCATACGAGAAAAATGCCGAAGTCAGGCCGACAAGGCGTTCGCGATAATGCCGGGGGCTTAGCTCACTGAGGTAAGTTCCGATGATAGGAAACTCGCCCCCCATTCCGACCCCTTGAACAAATCGCAGAAGCACGAGCATCCAGAAATTCTGAGCCAGACCTACAAGTGCTGCCGCCGCGCTAAAAAGGACAATGTTGGCAATAAGCAGCGTGCGGCGTCCGAAGAGGTCGGCCAGCTTGCCCGTAACGACAGCACCCACCATAAAACCGACAAACGTCGCGCTAACGATCGTTCCGCCTTCGGTTCTCGAGAGGTTGAGGTCGGACAGAATGAGGGGGAGGACCAGGCCGAGCGCGGCAATATTCATGGCGTCGGCCATCCAGCCTAAGCCGCTCGCCACCCACAGCCTGTTAAAGAACGGTCCCCAGCCGCGACCATCTATCCGCCGGCGAACCTCGGCTTCATCCATGTATTTATACCGGGTTATACCGGAAGCTTCCGGCTGTAATCGATCGTAAGGGAACTGACGCAATAGAGCAGACCCGCCGCCGTGAAAAACAAGAGGGCCAGGAAATAGCTGCCGGTGGTTTGGACGATGACGCCGACAACGATCGGCACAAGAATGCCCATGATATTGCCGAAGAGATTCATCATGCCGCCGAGAACGCCCGCACGCGCCCGGTCTGTCAGCGTCGCCGGAATGCTCCAGTACAACCCGCCCCAGCGCAGAAAGAAGAGTGTCGAGGACAGCAATATGACCGCGGCGACAGGACTGGTCACGAGTGTGAGCCCGAATACGGATACAGTCGTCAGTGCCCCCGAAACGCCAAGGATCGAGCGCATGACCACATTCGTCGCACCACCGCGCATCTTCCAGTAATCCGCCAGGAACCCTCCCGTGATCTCACCGACGAAGCCCGCGCCGAAGATGATAAAGGTCGCTCCGCCGATCGCGGCCAGGCTAAACTGCCTTTCCGCCGCAAGATAATTGGGAGCCCATGAGACCAGGCCATAAAATACCAGGTTGAAGCCTGACCAGCCGGACACCATGCCCCAGAAGGACCGGAACCGCATAAAATCCAGGGGCGAGCCTTTTCCCGACGGCAATAGCGGAAATTGGGCGTCCTCTTTCGCGTGTTCACTCGCGATATAGGCGACCTCCACAGCATTTGCCGACGGGTGTTCACGTGGACTGTTCCTGATGTACCAATAGGCAAAGAGGCCAGCCAGCATCGTTCCAATTCCGGCAACGACAAATGCCGTGCGCCAGGAGTCGAAGGCCCCAATCAATGCGGCAATGATCAAACCACCCAGGGCCGTGCCCAATGGGGCGCCGCCATCAATGAGCACCGCACCCCGCCCGCGTTCATGCGGCGGCAACCAGACTGCATTGAGTTTGCCCCCCGCAGGGAACGTCGGCCCCTCCGCGAATCCCAGTCCGACGCGGGCAAGCAGCAAGCCGCTCGCGCTGGTGGCCAAAGCCGCCAGGGCTTGGAACCCACCCCAGAGGATTGCCGCCCCGGCGATGACGATACGCGGCCCATACCGGTCCGCGAGCCAACCGCCTGGGATCTGCATCAACGCATAGGTCCAGAAAAAAGAACTGAAGATGACGCCCTGCATCGCCGGGCCGATATCAAACTCCTTGCCGATCAGCGGCATCGCCACCGACAGCGACGCGCGGTCGACGTAGTTCACACTGACGAGCAAAAGAACCAGCAGGAAAATACGCCACCGCGTGGACGATCTCTGCGCTGCTTCTGGCGGCATTGTTGAGCCTTCCTTGATCGGCCTCTAATACTTTTTGACACTCTTTCCGCGAAAACCGTTAATCATTTTTGCGATGCAGCGGATGAATATAATCGTCGAACGCGCTTGTCTCGTCGAAGCGTGCCGAGAATCCCGTATCACGGCGAAGGCGCTCCGCTGAAAAGGGCGGCCGCGCTGTGGGGCTGACCGCACCCACATTGACCGGACCATCACCTTCGACCAGGGCATAGCCGAATCTGGGAAACACACCCCGGAGCCGGTCGCACCAATCGATCATGGACCACCGGCGTCCACGCCCGATCTGATACACATCATGCCCAAGCGAGGGGGCATATAACAACGCGACCACGGCGTCGGCCACATCCGCAGCGTAGATCCAGTCGTCCGGAAGCCCAGGCCTGAACCGCGCCGTTCCGCCCGTCTCCGCCACTTTGAGAAATTGCAACGGCAGACTCAAAGTGTCGCGCACGCCGGTATCGTACTCCCAATGACCGAACACCACGCCGAGGCGTGCCGTTACGACATCGAGCCCGCGTTTGTCGCGGTAACGGGAGGCCGCGCGCTCGGCGGCATATTTCGTAATACCGTATAAACTGTCCGGCACGGGAACCAATTCCTCCTCGATACGCTCGACATTCAGGCTGGTGACGCCAAAGACCGATCCAGTACCGAGCTGCACCACCCGCGAAATCCCGCAGGCAAGCGCCGCCTCAAGCACCTCAATGGCCCCGCCGAGATTCACCTCCGTGATCAGCCTGGCTTGCTGAATTTCCCGCTGAGGCCCGGCGGTGATGGCTGCGCCATGCACTATACGGTCGATGTGGTGCGCACGAATTGTAGTGGCGAGCCGCGGGCCGTCCCGGACATCACCGCGTTCGATCACAAGTCCCGGGCCCACGCTGCGCAGATGCTCTTCGGCGGCCTGCGGAGGCCCGCCAATGTCATACAGGACAACGGACTCGCCCTTCCTGAGAAGGGCGATGGCGATGTTCAGGCCGACAAAGCCGGAGCCCCCCGTAATCAGGACCGGCATTCTGGCTCGCCATACAATGACGCAAACTCCGTTACGGCCGCCGTCATAACCTCTGCTACTTTCTGCCCATCGAGGTCCTCGGCGAACAACTCGAATTCAAACCGTCCCTGATAGCGGCACGCCTTAAGCGCGCGGAGTATCCAGCCGACGTCGGCTGCGCCTTGTTTCGGAAGGCACCGCTTCGGCAACGCATTCTGATTCCGCGGCTGCATTACGCCGGAAATCTGAACAAGGGTCAGACGATCATGGAGCCGCGCCAGCATCGGCTCCAGATCCGGATCCCACCAGACATGAAAAAGATCGAGCACGACGCCGAGCCCCGGCAAGCGATCACAGAGTGCCGCGGCCTGCGCCAGTGTATTCAGCGTTCCTTTGGTAAAAATCCGCAGCGGGTGCATCGGCTCCACGCCGAGCCGCACGCCATATTTTCTGGCTGCTTCGATCATCGCAGGCAGTTCCGCCTCGAACGCGGCCCGCGCCCGTATCAAATCGTGCTTGTTGTCCTGCGGGCCCATATCGTGCAGCCCGCCGCCAATCACCACAAGCGTATCAGCCGCCAATTCGGCGGCGGCCTCCAGGAGCCTTGCATTGGTGGAATGCTGTAATGTGGCGCGCTCCGGATCGGCCCAGAGAAAAAAGCCGGCGCTGTTCACGGACGTCACACAGAGCTCCCGCTCGCGTAACATCGCCTTGAGCACCGCAGGAGCTGCCTCAGAGAGCGTGCGTTCAGTTATGCCGATGCCGTTTGCACCTGCGGCAACGGCGTCATCGAGGAATGACTGCAGCGGATACCCGGGAGGGGCCAAGTAGTGATTAATCGAGACGCCGGCCATGACAAGACTCTTCCCCAGGCACACGGCCGCTTGAACGGGTTACACCCCTCGGAACTGCGGCTTTCTCTTTTCCCGAAAGGCCAACTGCCCTTCCCTATAATCCGAGCTGTCGAAGCAGGCTTTGACTGCGTCATCGACTTCCGCCACCGATCTATTCACCAGCGGATTCTCGATTGCGAGAAGAGCGGTTTTGACCGCGCGCAACGTCAGCGGCGCGTTGCCTGCAATCGCGGCAACCTCCAGATTGACAGAAGCGACAAAATTCTCGCTAGCGAAGACTTTATGCACTAGGCGGATCTCTTTCGCGCGATCCGCATCGATCACAGCGGCGGTATAAAGAATCTCCGCCACCGCTCCTGGCCCAACCCTATGGGTCAACAGTGCGATATCGCGGAAGCCGTAGCCCAGTCCAAGCCGGCCCGCCGGTATGCGAAATCGCGCATCGGACGACGCGTAGCGTAAGTCACAACACATCGCCAACCCAAGACCGCCCCCATAACAAATCCCCCTGATCATCGCGAGCGTGGGAAGCCGGGTCTGGCGCAGAGCCGCCGATGCCTCACGGATGGCATCGTTATAACGCGCGACAGCCTCCGGCTCCGTACGCTTTTCGCCGAATTCCGAAATATCGGCGCCGGCCGAAAAGGCGGTTTCGCCCGCGCCCGTGACGGTCAACACGCGAACATCAGGATCAGCCTCGGCCCGGGCAATCTGCTGGGGAAGCAAGCGCCACATGTCGAATGTCAGCGCATTCATGCGATCCGGCTGTTGCAAAATCAGGCTTGCAACGCCACCGCTGATGGACAATTCGACAGTGCCATTTGGCTTTGTCATTTCGTTAGACCGTTCCATTCGAACGCAAAACGCCAATCTCCGACGGCGACAGGCCCAGCTCTTGCAGGATTTCTTCTGCGTCGGCTCCCGCTTCGACTGTCGGCGTCTTAATGTTACTCGGAGTGCGCGACAGAACAATAGGCGATGCGACGACCCTGATAAGGCCGAGATCGGGATGATCGAGCGGCGCGGCCATCCCGAGGTGCTTGACCTGCGGATCGGCAAAAACCTGATCCATGGCGTAGATGGGGCCTGCCGGTACGGCGTTATCGGTCAGCGCGCTCAGCCATTCATCGGCGGTACGCGTCTTAAAAACAGCCGCAAGCTCGGATTTGAGTTGCGCGCGGTGTCGGAGTCTCAAAT